>JAFGXQ010000066.1 GCA_016936575.1 Deltaproteobacteria bacterium
CGCCCGCAATAACATCGAAACCGAAAAGGAACGCCAGGGACCGCTGCAGGTATTCGCCCCCGGCGTGCACGAAAAATACTACTGGCTGCCCTTCGTAGGTGATAATCTGTGTTGGACCCTTTCGGGGAATACCGTATGTGCGGATAGTATGGTGAGGGGGTGTACGATGGATGATTATACGTTTATGCCAAAGGAATTAAGCAACAGTTTGCCGACTTCACTGGCTCACGCTCCACCACCCACCGTACGGCGCGTATATGCTGCAACAGTTGATACCGAGGGCTACATTGAACCGGAGTATGTAAATAATTATCCGTATCTGGGTATTGTACCACTAGATCCTCCAGATGGGGATTGGGATGAACTTGATTATGATTCGATTCCGTTCGAGATACCCGTTCCCGCACCTGACGATGTTCCTATCTGGAAAATCATCATCACTGATTATACAATAAAAAACAGTGCAGTCAGTGAACTCTATTTTAGGGCGCTGTTGGACGGTAGAACTCGTACTGAACCTGTTTGCACAAAAGACAATGATTTGCCATTTACGTCATGTACAAAGCCTATTGCCCATGCCAGTGGAATTCATTTTGTATGGGCTATGACAGATCCCATTACAGACGATGTGGAGTTTGATGTACGGTTGAGAGATAAAGAACCCGGTGTTTTTGATGGCGAAACGCGTGATTTGATATTTCATGAATTTACGGTGAGCGCCGATGGCACTGAATTGACTGCCGGAGATGAAACCCGTCCGATCGGTCCCGATGGAAAATGGACACTTGAGGAACCGGATGATAGCGGTTGGTGGATGCAATACGATGTGATTCCCAATGCCAGTATTGATAATAGACGGATCTGTGCAGCTTGGCATGTGCAATGGGTCGGAGGCCAAGGTGAAGATGAATACGCCAGTCGCGAAAAACAATATGTTCCCGCAAGTTTTGCCTATGCGAAGTTTTCTATAAACGGCGCGGTCAAAGCGTATGATAACTGGACCGGGTTTTATCCTCTTGATAAGGACGGCTGTGTGCCGGAGGATCTTTCGCCTTCATTTTTACAGCTCGAACCCCAGGATGAAAATACAGAGGTTGAATTCACTTTTGAACTGCTTGGAACTCTTGGGTATCATGAAGCTGGGACGAAAATCGAAGATAATTATCGGTGGAAAATCACCGAAAAAGAAGTTGATGATCCCATTTTTAGAATATCCAAGACCTTTACTGATGCAGACATGTTCTGGAGTGGGAATGCAAGGGAACGAAGAGTGTTTTCCTTCGACTATAACAATGAGTATACAAAAGCTGCGGCAATCGTAAGTCATTTGCTCAAGCGTAACGTGGAAGGGGTGGATATGGGGCTGTCAAAAGTGAATGACGATATGTCGGTTATTTGCAAAGGAAGGGATGGCGATACCGCAGGGACAACTCCTTATGATCCTCATGTGATATTGCGCGCTGATAGCGTAATGTTTCATGGAGATGCCACACGGAAATTTACTGTCGCGCACGAATTGGGACATCTGCTACACTTCAAAGCATCCAATAGTTTTATTCGGTCCGCGGAATATGATGTTGTCATGTACGACGAATTTGCGAATTTGAAAACAACGTCCACTTCTCCCTCGCTTCCGGACGAATGCAAATGCGCCATTGGAACGTTAGGAACGGTTTCATTGCATTGTATGCAATCGTTGGAACATCCCACCGCCGCGGTCAATGAAGGATTTGCCAATTTCTATTCGGCGAAAATGTGGAATGAGCCGACAGATACAGATTGTGTGATGGGTTACAGCAAGTGGATGTACGTACCGGAATGCCCAACTGGCACATTATATTGCAGTGATCCAATGATAGATGCTTGTGCACCCTGCGATCCCAGTGATGATGATTGCCGGTATGATTATCAACCGCGATGTTATGATGCGGCGCCATGGTTTACTGAGAATTGGGATTATTTAGCTTTCGAAGACAAAGATAGCGACGGTATTTATGATTCTGATGAAACAAACGTTGTCGCGATGTCCGATTGGAAAGTGGTACAATCCCCAGTGCCGGTGGAGTGCAATTTGAGTGAAACAATTGACGAGTGGAAGGTTTGGCGCAATCAACATTGTATTGGTACTGCCGATGAAAACGCCACAGGTCCGGGTTACACTTCTGATTTGCGCGCAATGGGTACTGAAATCGATTGGATGAAGTTTTTCTGGGAGTTGAATACATCGGGTGACCAAAATGCACGGTTGGAAGTGGCGGAACTATTGGATGTTGTCGAACATGGTACATTGTATGCGGATACAGATACCAGTGCTAATAGTGAAATTGTGAAAGGGGTGACGTATTCGGATTTGAAGGACGCGGTGGAATTAGCAATGGATACGGATACCCAGCCGATGTTTAGCAACGATCAATTTGATAATTTTGTAGAGCTTAGTCGTCGAGCTGGAGTGAACAATGAACTGTAACATGTTAACAGCACGAGAGATCGAAGCGGTAGGCTTAGCAGTTCTTTTAATTGGTACCATGGCATGCAACAATCGAGTGAATGATAGCATTCAGCGCGATAGTGAGACGGACACATCCTCCGTGTCAGTCACTGATTCAAACACGGATACGCTTTTTGATTCTGATACGTCCCCCCCTCGGGGGGTTGCTTGGAAAACGATACGCGCCGGAAATTTTGTGTTCGGTTCTCCTGAAGATAGGCCGTGTCGCGCAGCGTATGCTGAAGACGAAGTAAATGTAACCCTAACGCGAGATTTTTTAATGGCTGAAACCGAGGTGACACAGCATCAGTGGATACAGGCCGGTTTAGAATTGCCTCAACAATATGTTGAATCCCCAAACTTGCCGGTAGTGTTTGTGAATTTTTACGAAGCAGCCGCCTACTGCAACGCACTGTCAACAAAGGAGGGCTTTGAGGAGTGTTATGATTTGACTGCGTGTGAGGGTGAGTTTGCCGGTAGTGGGAATGTGAATGAACCGGATTATTCCAATGTTAGGTGTGTAGAGGAACCTTTGTGTGCGAATGAACCGGATATGTATCGGTGTGCCGGAGAGATTCACAAGTTCGATAACTGGTACGACTGTCCAGGCTATCGATTACCGACGACTGCAGAGTGGGAATATGCCGCACGAGCAGGAACAACCACTGATACCTACGTGGGAGACTTGCAGGAAGAACCTAAAAGTTTGTGCCGAGATCAGGCAAATTTGAATGATATCGCGTGGTATTGTTTCAATTCCGGTGATCGGTTGCATACAGTTGGCCGAAAGCAGCAAAATGCGTGGGGGTTGTATGATGTAATTGGAAACGCAATGGAGTGGGTGGACTACTTCACTGATGGAGAGTCTTTGGATTTTATGGATGGACATCCTGGAGAAGATTTAGTGGACCCGATAGGACGTAAAGAAGGGCATAGCAAAGATCTCCGTGGAGGCCGGTATTGTGGTATTGGTTGCGTTACACGCTCAGCCTGGCAGTTTCCAGAGGATGAGACCGCAAGACGGGAAGATGCAACTCTCCGTCCCGTCCGAACTCTTTTCAATAAGTAGTTCTCGCTCGTTTTATCGCTCCGAGTATTCTTCATGTTTCCACAGGGCTGGGTTACACTTCTGATTTACGCGCTATGGGCACCGAAATCGACTGGATGAAGTTTTCCAGGGACGGGGGGGGGGGCAGGGACGGACGTAACTTGTGATTCCTGAGAAGAAAAGCGCGTTTTTATCCCTATCCCGTCGAAAAATCCCACTGCGCTCAGCGAGCCAATGTCGTTCAGGCGACCAGACTTACGCGAGTTAGCCATATCAGGCATTCAAATAGCTTGCTGTGTCTGAGAAGCGCCTGACAGGCAAATATCAGCGCGGCTGTATTGCAGCACGGCACTCCAGCGGTTCCTCCCGCGTTATCAGCGGCGCGCAGCCAGCGTTTTACGTTGCATGCCATTATTTTGAGACTTACCGCTAGGCGCACGCGTGGCATTCGGCGTACTCGCAGCTTGCCCATTCCGTGACCACGCTTTAGCTCCGACATCGTCGCTTCGACACCGGAGCGAATTTTGTATCCGTCCCACCATCGGTCATCTGTCTGCTCGGTGAGATTTGTGTCACGCGCAATGAGATGAGCGCCGATTTCCAGATGAAAGCTGCCTTTCTTGCTGTTGTTTGGTTTCCTAACGATACACTTTGGCCGCAGCGCACAGGCACGACAGGCTGCACCGTCGAAATATGCGTGCATGGTCGGCGGAAGATTTTTACCGGTGGTTCTTAATCCATGGCGTATTGGCGCGTGACCGCAGGGACATTTTAGACAGCGCATTCCCGATTCATCAAATTGAAACTGATCTCGCCCAATTGTCCCTTCGGGAAGCCGCCCGTTACTCATCGGTGTGATGAGCCGGGTGCCCTTTCCGGTGGCGTCAATAAGACTCTGTGCGGTAGGATAACCGCCATCCTCATATAATACATTGGGCTGCACGCCACTTTTGATCAGGCGGTCGATGACCCCGGCGTCTTTGCCACGATCGGTCTCTCCTGCCGGAGTGACATCGTAGTCGGTGATGATTTCCGCACTTTCATTGTTGCAGGTTTCGGTCACGTGGACCAGATAACCAGGTACTTTGTAGCCGCACCCGGCGTCTGGGTCGTACGGAGACTGGAGTGAACTGCCTGGTGATTCCGGTGCCTTGCGCACTTCGAGTTTCTCCGGCGAGTCATCCCCGGTGCTACCGGCTCCTGAATCACCGTCATCGTTATTGCCTGTGTCCTTTTTCACCTTGCAGTGCTCTGTAAACAATCGCGCTACAAGCTGGTATGGCTCAGCTGCGGCAATCTGCTTATCTTTGCCGAAGGTCCGCACCGCTTCATAAACTTTGTCGGCCAGGTCGGCCAGAAGCTGTTTCGCTTTATCTTTGTCAATTTTGCCAAACCATCCGCCCTCCTGAGTCTTTGCGTACCACTTCCGTGTATCCAGCCGCAGAATCGACAGCCGTTCGGGAAACTCATGCGACAACCAGTCGAAAAAATGAACCAGCGTCTTGCGGAACAGTTCCACACGTCCCCGCGTGAAGATATTGGAAACAATCAGCGTGGAGTCGAGTCGCTGTTCTTTTGCCGAAATACCGAGGTCATTAATTGCCGCAGCACCTACTTGCTCAAACAGCGCGCACCATCTTCATTTTCGGGTCATACGATACCAGACGACTGCGAAAATCGACTAGAGAACGACGCGACAGATACGATTCCTCCGGCGTGATACCAAGCGAATGCTGCCAGCGAATGTCAAAGGCCAGACAGTCCAACGCCTTCTGGTCGTCCAGATCAAATATTTCCTGCAAAACACAAATACCGAGCATGCGTGCGATGCTCCAATTCGGACGCCCCTTTGCATTGTTGTACAGCGCCGAAAACATATGTTCCGCATCAAGCAATATCGGTAAAACCCGGGCCTGGAACCCTTCGGACCAGGAACTCCTCAGCCGCTCCTGGACATTCCGGGGGAGTTTATTCTCTACTTCAAATATTGTTCGTTGACGGTCGGTTGGCTTGAACATGACTGACGATCGCATATCGCAATCGGAAAAGATATCAAAAACTTGTCAGCAAAGACAGCGCCTTTCTTCTCAGGAATCCCACTTGCTCTTTGATTTCCATTCTGGCGAACCGAACTTTTTGTTAGCATAAGGGGACGGGCCGGGTTTTCTTACTTTCTTTAAGCTTCAAACTTTCACACAAGATGATGTTTTCCTTCCTCTTTTGCACGACGTGCAGATACATCTGAAATCGTCAGAGCTATTCATTTTACGTTTTCGCCGATAACGAAAAATAAGCTCGGCCCGTTCGCAAAGACTATTTTCTCGTGTTTCCCCGAAAACACGCGGATTCAGCCGCTTTTTCAGTAGATGAAAATTCAGTCTGGCTGTAAAAGCCGATGGACAGTATTGGAAATAATGGATAAAATAGCAGGTGAATGAGAAAAAGGACAAGATCGTGCAACCGAAATCCATTCACGCAACCGTGACGAAAACACAATTTCTGGATTCCTATTTGAAGGATTTGCCCGGTGGCGGATTGTTTTTGCGTACAGATGAATATTTCGGTTTGGGAGACTCGCTCACCTTGAAGCTTCAGCTCATCGGTTTACGTGATGTGATGGAGCTCAATGGTGTTGTTGCCTGGCACCGTCGGCCGAGGGCATGGAGTTCTTCATTGCCTTCCGGAATCGGGTTTCAGTTTCAGGGTGAAGATGAAGCAAAAGCAGCGTTTCTGTTAAAATTCGCGGCAGGTGAAGTGGCTGATCGCCGCCGTTCGGGCCCTCGCCGCAATAGCGAGCACGAGTCAAAATTGAAAATAAACGATACATGGGTTTCTGCGAGAATTATGAATCTGGGCGCGGGGGGGGTGATGCTCGTCGCTGAAGAAAAGATGGAGCGGGGGGAAACCCTGTCGTGCATGGTGTACCTCGACGATTCTGAAATGCCGCAGGAATGCAGTGTGCAGGTGGAGAGAGTCGAAAAAGAGCACGGTGTTTATATCGCCGGGGCTCGTTTCATGCGATTGCCGCAAGGGCTGCGACATGCATTCGAAGAAATGCCCGAAGCCCCCATGGAAGTGGAGGAAACCAGGGCGCAGCAAATCATTCGGAGAAGTACCTTCCCACCGGTACCGCCCGCCAAACCCACACCGATGCCGTTTCGGCCCTCCGTAACGCCCACGCCGTATCGGCCCACGCCGACTCCACCCAGATACAAAACCACGCTACCATATGTGAAAAAGCCGAATTCATAATCTATTGTAGGAATGGGGTTACAAGGTTAGCGTGCGATGCGGCGAGGTGCTTCAGGTGATGACATACTTTTCAGCGGTTTCGCCCTCTTCGAGTGCATCCAGAATTTCATCAACGACATCTTCAGAGTCTACACCACCGTACCAGATGTTTTCGGGATAAATCACCAGGGCCGGACCGCGGTCACAAACTTTCAGGCAACCGGTGGAAGACACCTGGATACTGTCCATGTCGCGATCGATCAGTTCGGATTCAATGTATCCCAGCAGATTCAAAGACCCTTTTTTGTGGCAAATGCCTTTCGGCTCACCGGTGGTTCTGAAGCTGCCGCAAACAAAAATATGATGCTTTGGTTTTTCCATTTTTCTTCTCCTTTCCGATTACATGACCAGTTCAAAACTTTCTTCCGGTGCATCTCTGTCCTGGCGGTCCATAAACAGACCGAGCATTTTTTCAAGGAGACGCATAGCGCCGCTGTACCCGACGGTGGGGAAGTAGCTATGTCCAATACGATCGAGGATCGGGAAGCCCAGCCTCATAAATGGTATGTCTTCGTCTCTTGCGATGTATTTTCCGTAGGTGTTTCCAATGAGCAGGTCCACCGGTTCATTTTTGATCCACTGGTGCATCAGGTACATATCTGCCTGGGGACCATTCGCGACTTTTGCATCCGGGACAGCGTCTTTCAGAATTGCTTCCATTTTCTGTTTAAACTTCTTGCCAGGTGTTCCACTCACGATGTACGTGGGTTTCATTTCAAGATCCACCAGGAACTCTACGAGGGGAACCAAGATGTCCGGGTCACCCCACAAAGCGACTTTCTTGCCCCAGAGATACTGCTGCATGTCGGTAATAATATCGACGACGCGGCCTCTCTCTGTGGTGATCATTTTGGGAACATCCACGTTGCCGTGCTTTGAAAGCGATGAGACAAAGCGGTCTGTGGCTTTAATTCCGATGGGAATTTCTAAAACGTCGTATGCAACTTTGCATTTTCTGTCCAATTCCTTAGCGGCCTCGAGAGAGGACCATTCCCCTAGTGCGAGAGAGTGGCTGCTGGCTCCGGTGCTTTGAAGTTCGGGAATCGTCGTTCCGCCATCGGGGTACATCTGATGCTTGCCCGTTTGCGGTGCATCGAGTACATCTGAGGTATCTGGGAACATCACGAATTTAACGCCCATCATATGACATAGCCGTTTGATTTCGCGCATGTCTGAAGGTTCAACCCACCCGGTGATGACATTCAGCTGATCTCTGGGAACGTCGCTCGGCTGCGCAAATCCCTTGACAATACCCTTGAGCATGTTGGCGTATCCGGTGACGTGCGAGCCCTGATAACTCGGTGTGCTGGCATGGATCACAAATTTACCCTCGGGTATTTTTCCGTCGTCCTTGGCTTTGGCCACAATCTGGTCTACGTCGTCGCCGATGGTTTCAGATAGACATGTGGTGTGGACGGCAATCACTTCGGGCTCATACACGGTGAAAATATTATTAATCGCCTGAATGAGATTGGACTGACCGCCGAACACAGAAGAACCTTCGGTGAATGAACTGGTTGCCGCCATTACCGGTTCTTTGTAGTGACGAGTCAGCGCACTTCGATGATATGCGCAGCAACCCTGAGAACCGTGGCTGTGCGGCAGACAGCTGTGAATACCCAGCGCAGCGTACATCGCACCGACCGGCTGGCATGTTTTTGCCGGATTAATGGTAAGTGCCTCACGCTTCACTTCTTCTTTGAGTGTATGTCTTAAAAGCATTTTATTTCTCCGTTCAGTAACTCACGTTCAGCCGTTGCTGACCAGATCCGCGGTGAGGCCATTGGTGTAATCCCACGGGGGAGTAATCAGTGACCAGACTTTCGTGTTGGTAATGCGTTCGATGTCTTTGTAGAAATTGATCGCACCTTTGAATCCGGCATACGGACCACCGTAGTCGTAGCTGTGAAGCTGTTTCAGCGGTACACCCATTTTTTGCACGGCATATTTTTCCTTGATACCGGCACAGAATACGTCGGGTTTGTAGTATTCAATCCATTTCTCGGTTTCCCACTGGGTGATGTCGTCAATAACCATGGCGTTTTTCTTCATTTCCTGTGACATACCGTGATACGTGCTGAATTCGAGTCCTTTTTCTTTTTCCAGTTTGGCAAGTTGTTTTTCGGTTTTTCGTGGATTATACCGTTCCGGGTCTTTTTCAACTTTGAGCTCTTCAATGTTCCGTGTGTCCGCATCGAGTTTGATGCTGGGAAGGACTTCTCGGCCTTCATAGTCGTCGCGGTGACCGAATTCGTATCCGGCGCTTACGGTTTCCATACCCAGCTCACTGAAAAGTTCCTGGTAGTGATGCGCTCGGGAACCACCGACGAACAGCATAGCCAGCTTGCCTTCGGTATTGGGGCGAATGGCTGAAATTTCTTTCTCTACTTCAGGCATTTCTTCGGCAATTACTTCTTCGATTTTCTTGCTTAATTTTTTATCTTCAAAGTAATCGCCGATTTTTCGAAGTGATTTCGCGGTGGCTTCCGCTCCGATGAAATTGACTTTAAGCCATGGAATACCGAACTTGGTTTCCATCATATCTGCCATGTAGTTGATAGAACGATGGCACATCACCAGATTCAAATCAGCCGTGTGGGAGCGGGCAAAGTGATCGATGCTGGAGTTACCGCTGAACGTGGAAACCAACGTGATGCCGCATTTGTCGAGAATTCTCTCAATCTCAAAGGCATCGCCGCCGATATTGTATTCACCCAGCATATTGATTTTGAATTCACCTTCAAGCGAAGTGTCGTCATTTCCAACAACATGCTTGAAAATCTGATTGTTTGCGATGTGGTGACCAGCGGATTGACTGACGCCTTTATACCCTTCACAACTGAATGCGAATACGTTGCAGTCGCCGAACTTTTCTTTCATTTCTCTGGAAATCGCATGTATGTCGTCGCCGATAAGACCCACAGGGCATGTAGCAAAAACGCTGATGGCCTTGGGATGAAACATATCGTAGGCTTCCTGAATGGCTTGACGCAGTTTCTTTTCTCCACCAAAAACAATGTTTTCCTCCTGCATGTCGGTTGAGAAACAGTATGCCATGAAGTTTTCTGCTTCTTCAGTTTCAGGTTTGGTCTGATTCCGGCGTGTCAACCAGCTGTAGAAACCGCAGCCGATGGGGCCGTGGGTGATGTTGATAATATCACGCGTCGGCCCGAGAACCACACCCTTGCATCCGGCGTATGAACAGCCGCGCTGGGTAATAATTCCAGGGACTGTTCTTACATTTGCTTGAATAACCGGCGCATCGCCTTCACTGCCCACTGTTACCATTGCTTTGCTTCGTTTTCTGGCAACTTTCGTTGGGTATTTTTCGAGAATTTCTTTTTTGAATTCTTCTGGGTTCGGTAATGTTTTTTTGTCGGTCATTATTCAATTCCTCCAGACGAATCGAGAACGTTTCCACCGCTTGGTCCGGATACCGTTTCAGCTGTTCGCACTCGTGTCGCTTCATATACGGGCAGAACGAATATTTTTCCGTCGCCGTGGTTACCGGTTTGATTGGCCTTAATAATCGCCTGAATGGTTCTTTCTGCCCAATCGTCGGATACGATCACTGTGATCAGTCGTTTCGGAATTAACCGAGGACCTTGGCCAAGCATACTGATTGCCTGGGTATCGCCTTCCTCCGCACCATGGAGGACTTTCATGTCCACCAAACCCAAACCTCGTCCGGAGACGCGACCGGTTGCGGTGAAAGAGGTGATACCGGCATTAGACAACGCCTTTTTGGTAACGTTGACTTTATTCTGTTGAATTACTGCCATGATTTCTTTCATCGAAAACGCTCCTTTGCCGTAAGGCTTGATTTACTCTTGTTTTAGCCCAGAGCTGATAGTGTAAATCTCATCTACCGGCGTGACGAAAATCTTTCCGTCACCGTAGCTGCCTTTTCCGGTTTTTGCTTTTTCGACAACGGTTTTAACAATGAAATCCTTGTCTGATTCGGGAACAACACAGATGAGCATTTCTTTGGGAAGCTCGTCATATGTTACTTCGCCTACTTTCAAGCCTCGTTGTTTACCACGTCCGAAAACAGGAATCTTGGTTACCGCGGGATAACCCGCTTCGAGCAACGCCTCCAGAACGGTGTCTGTTTTTTCGGGGCGAATGATGGATCGAACCATTAAATATGTAGTTGCCATGTTAGTCCTCCTCAAAAAATCTTAGTTGGCGATGCCGAAGTCAATTAGCAGTTTTTCTAAATCTTCAATGGCCATTGGTTTCGGAACAATAAACATGTCGTTGTTATCGATATTTTTGGCCAACTTCCGATACTCATCTGCCTGAACGTGCGTGGAATCGAAATCGATAACAGTTTTACGATGAATTTCAGCTTTTTGGACCATATTGTCACGCGGAACAAAGTGGATCATCTGAGTACCTAACCGTTTGGCGAGTTCTTCAATCATTTCTTTCTCATTGTCTACTTTTCTGCTGTTGCAAATCAGACCGCCGAGGCGAACACCGCCTGAATCGGAATATTTTACAATGCCTTTGCAGATGTTGTTGGCGGCGTACATGGCCATCATTTCGCCTGATACAACGATGTAAATCTCTTCGGCTTTGCCGTCTCGAATAGGCATGGCGAAGCCCCCGCATACAACGTCACCGAGAACATCGTAGAATGCGTAGTCCAACCCTTTGTCTTCTTCATAGGCACCCAACTGCTCAAGCAGATTGATTGAGGTAATGATACCTCGGCCCGCACAGCCTACTCCGGGCTCGGGTCCGCCGGATTCAACGCAGCTAGTGTTCCCATAACCGGTACGCAGCACATCTTCGAGTTCGACGTCATCGCCTTCCTCTCTCAATGTATCAAGAACGGTTTTCTGAGCCAGGCCGCCCAAGAGCAGTCGTGTGGAATCCGCTTTGGGGTCGCAACCGACAACCATGACCTTTTTTCCCATTTCGGCAAGACCGGCCACAGTATTTTGAGTTGTAGTAGATTTACCGATTCCGCCTTTACCATAGATAGCTATTTTTCGCATTTTCTTACCTCCGTGGATTTAGGGCTCATCTAAGTTTGAGCCAGCGATGATTGTCGCTAAAGCACGAGGTGTGCCAAATCTCTACGATGCAGTGTTTATAAAGGTTACAGCCATATGGTAGCGAAAATTGGGCAATGGTTTATACATTGCGGTAGCATTTCGGGAGGGTTTTTTTCGAAATCAACATCAGCGTACTTTCGGAAGATTATGGATTGGCTTGTACAGTTGAACGCGTAACGCAGTGACTATGATAAATGTCCTATTTCCATTTTTATATACAAACGCCGGACGCAAACCAGACCCGCAAACCGCGTGCTCAGTTAGCCAGGACAATCGCAAAATTGTCGCCGCGAAGAGAAAGCTCAATTGGTACGTTGCTTCCTCACGAATCGGTTCTTTCCGTGCTCCGGAGGAGGCAGTCTAGAAGGGAACAGCCCAGCTCAGTTCGCTTGCGTATGGGAATAAACAGATAGTGTATGTAATAAATCATTCAGTTCATATGTTCCCTTTTGGGGATACAATCGCTGAAGCTGTTTGATGAGTGTTCTTGCATATTGCCTTGAAATGGGAATTCCTTTTTTTTGCAGAACATCACAGATTGCGCTTGAACCGGAATGCCGACCGAGAACAAGTTCACTTTCTCGTCCGACATCTTCGGCATCAAAAGGTTGATACATTAGTGGATGTTTTAGTTGACCACTATAATGCACGCCGGATTCATGACTGAAGGCCAACTTTCCGGTGATGGGTTGATTGGGGGAAATTGGAACGCGGGCGCACTGAGATACATATTCGCATATGGGTTGCAACTCCGACAATAGTATATCGGTTTGGTTGTGTAATCCGTATTGAATTGCACACGCGACTTGTTCAAGAGACGCATTCCCGGCACGCTCGCCGATTCCGGAAATTGTTGTACTGACTTCTGTTGAACCGTGTTGAAGCGCGGCAATACAGTTCGCGGTAGCAAGACCCAGATCATTGTGACCGTGAAATTCGATATCTCCGTTAAAATGGTTTCTCAATCGGGTGGACATTGCTGCGATATGACCGGGCATTGCGATACCAACCGTATCGGAAAATCGAAACCGCTTCACTTTGAAGAAATCGAGGATGTCCAAGAAATTAATTAGAAAATCAAGGTCGCTTCTCGTTGCATCTTGTGCCCCGACGCTGATGAACGGCACATGTCGGCGTAAAAACGAAATCAACTGCTGCGTGGTCTTCATCGCCCAGGTGCGGCTTTTGTCCATATGCCCCAATTGAAAATCAGACACTGGAATACTGACGTGAATCTTGTTGAATCCCAGACGTAGCGCATCTTCCACATCTGATTGCGTTGCCCGACACCAGACACTGAATCTCTCCTTTTCCGGATGATGCGACAGATATTGAACAAATTTTGTGTCTTTATTAAGTAGCGGTGCGCAACCCACTTCAATATCATTGATGCCGATTGACAACAGTTGCTCACATATTTCAATTTTATTGTCTTCAGAAAAGAAGACCCCGGGCATTTGTTCTCCATCGCGCAGGGTGGTGTCGTTGATTTTCCAGATTGTCGCGTTCGAATGGTTGAAAGATGGAGTCATTGTATAGTTACTTTCTACATGCACCCCATGCCTTTACCGGTGCACCCTTTACCTGAATTGCAGCTGAATTTTTCAGTTTTGTAATATTTCTCCAGTTCGCTTTTCTGTTGAATCGCGGGCAGAATGTCGTCAATCAGGCCTTCAAGTCTGAGCACTTGAATCCCGCTTTCGTCCAATATTGATGTAGGTTTTGGACCCGCGTCGCGTACCAGAAGAGACCGACAGTCCGACAATATCGCAGCTACGGTTTCCCAGCGTTTATCGCCACCGCCTGGAGACGGTGCTGACCTTTTTTCAACAAAATATGGCGCTTCTTCATCAATTTTGTAGATTAGAAATTCAGTCGCTTCACCCAGGTGACGGTTTACCAATAACCCTTCATTGCTGACCACAGCCACATAGGGGCGATGTTCTTTGGGCCGTTTCGGCATTTTGGAATATTTTTCCAGAAGCACGTCGGCACCGATCGCTGAACAGGATTCTCCAATTTTACCAGCCGCATCGGCACGGCACCTGGAACAATGCGTCATTTGTTCGATGTATCCCGATGCCTGCAAGCGAATTTGCGCCATAAACAGCGGATCCGGCTCATCGATTTCCTCGAAGGGTGTATTTTCTACCGGATGAAACGCCATGCAGTTTTGCATGTCGACCCCCATTTCCAGCAGATAGTTTCCGATGTCTTTTAGATGATGATCATTTTTTCCGGGTACAACCACAGTGTTGATCTTGATAATCGTATCTGTCTTCACCAATTTTGACAGTGCTTTATGTTGTTGTTCAAGCAGGATTTTTGCTCCGTCGATTCCCAAATAACGATGTTTCTTAAACCGTACCCAACTATACATACCGGCCGCGACTTCAGGTTTAACCGCATTTATGGTTATAGTGATGTGACTGACATCCAGCGCAACCAGTTCGTCAATGTACGGTTCTAATTCCAATCCGTTCGTTGCAACACATAGCAGCATGTTCGGGTACTTCTTTCTCACCATACGCAGCGTTTCCATGGTGTTATCACCATTCGCAAACGGGTCTCCCGGACCGGCAACCCCAACTACCGAAATGTTAGGTGCTTTTTCCATCAGTTCTTCCAGATATGCAATGGATTGTTCCGGTGAGAGCACCGCACTGGTAACCCCGGGCCTGCTTTCCGACACGCAATCATATTTCTTGTTGCAGAAGTTGCATTGGATATTGCATTTGGGAGCTACCGGCAAATGCACACGTCCGTATTTCGATTTCGCTTCTCCGTTGAAACAGGGGTGATTTCTAATATCCATGTGGTTCTCCTTATATGTAGCTGTACGCAACGGAACTCAATGATTGTTTGGTTCGGATGATTTCATTTGTGATGAGATCCAATAAGTATAGAGTGCCTTTGTATCCCAGATGATGTATGCGTTGTCCGCCGACTCGGTCGTGAATGGGGAAACCGATGCGAACCAAAGGAATATCGAACGACCTTGAAATTTTGTATCCCTTGCTGTTGCCCACAAAGATGTCTCCACCTTTTTGCATTGCTGCCAGCTCCACTTCTTTGAAATCTGAACCTTCATAAATGATCGGCATTTCGCCATCGTTCGCCTGGACCAAATCGACCAGTTTGTCTTTAAAACCAACCCCACGACCCGATCCTCCGCATACTGCCAGCTGCATGCCGATTTCGAGCAGGAACGATGCAATGGAAAGGACAAAGTCGTCTTCTCCGTAAATAATCGCCCGCTTACCGAATACATATTTGTGCGCATCTCCGTATGCATCAACCAGACGACCGCGGGTTTGTCTGAATTCAGTTGGAAGTGACGTTCCTGAAATTTCTTCGAGAGTCTTGAAAAAAATGTCACTGCAGTGAATACCGATTGGAATAGGTATCATTGCCGCTGGAACCCCTCTTTTTTCTGCGAGGTAGGTTGCAGCGCTCTGCTTCTTGTCAATAACCTGCCCGAATTCGATAGATCCGCGGGCGATGCCTGTCCGGGCCAATGCGCGAACCGGGGTTCCGCCGGGGGGAATCGGATGGTGGTTTTTCCAGTTTCCACCTTCAAGGGTTTCTGAGTAGTCCGGAACCATGATATAGGGAACATTGAACGCATGGAGAACACTCTTCAGGTAACGCAAGTCTTCACATGAAACCATTCCTGGAAACAGGTTCACAGGGCCCGTCGGACTGCTTTTCCCTTCGCTGAAATGTTTCACCAACTCGGTTACCGCGATATAGAACCCCTCTATATGGCTGCCTTTATAGGAGGGTGTGGATACAGCAATGATTTCCGGGATGGGTTGCCCCGCCTTTTTCTTTTTGTATTCTGAGATATGCATATTCAGGTCGTCACCGATGGTTTCTGAAAGACAGGTTGACGCAACGGCGATTAACTCCGGTTCGTACTGCGACGATAAATTGTCCAACCCCAGATGCAGGTTTTGACCTCCGCCGAAAATAGCGGTTTCCTCTGTGAAGCTGGAAGATGCAATGTCTATCGGCTCACGGAAATGACTGATTAGAAAACGACGCATATAGGTAGCGCACCCCTGCGACCCGTGGAGCATTGTAATGGTGTTTTCAATACCCTTAAATGCCAGACTGGCTCCAAGCGGCGTGCAGTAACTGCATGAATTCTGGGTGACCGCTTTACTCATACCACGCCTTCTTTCTATAGAACGACCACACGGGACTCGTCACGGTGGCATGCACCTCTCGGGCGAAATTGATCATTCCTTCATATCCGGCCAGCGCTATTTTTCGTTCGTGATTGTGGTCGACAAAGCCGATTCCCAGCTTCATCGCCATGGGTCGCTCTTTTACCCCGCCAATGAACAGGTCCGCCTGCTTTTCCAGTGAAAATCTAGACAACTCGACCGGATTGGAATCATCCACGATGATGGTTCCTTCATTGCATAGGCGTTTGAGCGTATCGTAGTCTTCAGGAGTCCCTGTCTGTGAACCGGCGAGCACAACTTCGATTCCGATAACTCGAAGCGCCTGAATAAGCGAGAATGCCTTGAAAGCGCCACCAACGTAAACAGCTGCCTTTTTCCCCTGCAACTCTTTTCGATACTCGAGCAGTTTAGGGTAAATTCCGCCAACTTCGCGTTTCACCAGCGCCTGTGTTTTCTCGTAGACTTTGTCGTTTTTGAAAAATTTTGCAACTTCGTAAAGTGCGTTCGATGTGTCTTCAATACCGAAAAAAGAAACACGGATAAACGGTGTGCCATATTTCTCTTTCATCATTTTCGCCAGACCCAGCATTGAGCCCGAGCATTGAACCACATTGAGTGAGGCGCGATGCGACTTTTTTATATCGTTCACCCGGCCATCTCCGGTAAACACAGATACGACATTAATACCCATTTTTTCGTAGTACTTGCGTATCATCCATGCCTCACCTGCCAGATTAAATTCTCCCATGATGTTAATACTCAACGGTTCTATGGCTTCCGGTTCAGCTGTGCCGACCAGTTTGAACAGCGCTTCGCATGCCGCCTTGTATCCGTCTCGTTTGGTTCCCTTGAAGCCTTCCGAATGGACGGGAATAACCGGAATATCCAGTTCCTTTGTCATTTTTCTGCATACCGCGTCCACGTCGTCTCCGATGATTCCGACGATGCATGTGGCATAGACAAAAGCAGCGTTGGGTTTATATTTTGCTGCCAGCTCCCGAATTGAACGCTCCAGTTTCTGCTCTGCGCCGTGAATAATGTCGTGTTCATTCAAATCAGTTGAAAAACTGAGACGATGCAGTTCCGGACCGGATGACAGAGACCCCCGAATATCCCAGGTGTACGCGGCACAGCCGATAGGTCCATGCACCAGGTGGACGGCGTCCGCAACCGGATATAAAACCACCCGTGAGCCGCAAAAAACGCAAGCCCTTTGGCTGACCGCGCCGGAAAGACTTTTTTTATTGCACTCGATGGTAAAATGATCGCGACCCTTCTCATATACCTGTGTCTGTCGTGCTTTTAAGATATCTATCGCGGGCATAGGGCCTCCCAAAAAAGAGGAAACATTTTGTTTCCACCTGCTTACCTTCTGAGCAGTTCTTGTGCCAAGGAACAATAGTGCTGAATGAAGGTGCGAAAACGCTGTGTTTATGCGGTTTTTGTGTCTATGTAGACGCTGGAATAACGGCTACAATTTTGTATGAACGGTACCCCACGCCTACATTTTGGAAACTTTGTGGGCAATCGGATTGGGCAAAGACTCTTGAGGTGGAACGGCAATTTTTTTGTTCAGGTACTCCATCATTGGAGTACACGAACAGAAGCCCATTTTGCGGTAAAGAGTTTTTGCAACGTGGTTGTCGTCTCTGACTTCGAGGGTAACTTTGGCACATTGAAGAGACATCGCTTTCAGTGTGACACCGTGGATCAGTGCCTCTCCAATGCCGGTTTTTCGAAATTGCGGCAAAACAATCAGATCGTGAATGTTGATGAACGGCGAAGCTTGAAAAGTAGAATAGTTCACAAAGCAGACCGCCATTCCGACGATTTTTCGCCGATACATGGCAAACTGGATATATGCTGTCGGATGATTCCGGAGGCTTTCAATAACCTGCTGCGCGGTCTGTTCGGTGTGAGGTGCGCAGCCCCCCATCGGATCAGTCATATACGCGAGCAACAGATTGACGAATGCAGTCCGATGGTTGGGTGCGATGAAATTACAGGGAAGCAGCGATATTCGGTGCCGTTGAGGCATCTTGTCTGCCCACGTGTTTGTAGTTTTTAATTTCGATGCCATATTTTTTCACCCGAAGACCCATGATTCGTTTGGTTAATCCGAGCGATTCCGCTGCTTTCGACATATTCCCTTTGCACCGCTTCAGCTCTTCCATAATGATCTCGTATTCGATGGCATCCAATTGGGCCTGAAGGGTTCCCCGTGGCTTGCTGTCGGCAGCCTTCACCGTCTGTAACGTCGGCGGCAGGTGTTGGCTTCGAATCACATCTCCCTCGCACATGATCACTGCACGTTCGATGCAGTTTTCGAGTTCTCGTACGTTACCAGGCCAATGATATGATACGGCCATGTCAATTGCCGGTGTTGAGATGCGCGATATTTTTTTATTCATGAAGTGACTGTATTTTTCGATGAAATAGTCCAGCAGCAGGGGAATATCGGTTTTTCGTTCCCGGAGGGGCGGAATGGTGATTGGGAATACATTCAGTCTGTAAAATAAATCCTCGCGGAACTGTCCGTCTTTTATGCGCTGCGTCAAATCGCGGTTTGTAGCAGCAATGATACGCACATCCGCCCGCATGGGCGTTGCGCATCCGACTCGTTCATACTCTCTTTCCTGTAATACCCGCAGCAGTTTGGTTTGGGTATCCAGACCCAGTTCACCGATTTCATCGAGAAATATGGTGCCCCCTTCCGCCAGCTCGAAACGGCCTTTGCGGGTATTCACCGCGCCGGTAAACGCACCCTTCTGATGACCGAACAATTCACTTTCAATCAGATTCGGAGGAAGTGCACTGCAATTCACTTTAATAAACGGTTTATTATGTCGAAGGCTTTTATAGTGAATCGCGTGGGCAAACAGCTCCTTGCCGACACCGCTTTCGCCCAGGAGCAGTACAGATGTCTGCGCGGGTGCAACTTTGGCGACCAGATCATATGCGATGCGCATGCTTTTGGAGTTTCCGATAATGTTGGAGGGTTTATAGCGTTCCTTCAATTCGCCCTGCAATCTGGCATTCTCGTCCAGCAGGGATTGATTCTCTTCGTGCACTGCGCGGTGAAGGCTGACTTTTTGAGAAATCATTGACGCGATAATGGTCAGCAGTTTCACATCTTCTTCGAGAGGCAGGTGGGCACCGAACTGCCGGTCTGCACTCAGGGTACCGATTACCTCTTTATGCCATTTGATGGGTACGCAAATGTACGAAATATCCTTTTTTTCGTCAGCATTACGAGACTGGGTTTTATCGAGAAAGTCCGGGTTGTCACCCACCGCACGAACGACAATCGGTTCTCCGCCTTCGACCACTTTTCCGGTGATCCCTTCTCCCAGACTGTATTTTCCGCGCTCTTTTTCAGCGTCGGTGAGCCCGTAAGCCGCTTCAATAAAGATTTGACCGGACCGTCGGTTGAAAATACTGATCATGCCGCGCAGCATGCCCATGGTCTCGTTCATTTGGCGTAGTACCCGGTAAAACGCTTTGTGAATATCATCATCATGATTTAGAAGATCACTAATTTCATACAGCAGGAGAATTTTTTTCGGACTATTGGTCGTTACCATGCGTGGCCTCAGAAGTATAAAGTTTAACATTCAGTTGCGAACAGGAGCATAAGAGCAACCATCGCATCCAACGTTTCACAACGTTGAACAAATCGGTGTTTTAGCAATATGTATGCCACGGTGAGTCGAACATACATGAACGGCATTCCGGGGCGGATCGGTGAGAGAACGGATCCCCCGATATGAAACGGATTTTCTACATTTCGGTATCTTTTAAAAATGGTCTAAATGCACGAACCGTACGTGTTTCTATCGTCCTTGCCGAAGGTTCAATTCCGTTCTTTATCCGGATTTGCTGTACATTTTTGTACTCTACAAGGTTGCAAGGTAGGCTATTTTCCCGGGCAATATAGTGTCTGGCACGAATACCCTTCAGTGGAACTCCACACCTGCGGCGGAATGCAAAGGTTGTTGTCAGCACAGTCGTCGTCGGTCTGACAGGAATCAGTTTCGTACCTGCAGGTTTTTTTGGAGAAGGTGGTAACGCCGGCGCAGCGGTCATAGAAGGGAATGCACATGCCGCCGGCCCCCTCCCGGCAGTCGTCGTGTATTTTGCAGGGCGCCAGGATGCAGTGGTTTTGCGGGAACCCCCAAACGCCTGCCGGCACACAGATCTGGCTGTCGGGCAACGTACAATCCTCGTCATTACTGCATTCATTACAAATACACTCATTGTGCGGATAATAGAAGCCGGGGTAATATTCTTCGATCAGGTAGCAGCCGCATTCATCATCACAATCTTCTGAAGTGACACAACCGTCTTCAAGTGGATTTTCACTCGCTTCTGTAACGGTTTCTTCGGGGGTCATCTGGCAGGTGCGGATTCCGCCCTCCATATCGGGAATTCGAACACACGTGCCGCCGCTGCAGTCAGTATCGTTTTGGCATTCATCCCCGTCATCGTCAGAATTGGAGTCAGTCTCAGACTCCGTATCCGTATCCGTATCTGTATCTGTATCTGTATCCGTATCGGAATCCGTGTCCGTGTCCGTGTCGGTATCCGTATCCGTATCTGCATCTGTATCTGTATCAGTGTCGGTGTCGCTATCGGCGTCAGTGTCGGTGTCGGCGTCAGTATCAGTGTCGGTGTCGCTATCGGCGTCAGTGTCGGTGTCGGCGTCAGTGTCAGTGTCGGTGTCGGCGTCAGTGTCAGTGTCGGTGTCGGTGTCAGTGTCAGTGTCAGTGTCGGTATCTGTATCGGTATCTGTATCTGTATCTGCATCTGAGTCGGAGTCAGCGTCGGTGTCGGTGTCTGTATCAGAATCTGAGTCGGAGTCAGCGTCGGTGTCAGAGTCAGTATCCGCATCGGTATCTGAATCTGAGTCTTGCTCCTGAATTTTTTCGCTGCGACTGCATCCCAAAAGAATGAGCAGAGCAGACGCCGCGATGCTGTGGAACAATAGAGTTGTACGCATTGTGGTTCCCCTTAGTAAATGTGTAATCATTTTCATCGTAGATTAATTTGGGGGGCAACACAATAGGCCCTTCGGTAATATTCGAGGTATGCCTAAAATGGAAAAAGAGTCAGAACAAGCGATTGGCGTTTACGGCAGTTGAATCGTGATCTCCGCGGGAGCGTTTTTGAGATGGTGCGCGCTGATTGTAACGCTCTGGTCGCCAGCGGTGGCGGTGATGTCGTATTCTCCATAAAAGGCGCGCGTTTGTGCGTTTCCATTGCTGTCGGTAACGATTTCTTCGTCTGTCCACCATCTGTCAAACACAAGCTGCTTATATACCGTACCTGCGGTTTTTTCGTTCCAGTTCGCGTCATAAATGGGGTCATCGTCGCCCTTGAACCCCCACATCACAAATGTGTGAACTTTTTCGTGGCTGAAAATGGCGGTCAAGAAGTCGTGCGTAAAGCATCCGGCCAGGTTTTCATCATCTACATTAATGTCGTATTCGGTAATGGCAATTTCTTTGTTGTAAGCGGTGCCGTAGCGGTCGAGCAGTGCGTACACGTCTTCGGGGCCGGTTAAGGAAAGGCCGAAATGGCTTTGCAGTCCCAACCCGTCAAGGGGCGCATCGTTGGACTCGAGCAATTCAATCCAGTATTCCAGATTGTCGCGGTGTCCGGTATCTCCGGCACCGCCCGAGAGAATTGCGTAGTCGTTCAGAAAGAGTTTGGCGGTGCTGTCGAGTTCACGTGCGCGTTTAAACCAAACAGCTATCTCTTCGTCGCCGAGTACGTCCATGAGATCGTGATTGTCGAATGGTTCGTTTACCACATCCCAGTGGATCATTTTTTCGCCGCCGGCTTCTGTCGCTTCCACGATATGCGCATCAATGGCGGCACGAAGCGCCACCGGGTCGTCCATGATGTCGATAATCGACGATGGAAGATGGGATTCTCCCGGCCAGATCATCACATGGCCCCTTACCGCCAGGTCGTTGGCAACCGCCCAGTTCAGGGTGTCGACGGCACGCTCAATATTCCAGGCGGAGCCCCAGTCACCCGCCCATGGTTTCCATTTGAACGCGTTTTCCGGCGTTACGATATTAAACAGGTCAACGATTTCATCGGCATATTGCGGCATTTCATCCTGGTTTTCAATTCCGGTGATGGTACCTGACGAAATGGCACTGCCGAAGTGAAATGCATGCCGGGTCATGGCCACGCGGACGTTCGCATCCGGAACTGGATTGCCGGCATTGTCAATTACAGAAACGTTAAGTGCCCCTCGGCGCAGGGTATCGATGCGCTCGGCTGCAGTGGTGCGCCATTCGGCATCGGCATCGATTCCGGGGTAGGAAACAGCGGTTTTCGGCAGACTGTCCACTGTTTGGGCGCTTTCGTAGTTCAATAGTGACAGGTACCCAACATCCACTGTTTGGTCCGCATAGCCGGCAAAAAGTGATACATGTGCACCCTGCGCGTCAAAATCCGCATCAGACTGCACCGCCACGTACACATGTCGCCAATCTTTGCCGACGGTGATCGGATAATTGATCACTTTGGCATAGGTGGTGCTGTCTTCGATGATAAACTCAAGCTTGCATTCGTTGCTTTCGGCCAGCGTTTTTTCGCAGCGGGCCCAGATTTCAGCCAGCAATACATCGCCGTTGGCAATTGGCAAAATGTTTTGGGTTTGGGCCTGGACATTCCACGGATTGGTCGGTGTACCGTCCACCACGATACGGACAGCGCTGGTGAAGATCTGATCGGTCACGGACACTTCCGTAATCGTCACTGTCGCGTCGGATTCGCCGCCACTGCCGAAGGCGTTGATGTCATCGTCGGTGACAATGATTCCGCCTTCCGGTGGTGTGGCGTCTGTTTCTGCGGATGAGGCGCAGTTGAGAAAATCGAACGGAATAGCTGAAAGCGGTGTACCTTGCGCGGTTTGGGAGTCGCTGTCGGTGTCGTTGCTGTCTGTTCCGGTGTTTTCTGAGTCGGTGGTGTTATCCCCGGCGTCGGACTTGTCACCACATGCTGAAGTTAGAAAAGAAAGTACTAAAAGTGTAATTGAGATTCGGATCATTTCATTCTCCTGACGTTGTATGTGAACCATCTGTTGCGGATTAGTTGTAAGTAGGTGAGCCGATTTTCCAAAATGGGCTCAAATTGATAAACTAAAACATTTTACTTTGATGAGACTGAAATTTCGATGGGGAGGGAAGACAGCCCTTTCAGTGCGTTGTGTGTTGTGCCGTGTAGTGGAGGGAATTGGTCCCTTAATTTATCCGCGCTGTTCGAGTTCCGCGGTGATTTGGGCCACCTTGGCGTCGGTGAGCGGGTAGAAGAGCATGGCCAGAGCACCCAGAACACATGGCGCCATGGGAATCCAGCTCATCATATACTGCATCACTTTCAATGCATCTTCGCCTTGGGTTATGCCCGCCTTATAGCCGGCAAAGGCGAGTAAGATGGGTGCGACCGAACCGCCGATAGCCCAGCCCGATTTCTGTGACAGGCTGCCCACAGACATCACGAGGCCATCCGAAGATTTGCCGTTCTTGTGTTTGATGTATGCCGCAATATCCGTATACATGGCAAACAGGATGGCTGCTGTGGGACCGGTGAGAAATGAAAATACGATCTGGGCCGCGTAAATGGCGAAAATATTGTTTTTGGGAATGAAATAAAAGTACGCCGATACCGCTGCGGCCAGCGCCATCAGAATCACATACAGTTTTTTCTTATCGATACGCTTGATGAAAAAGGTCATCACCCCAACACCCGCCAGGCTGGCGATGGTGCCCACGAAGAAGAAGTTGCCGGTGGCCACGCCTTGTCCGCCCCATTTATCCACCGCCGCCGTATCGGCATAGTATTTGAAATAATAAGCGACGTTGCTGAATCGAATAGTGAACGCAGTGTTGGTGAAAATGGCCACTATGAACAGGAGCCACAGGTGGATGTTGGAGAAAACCGATGCGAAATCCTTCAGCCCTTCTCCTTTTACCTTTTTATCCGGCACCGTTCTTTCTCTGGTGTTCTTGTACGTAACGAACCAGCAGATCACCGCCAACACGGCCATCAAACTCATGGCGCCGAAATATCCGATTTTTTCATCACCTTTGCCGATGGACAACACCAATGCCGGAATGGCCAGTGATACAAACAGTCCGCCGCCCTGGGCACCGATCATACGGAAGAAACTGACGGTTTTGCGCTCACCGGGATCTTTGGAAATAACGCTCATCAGTGCGGAGTAAGGAATATTGATACCTGTGTAAATCATTCCGAAAAGAAGATAGGTGATGAACGCGTATGCGATTCGCGCACCCTCACCAGCGTTCGGCGTAAAAAACGCCGCCGCACCGATAAGACCGAACGGCACTGCCAATCGCAGCAAAAACGGACGGTACTGTCCAATTCCTTCTTTGGGGCTGAGTCGATCTGCAATGGCGCCCATGATGGGGTCGTTGGCCGTATCGAAAATTCGGGAAACCAGAAACATGACGCCCACCAATCCGGCCGGAATGGCGAAGACGTCTGTGTAGAAATACGTGCCCCAGAAGATGAACGGCATCCAGAAGATGTTGGATGCAAAATCGCCCAGCGCAAAGAAAATCTTTTCTTTTACCGGGACAATTTGAGACGGATCGGTGACACCGGTTGCCGGTTTGTTTTTCGAATCATTTTGCTCTGCCATTGCCTACTCCCCGCAAAATACAAATTGTATCTATGCTCGAAATTTAGTGTGAAATTGACCGTGTTTTATACTCACAAACCGACAAAAATAAAACCGTAAAGTGCAACCACCTGAGCTTGAGCCGTTGATTCGCGGTAACCGAAACCAATACTCGCTCGATATTGAGAAACGGAAATACTTAGACGTCGCCGGAATAACGGTATCCGGTGCCGTGCACCGTTTGAATGATCATGGGTTGCTTGGGATCGGTCTCGATTTTTTTACGTAGCTTCACGATATGCTGGTCGAGGGTCCGACTCGATGGAAAGAACGATTCATTCCAGCACGCGGTGAAGATAGCATCTCGGCTCAACACGGTGTCGGGGTTGTCTGCAAACAGTCGCAGTAGTCGAATCTCCCGCACGGATAGTTCTATCTGTGTTTCTTTTTTTCGGGCGCGCAATTGTGCCGGGAACACGGTCCAATGCTCAATATTGAACGGTGTTTCCTTTTCTTCCAAAACGTGAGCGGCTAAACAGCGGCGAGTCACCGCGCGAATTCTGGCCACGACTTCCTTGACACCGAATGGTTTTACGATGAAGTCGTCTGCGCCCAGCTCAAGACCGACCACTTTGTCGATTTCTTCGGATTTGGCGCTGACAAAGATAATCGGAATAGCTGGGTCGTGCTGCCGGATGGTGCGACACACATCGAAGCCGCTTTGTTCCGGCATCATGATATCGAGACAAATGAATTCGGGAGATTCTGTTTTGTATTTTGCGAGCGCTTCATTTCCGTCTGCGGCTTCCACCGTGATGTACCCTTCGGCCTGCAAAATATCGATGAGACCCTCGCGAATCAGCGGATCATCTTCGGCGACAAGTACTTTAATTGGTTTCATCGGCGCGTCCTTTGCTTATGGGTTCGGTGGCGGTTGTGTATTCTCCGCCGACGGGTTGCGGGCGAACCGTTGTTCTTTTCGCTTCGCCAGGATAGTGAGTTGAAAACACGCGCCGGCGGTTGTGCGGCATAGGGTCAGTCCTCCACCGTGAACGGCAGCCAATTCTTTTGAAATCGTCAGGCCAATTCCCGTTCCGCTCACCCCCTCTGTGATGCCGTTTTGAAGACGGGTGAACGGCAAAAACAGGTTGCGCGAATCTTTGTTTGAAATACCGGGACCTTTGTCTGATACGCGAATCGTTACTTGATGTCGTCCGCCCGGCACCTCAGTCATCGTGCTTTGAACCCGCATCCATTTTCCCTGATGTGCGTATTTTTCAACATTGCTGAACAGGTTGGTCAGTATTTGGCCAAGTATGTCATGATCGAAAAAAATCGTCTGGGGGGTTTGCAAATCTGTTTCTACCTGAATATGCATGCGGTCGAAGGAGGCTTGAAACGGCTCCATGCTTGCCCGAATCTGCTCGTCGACAATGCCTTCTTCAAGGCGCAATGTCAGTTTTTTACGTTCGCTGCGGGCAAAGGAGAGTACGTTTTGAATCAGGCGGGTCAGACGACCGCTTTCATTGACAATATTAGCAATGTAGCGTTGCTCGGTGCTATCGTCTTCATCGAGGTGGTCCTGAAGCAGCTCCGCGTACATTCGAATGTTGGTGAGTGGTGTTTTCAGCTCGTGTGATACCTGATTCACAAAGCTGGTCTGTTGCCGCGCCAGCCGTGATTCCCGGTTGTATTCCAGCATGAAGTAGGCGAACAGAATCAGTGCTGCCAGAATCAACGTACCGATTGTCAGAAAAATATAAATGGTCCGGCGTTGCCACATTCCTTGCGTATTCGGCATCGATGCGAAGTATTGCAGCTGCCACGCGGAAAGTGGAGACGGCAAATGGGCGGAGGCAAGCGGGGACGCCTTGCTATCAGGGGTGTAATCGCCGAACAGGTACACATCACGGTCCTGTTCATCCACCAACTTGACCAGACGATGACTGTTCTTTTGTTCATTAACGGTTTGTTTTTTGTGATACCGTTGAAGATTGTTAATCGGTGTGTTTTCGGGCAATTCGGCGATCAATGCCGAAATGAATGCCGCGGTTTCGACCTCAAAACCGACCACCCTGTCATCCTTGTGTCTGGCCCAATATATGAAATGAAGGCCCCGGTTGTGGTACCAGGTCACAAATCCGCGATTGCCACCCTCATCAGCGGTCTCCTGAGTATTGCGAAACGGATGTCGGTGTTTCCATAAGTGAGCGGTGCGTTCAAGAAATGCAGCTTCCTCGGTTCCGGTGGTTTCATCGAGGACGGGATACTGCAATTGCCCTTCTTCGTTGACAACGAAATACTGCACTATGGACGGTTCACGGGTGGGAATATCCCGCAATGTGTTTGCATCGAGAGACTCCGGGTGGCACAGTGTGCGGTACCTGCTGACGGTACTTTTCATGAATTCGCGCACAACCGATTCGGTCTGCTCCAGGTCCCGTTCAGCCACGTCGCGATATGCCTCTGAAAGAAGTTTTGCGTCATCTGTGCTGATATTGTACCCCAGAATACCTATGGCAATAAGCGGCAACAGGAGAATGGAGAACAGAAGAATGGTAAGCTTTTTTTTCAAAAGGGCTCCTGTCACCAGTTCTGTTGCGTTTCCAGCGCATAGTTGTCGTCTACCATCGCCTTGCGCTGTCTTTTCCATTTCGAAGGTGCAAGGTTCTTCTTGGCGGTGCGGTTTCCCTGTGCC
This sequence comes from Deltaproteobacteria bacterium, assembly GCA_016936575.1. Classification (GTDB taxonomy): domain Bacteria; phylum Myxococcota_A; class Polyangia; order JAAYKL01; family JAAYKL01; genus JAFGXQ01. The sequence continues at coordinate 27,447 of JAFGXQ010000066.1, forward strand.
TGCTTTTTCAGCCTGGCGGAGTTGTATTTTTTTCCGGCCGAATCCAGGTAGACAGCGTTCTGCTCCAATGCTCTTTCCGCTTCTCGGGTTTGCCCTTTGTCGCGAAGAGTGATGGCGGTTTTTTGCGCTTCCGCGGCAATCAGCTCAACACTGGCGACCATTACGTCGTCGTTTCGGTGTTCCTCCACGATATTCCAGTTGTCGGTGAATGATACATACACATTTTTACTCAACACGTCGGTGGAGTTGGCAACCGTGTTGCTATAGGTGATATCGACCGAACCGATTTGGGTTTGTTCACCGGAAGCGCCGGGGGCGATTTGCACCTCAATGAGCATGAATTTTTCCTGATTGGCGTACAGCTGTGTGAGGGTGGAGGTAACGGTTCTGCCGTGAATGCGTGCGTTTCGCCCCAGAACCCGAATGGGAGTGATGCCTTTATTGAACTGAACTTTAAACCGTACGTTGCGCGCCACAATTGAAAGCAGGTCACCGAACTCGTAATTGAAAGTGGTGGCGAGGTCAGCGGCGTTTTCAACGAATGCGTGATTGCCGTCACTGTTGCCTGCCAGCGCCGCCATGAGGTCCTCGTTATAGCCGTCACCCAGTCCAATCGTAGTAACCGAAATGCCCTCCTTGGCGAGCGAATGGCCCAGCGAACCGAGTTCCGTCGGGCTGCTCGGTCCGACGTTGGCCAGCCCGTCCGAAACCAGAATGATGCGGTTGGCCCGATTGTCGGCGAGGAATTTGCGAACCTGACGGGCGCCTTTGCTCACACCTGCGAACAGAGCGGTGGTACCGCTGGCGTAGAGATTGCGTATCGCCTGGTAAATGTGTTCTTTGTCATCCACTTTTGTTGCCGGAACGATGACCTCCACTACATGGCTGTATGCAACCACCGAGACGATGTCATCCGGCCCTAGTCGGTCGATAGCCATAATTGCCGCATCTTGGGCGCGCGCCATTTTTTCTCCGCTCATGGAGCCGGAACGGTCTATCACGATAGCCACATTCACCGGGGGTCTAACTGCTTCCTGAACCAGGGCGAACCCAGTGACGCCGACTTTTAAAAAGGCCGTCTGCGGACTGCGGTTGAGCACCACCGGTGTGCTCATTTCCACACTGAGCTGTGCCTTGGTGGCCGATGCCGGGTTGGGTTGAATAATGAGTACGGAAAGCAGCATCGCGAAAACAGCGATACCGGGAATGATTGGGCTGCACTTTTTCATTTTCTTTTCCTCCGAGTGGGGCCGCACGGCCGAGTTGATTGCTCTTCTGATCATACGAATGAGCCCCCGAAAAAGTGTTCGTGCGTTCGCAAAAAGTTTGTAAAAAGTTTGTAAAAGGTCGCCGTTAGTTATTCAACTCTGAATATACCACATTGCCGTCCACTATGGTAACGACGCTTTTTCCCGGCGCGAAAAAACCGGCGAACGGAGTGTTGATGCCTTTTGATTTAAAAGTGCGTGGGTCGATTTCGTGCGGCATGTCGGGGTCGATAATGGTTATATCGGCTGGTACTCCGGGCTGCAATGTGCCTCCCGACAATCCAAATACACGGGCCGGCGCGGTGCTCATTGCGTCAATCATCCGCATGGGGGTGAGAACGTTCTGTTTAACCAAATCAAGAAGAACGGGGACGGATATTTCAAGCCCCACCATGCCGAACGCGGCGGTGTCAATGGTGCCGGCTTTGTCGTCAAGCGTGTGGGGTGCGTGATCTGTTGCGATCACATCGATGGTGCCGTCAGCCAACGCGTCGCGACAAGCCAGAACATGCTCGCCCGGACGCAGCGGCGGTGCCACTTTGGCGATGGTTCCCGCATCAAGAACGGTTTCATCGGTTAGGTGCAGATGATGCGGTGTAACTTCTGCGGTTACGTTCACTCCCTGGGCTTTGGCTTCGCGCACAGCCTGAACGGCATTGGCTGATGAAATGTGACTGACGTGAATATGACCGCCGGTTTTTTTTGCCAGTTCAATATCTCGCAATACCATTTTATCTTCAGAGGCGATGGGCTGCCCGGCCACATGGATTCGTTTTGACACTTCGCCTTCATGCATCGCCGCTTTTTTAGAGATGCTCGAATATTCGGAGTGTTGGCTGATGACGGCGTGCAATGAAGCGCTCAGTTGCATGGCCTGCTCCATCACCGCATCGTCGCTGACGCCGTCTCCGTCATCGGTAAATACCGTCACTCCGGTTTGCTTCATGATGGTTTCAAAATTCACCAGTTCGGTTCCCTTGCGTCCTTTTGTGATCGCGCATGATTGAATGACACGCGTACTTCGAAGCGCACGTGCTTTGTCCATTACATATCTGATGGTATCCACATTGTCGGCGGTGGGATTGGTGTTGGGCATTGCCACCACCTGGGTGAATCCGCCGGCTGCTGCAGCCGCAACACCGGTCTCGATGGTTTCCTTGTGTTCGAATCCCGGCTCCCGCAAGTGCACATGAACGTCGATTAGCCCGGGGACCACCCATTTTCCGGCAGCGTCGATAGTCTGTTGCGGCGCGTTTTCGAGACGATCGACAATTGTTCCGTTTTCAATGAATAGATCTCCGATTTTATCCGTCTGGGTGGACGGATCGATGACCCGTCCGTTTTTTATGAGTATGGCAGCCATTGGCAGTTCCTTCCCTTATAAAGACGTGATGAGTGCCTATTCGGCATTTCGGATGGCAGCGATTGCTGCGGCATAGTCCGGCGCTCCGTATACGGCGTTGCCGGCCACCAGTGAATTGGCCCCGGCACGCTTCACGAGCGATGCGGTTTCGGGCGCAATGCCGCCGTCCACCTGAAGATCAATGTCGTGGTCTGCGGCACTGATGAGTTTCTTTGTCTGCTCGATTTTCGGCAATGTGGCAGGAATGAATGTTTGTCCGCCGAATCCGGGATTCACCGTCATAATCAGCACCATGTCGAGCAGATCGAGAACTGGTTCAATGCAGTGAACCGGTGTCGCCGGGTTGAAGGCCACACCGGCCTTTTTTCCGAGGGACTTGATGGTTTGCAGGGTGCGGTGCAGGTGAATGCACGCTTCTGCGTGAACCGTCAGAATGTCTGCGCCCGCATCGGCAAAAGCGGCTAGAAGGTGGTCGGGTTGCTCTATCATCAGATGCACGTCGAGCGGCAAATCTGTTGCGCGTCTTGCGGCTCGCACTACCAGCGGACCGATGGTGATGTTGGGTACGAAGCGGCCGTCCATCACGTCGACATGTATCCAGTCGGCACCCGCGTGGTCGACGGCTTTAATCTGTGCATCCAATTTGCCGAAATCGGCAGATAGAATAGACGGAGCGATAATGGTTTTCATTGATGTTCCTATGGTAAACGCCTGGTTTCAGCGTTTGTCGTTGTTTGGAATCAGGGTAAGTTGCCCGGGCAGCACATTTTTATATTGATTAAGTACCGCGTCAATACCTTCGCGTATATAAACGGAGACGGGTACTTTGGTGCGTTTGGACAATTCTTTTAGTCCGGTGTCCTGTTCCTCAGTAATATATATAGTTGTGGAGATTTTTTTTCTGCTCATTTACATACCTCTGTGACAATATGCCATATATTACCATATGTGACAATGCGTTTTTGCGGGAACTCGTTTTATGGAAAAGCGTTTTATGTTCATATTTGCTCTTCACAATATTTATTTTTAATCATATGGGATTTGTTGTTGTATGTGGTGCGGGCATTTTGTATTCTGGTAGAGGTGCAATTATCTGTTTTAGCTGTAAAACAAATAGGTGTCTCGATATGATAAAGAAAATGGAACAAGAGGCATGTGTTTCCGGTGGGGGAGGAAAGACAGATACGCTGAATTCAAATCTTCGGGAAATAAAGGCACAGATCGCCGAATACGGTTCAACGCTGGAGAAAATCGTTTCTGAATTGCAGACAGTCCCTGACGGACAAGCGATTGATGCGTTTCGGACCCAGGTGATGCATAAGCAGATGTACCTGGAGAATCTGATTGACGAAACCACCTGCGAGATAGATCTGCTCAAGCGAGATATGGCTTCAATTGCAGCGGATTTGCGCGAGGTGAAAGATGTGCTGAAGAAAATGCAGCACGCAAACGGGGCCGACGAAATGGGTTTTGCGCGCCGTCATACGGAGCCGGTTCCGATTGTATCAGAGTCGTATATTGATAATGCGGACAAACAGGCAATTGCTGCGATTCGTCGTCATCCGCTGTCTTCGATTCCGCCTCGTCAATTAAGCGAAAATGAGGCCATGAATTTTTTACGGGCAATTGATGAGATTGTGACTAAACGCCGCAACAGTGATTTGCCGATTCCCGCATCATCCACGAAATAATTCCAGTAAAGCAGTTGACAGTGAGTGAAAGGAAGTGTAGCTTCCTTTTCCCTTTTGGGAATAACCGACTTTAATAGAACACGGAGTCTGATATGTATATTTACAAAAAACGTCATAAAAAAAGCCAACGCAACCGCTGTGCCCGAAAAAATGCGCGAGTCAAAGCGAGACTCCGCGCCCGTAGATCACGTGCCAACGGATAGTACTTTTAAATTCAATAACCAGCACGTAGACAACGGTGTTGCCGTTGCACATTCCCCACCGCATTAACGTCTGACGCTTGCAGAATAATAAAATTTGTATTGAACCAGCTACCGTTGAGAATTGCGTTCATGACTCGAGGTCAATGTAAATGCTGAAAATCGGATTTCGGCCGAATTGGTTGCGAAGGTATTTACGGATGGCAATTTTGATTTCTTTTTGAAGTAGTTCATTCGTCATTTTCCGAACAGAAATTTGTTGAATGGTATCTTGAATAATCTGCTCCACAGAATGGAATAAACTTTCTTTTCCGGATTCAGGTACCACCCCTAATGTGTGCTGGCGAATTAAAATCGAAGGCGGGGACACTCGTTTGCATAAAGATGCCCATATGACGTAGGTGCCGTGATTGGATATACGGTGTCGCTCGCGCACCTGAGCTTCCGGGAGCGGACGATTGTTCTCGATAAAGATTTTGCCGTGCGCGATTTTTTCATCGATTGTCAGTATACCATCCGTGAGAGAAATCACGTCACCGTTGGTGGCTGTGACAGTACTTGGTATTTGGGCTTCTTTGGCCAGGTTGGCGGTGGCCTGCAGATGTTCAAAAGTCCCGTGCGCCGGCAAGAGTGCACGTGGAGAAACCGCATTCATAGCGGCTAGTATTTCGTTTTTGGAACCATGGCCAGAAACGTGAATGCGCTGCCAGTTGTTCCGATGAAACACTTGTACCTGCTGTTCCACCAGTCGGCTGATGGTACGAGATATTTGAAGTTCGTTGCCGGGAATGAATCGGCTCGACAGTATGACGGTATCCGTGGAGATCGGAGTGAACTGGCTGTGTTTCCCCGACGCGAATCTTCCCAGTGCGGATCTGCTTTCTCCTTGGGTGCCGGACAGTAGTACGATGAGTTCTGTATCGTTCAGGTGGTGTGCGCTTTGTTCGGGAATGAGCACCGGCGCGGTGGAGGGAATATCGCCGGTTTCTCGGGCAATCCGGTAATGATTCAGCACACTGCGTCCGCTCAGAGAAATATGTCTGCCCGTATGTTCCGCGATTTTGATTAGGTTGCGAATGCGTTCGATATTGGAGGAGAAAAGTGCGATGAACACACGACCGGGGGCATCGACAATCAGTTCCTCAAGGTGTTCAATCAGGGTATCTTCATCACCTGCGTCTTCCTGCTCCAGACTGCCGGTGGAATCGGTAATCATCAGATCGACCGGTTGCAGTGCACGAAGCGTTGACAAAATGTCGGCATTGTCGGTGGGGTGCTTCACGTTTAGTTTGAAGTCACTGGTGTGGAAGATGCGATAACCTGAATGGTTATTTTGCGCGGGAGTTTCAATCAGCAATGCAAAGTTGTCGACAGTGGAATGTGGCATGCGAATGGGTGTGATAATAAAATTATGGACATGAAACGGAAGAGCATTTTCGATGACGTTGAATTGTATTTTGCGAAGACGAGGAAATTCCTGAAGTCGAGACTGGAGCAGGGCAACGGTATATGGACCTGCGAAGATGGGTATACTCAGTTGTTCCAGTAGAAACGGAATCGCCGCGATGTGGTCTTCGTGGCCGTGAGTGGCGACGAGTCCGGCAATTTTATCGCGTTTTGACAACAAATATTCAAATGATGCATGAATGACGTCTACACCCAGACGGGGCTCACTCGGGAATTGAACGCCGCAGTCCACAATGAGCAGTTCATCATGGGTTTCGATGGCGAGACAATTCATGCCGATTTCACCGAACCCCCCCAAGGGGACGATTCGTAGGGAATGCGCATTGTTGCTCATGGAGTGAACCATATGCAATTATGAGCATTTTGAATATATTTTTGTAACAAATGTTGGTGTGTTGAACCGGGCGAATTATGATGTTAGACTCTTTATGCTGGATTTACCCGGGGGCACAGAAACGAGTGAAAGATGTTACAAGCTTATCTGCAGTTACGAGATCGAACAGATCGTTTTTTTGAATCGGTGGCTTCGCGATACAGCGATCAAATTGTGTGCAAGCCGGGGTGTGCCAAATGTTGCGAGGGCGGGTTGACAGTAGTCATTGTCGAAGCGGTGGCGCTTGGCATCGGGTTGGGATTGTCAAAAGAGCATGTACACATTCAAGCGGGACAGGAGCCTTTGTCAAATTCTGGGAAATGCGCTTTTCTGGATGAGCGGGGGCATTGTCTGGCATACGCATATCGGCCGCTTGTCTGTCGGACTCACGGCATGCCGTTGCTGCTTCCCGATGCAGAGGAAGTGTCTGTCTGTGATTTAAATTTCGCGGGAATCGCACCACACAGTTCAGCCGTGTTAAATACCGAAAATTTGAATGCGGCATTGTTCGCGGCAAATTTGGTATATTGCCAGAAAGAGGGTCTGGATTCCCGTTCTCGGATCGCATTGGATCGGCTGGCGGAGTTGTCGGGCTTGTGGGTGCGAAAATAATTTTTTGTAAAATTGCAGATGCACGACGAAAGTACTGAATTATTGGTTTCGCTGAACGTATAAATAAATAGATATTGGAATTCCGGTTTTTCCTGGTAGTATCCAATACAGATATGCTATAAAACATCTCCCATTTGAGTTGGGGGTCACTAAGATAAGGAGTTTCCAAATGAAACAATTGTTGTTTGTCACTGTAATCGCTACCATGTTCATCGGCGCGTTGGCCATGGGAGATGTGAAATTGAATAAATCCCATAAAGGAATGGATGTGGATGGGAAAAAAGTGAACTGTGTATATTGCCATAAAGACACAAACATTCCCAAAAAAGGTACCGATTATAAAAAGCATCAGTCTTCAGCAACCTGCTCCGGCTCGAAATGCCATTCCAAATAGAAATATTATTAAACCTGGTTACGATTTAAATGTTTGCAAGTTCTCAAAATTCCCGTTATTTTTTTTCTATTATTCATTCGATGGCAATTTTTTTAAAAATAGTGCAATTTAGGGTTGACCGATTTTTACTCCTGGTGTAATTCCACCCTTACAAGATTTTTTTATCGGGGCGTAGCGCAGCCTGGTAGCGCGCTTCGTTCGGGACGAAGAAGTCGGAGGTTCAAATCCTCTCGCCC
>JAFGXQ010000067.1 GCA_016936575.1 Deltaproteobacteria bacterium
AACGTGGTTCGGTGCAATCTCGACACCGAAGACATTCTCATCAAAATCCTCGATTTCGGCATGGCCAAATCGCCGGTTCGCGAACCCGAGAATATCAAAATCACCAAACGAGGCGTGGCGTTGGGAACACCGCAGTACATGGCGCCCGAGCAATTGCGCAACCAGCCTGTCGATGAACGCAGCGACCTCTACGCGGTGGGCGTAACGCTGTTTCGACTCATCACCGGTACCATCGTATTCGCCGGCGACACCATGATGGATGTGTTTGCGACCAAGCTCACTAAACCCGCACCGACACTGGCGGAAATGAGCGGAAAACCCCAGCCCGAGGTATTGGAACAGTTCATTGAAAAGGCGCTGCACCGAAAACCCGCCGAGCGCTTTGCCGACGCGGCGGAAATGCTGACGGCGCTGGAACGGGTAAAAACCGAGCTGCTGGGCCCGTCCGAAGCAGACACGATGCCCCCCGCGGTGTCAGACACTCGACCGCAGGAGAGTTTTCTGCGCGCCCTGTTCGACCATCCGATTGAAGATTTGGTGTACTGGTACACGTGCGGCCGCAATCCCAAACAGGCCGGCTTCGGGCGGCGGGTTCGCACGCTGTTTACAGACCGTACCGGGAAACTGGTGCTGGCGCGCTTCCTCATCACCAGCGCATTCGTACTGGGTGCCGCCGGCGCAGTGGTGATGTACACCATGAATCTGCTTCCCACGCACCTAATCGAAAAGGTATCGGCGCCGGTGGTCGCACTCATAGACAGCCTGTCTGAAAAAGCACCTTCCCAAACGGCTGTTCAAGATACGGCCGCACTTTCGGCAACGCCCGCTGCAGACACGACACCGCCTGCCGATGACGCCCCGTCCACCGCAGACCCTGTACCGCCGCCTGCGCCGCTGGTGACAAATACTGCTTCAGAAACCGTGCCCGGTGATGCACTGACCGACACCGACAACACAGCGCTCCTTGAAGCGAAAATGCTGATTGAAAAAAAGCTTTGTTACAAAGCCGAAAAACAGCTGTCGGACTTAATCGTTGAAACCAGTGCCAATCCGGCCGACGCCTATTACCTGCTGGGGCGCAGCCAGATGTGCCTGAAGAAATGGCGTGATTCACTCAAATCGTATACCCACGCCATCGAAGTGGACGCCCGCTACCGCAACGACAGAGCCATGCACGATGAACTCGAAAAGCTGTTATCCTACCCCAAAGCGCGCGACGCGACGTTCGATTTTATCGACGATCAATTGGGTAAAACCGCCCTGCCCATGCTGGTGCAACTGGCCGGACACGAACAAAATAAAGTGATTCGGCATCAGGCTCGAGATATGGTTGAAGAAATGGGGGCGCTTTCCCATGTGAATATGGAGGCCAGTCTGGATTGGGACCTCCATCAGACCGGAAACTGCAACGAGAAGCGCGAAATCATCAAACAACTGGAAGCGCTGAAAAGCTCGCGGGCCAAACAGGTGCTGATTCGGGCCAAAGACAAACAGGTTCGCGACGGCGTGTTCAAAAAGCGCTACCAACATGAATGTGTACGCAAAGATATTTTCGATGCACTTGCCCGGATGAAAGCCGAAACCGGCGATTCAACGCGTTAAGGAACTTCTTCATGATTCCATCTTCGGAGAAATGGCCGGCGCAGGCCGACATGCTGACCAACCGCGTGCGCAAGAACCAGCGTCGGTTGAAAGGTTGGCTCAAAAAAACCGGGGTGTCCTGTTACCGCCTGTATCACACGGACATCCCCGAAATTCCGCTTCTCATTGATTGGTACGAGGGAAAACTTCACGTGGGGGTGAAAATAAAAGGCGTCCAGAATGACCCCGCTGAAAATGAATGGATTCAATTTTTGATTCAACATCTTTCCGATGCGCTGAATATCGCCGGGGAGAATGTCTTCATCAAATACCGGGTGCAGGGAACGGGCGGCGCCCAGTACACGGCGGTGGCCAATGAGGCACGCATTTTTCACGTGCACGAAGGCGGACATCAGTTTGTGGTGAATCTGTCCGATTATCTGGACACCGGTCTGTTTTTAGATCATCGCGTCACCCGGCAGATGGTGCAGCATGACGCTGCGGGAAAACGGTTTTTAAATCTGTTCGCGTACACCGGCAGTTTCACCGTTTATGCGGCGGCCGGGGGGGCGGTGGCCACCACCACCGTGGATCTGTCGAACACCTATCTGAACGCCGCGAAAATCAATATGGAGTTGAACGGATTCACCGGAGGAAGTCACCGGTATCAAAAGCACGATGTGTTGCGTCTACTGCGCCGCGGAGAAATCCGTGAAATGTATGATCTGGTGGTGATGGATGCGCCGACGATATCAAAAAGCAAATCCATGAAGCAGAACCTGGTGATTCAGAAAGACTACATCTGGATGCTCAATGCCCTGCTTGCATCGGTTTCCAGAGACGGCGCAATCTACTTTTCATGCAATCTGTCAAACTTCACATTCAATGCCTCGCAGGTTGCCGCCTCTCATGTAGAAGAAATCACCCACCAAACCGTTCCCCCGGATTTCAGCGGCAAACCGCCCCATAAGTGCTTTCGATTGGTCAAATAATTGATCTTCATTGAGAAGATGACTTTCTTCTATCAACCGGTTCAATAATCAGAAAATTAGCGTCATAGGTCATAACGCCCAGTAAAATCGCGCCGATAACCCGATCGATAGGAACGTCGTAGGATTGCTCGGCATAGGGATTCCCTTCGTAGGGGTCCAGAATATGGATTGTTCGATGTTCCCGGTCGTACCCGGATAGCACCACAAAATGTCCATCCACTTCGCCGTTTATATCATCATCTTCCAGCGTCTTTTGATTCACCCGCTTCGCTCGATATAAAAATGTCGAATTCAGTCCGGTTAGAACAGGGCGCTCTGATTTCAGAAAACGCCGAAGCAGCTCGCGGCCAGGATCTTCGAATGCAATTTTACCGCCGGCATCGATAAAGTGCAGATATGCTTTTATTGCCCTTTTCTGTTTGGCACTTACGGACGCTTTTTGACGCGCATACAAATTGGCTCTGATATCCACTCCGGGATGAAACCAGGTGGGGTCAAACACCATCAGATTATACGTATATATAGTTGCGTTGTATCCACGGGTAAGTGCGTGATTGGCAAGCATCACGCCCAACGTGCCGCCACCCTCCAATGAGGGAACTTCATCGATTACCGTCTGCAACGAGATACTGTCACCCAAAAAACGATATACAGCATGCAAACAGGTTGGGCCGCAGGTGGTGCTGTTCGGCTGAGGCAACATTTCCAAATGCAACTTTTTCTTCATTGAATGCTTTGTCCTTTTTGGTTTCCTTTAAAGAAACAGGAACGCAATCGATTTAAAATGCGGGATGCAAATCTTTCGAATAGATGAATTTTGCATCTCCCGGCGCGTAATAGTCTGCAAGAACCGCGCCTTCCAGATAGCCGCAACGTTGGTAAAAGGCGCGCGTCGGTGCGTATTGTTCTCGGCCTGCTGTTTCTGCGAACAACTTTCGTCCCCCCATCGACATGACTATTTCTTCCGTTCTGCCAAGCAGCACTCTGCCCAACCCATGTCCCCGTTTTTCAGCCAGCACCGCTATCCAGTACAGATCAAAGCTGCATTCGGTCGCCGGTATCGGGCCGAAACAAGTATAGCCAATCATCGCGTTGTCCTGTTCCGCGAACAGGAAGTGGTACCCGCATGATGGCCCTTTCGTAATATATTCATTCACCAGCTCACATGCGATATGCACTTCATCGATGGAGAAAAAACCCGTGCTTTTTACAATCTCCGCCACCTTCTGTTCATCGTCGGGGCACACCTCCACCCTATATGCCATATTCAGTAGTGTCACCGGGTTCCTCCTTTTGTTCCGGTTGCGGAAACCGAACCGCCATGATAACCCGCCCATAGGCCTTTAAAAAAGTGACGGGCATTTATTCCCATCGTTCTGGCCAGATAGCCGCCTTCCTGCACCACTAAAGTGGGTATTCCCAATAAACCGATCAGTTCTCCATTATGTTCGAAATCTTCAGCGCCGAGATGCCATGTGCCGGTCGGGTCGCCTTTTGCCGTATCCAGACCCAGGGCCACCACAAGCCACGCGGGGTTGAATTGCTTTATTTTATGAATCGCTTTGGATAGCACATTCCGGTATTTTTCACCGTCTACCAGCTCCGGCAGCGGAAAATTGATGTTATATCCGATTCCATTCTTTTCGCCGACTTCATCTGCAAACCCGCTGAAATATGGATATGCGAAACTGGGATGACCGTGTATGGAAACGGTCAGGACATCATTTCTGTCATAGAAAATATTTTGTTGGCCATTTCCGTGGTGGTAATCAATATCGAGTATGGCGACGTTGCCGTTGACACTGAGGTAATTGGCTGCAATTGCCGCCGAGTTGAAATAGCAGAACCCGCCAAATGCACGATGCTCGGCATGATGGCCTGGGGGGCGAACCAGCGAATACGCCAAATCGCTTCCCCGCAACAGCTTAAACGCGGCAGTTAAAGTGCAGTCCACAGCGCGTTTGGCTGCGAGATAGGCGTTCTGATTGATTGGTGTAAATGTGTCGATGCAAAAGTAGCCGGCGCGAATGGGTAAATCCGTCGGCGGGCGTTTGTCGTTTCGAATTGGAAAAACGTATGGATAAATCGATTTAGAAACCGGAACGTTTTTTGACACTTTCTTCAAGTAGCTCACGTATTCGGGGTGATGCACTTTTCGAATATGCAAATCACTGTATTGTTTTACCGGCACTGTCCGAAAAATGTTCATGGGTAAAATCTGCTTCAAAATGGCATTGATTCGCACCGGCGATTCCACATACCCCCTCTCCCGAATATGATGGATATCGTGCTTGTCATTCACCACCAGGGCTATTTGGAGGTTTGGGGAAACCCCGCTGTTTTTCTCGACGGTCCCTGCTTTAAAATATTTATACGGCCGAATCTGCACCGGGTCATCAACAACGGAATCGATGACTTTCTGATTGTATTCAGGAGAGCAAATGTCGCTGTACTTGCGCTCCAGAATCGCGCCGATAATCGCTTTCAGCTGTTTTTTCCTGAGGGGTTTTCCACTACCCAAATCGTCGAACAGCAGATGGGGGGGGCAGCAGTCTGTGTCCGTTGCCGGCGTTTCGTAGGCGGTATTAATGATGGGTCTGGCGCCGTAGGCTTCGTAAAATTTCAACCTTGCCGCGTTTTGTTTGATAGCTGATTTATCATTACAGAGTTTATGTACATCCGGCAGGCATTCAAAAAAAAGCCCTGTGACATCCAACTGACGGGAAGTCTCGCGAATGCTGTCATACAGAGCGCCTCCGATTCCGCGGCCGGTTTTGCCCTTGGAGGTGGCAATAAAATCGAGATACGCGAAGTGCAGGTCGGGTGCATGGTGGACAATGGCGAATCCCTTCACGTTCCCCTGGGTATCATCAGCGATAAAAAGAATTGATTTTAACTGATATTTCACCGGATTTCGCAGCTGCTCCGAAATCGCGTGTATTTTGTCTTCAGAAAGGGCTTCAAACTGCTGCTTCAGTATTAGTTGAATCTCTCGAACAATCTGCTTGTTGTGTTTCGTATAGTCATCGTGTATGCGACGTATTCTGAACATAGACAAGTCACTTTCCCGGGGAATCGAGTCCGTGTATATCTTGAACAATTCGTTGAATCATCGCAGTATAAGACACTCCGGCTTGTTCGCAGGCAGCAACGAACCCGCTATCTGGAGAAATGCATGGATTGGCGTTGATTTCAAGCACCTCCGGCTGACCATTTTTGCGCACTCTGAAATCCACCCGGGCATATCCCCGAAGATTGAACTTGTGCCAGCACTGGAGAGCGATTGACGTCATGGCTGAAACCAACTCCGCAGCATGCGCTGACAATTCAAAACTGCGAACCGTATTTTGACATTCAAAAGAATCTGCATCCCATTTCGCGCGGTACCCCACCATTCTCGGCATTTCAGAAGGGAAATTCACAAACTTTATTTCTGCGGGAGGCAACACCTCCGGTCCTTGCGGCGACGCGAGAATCGAAATGTTGAACTCAGGTCCATCAACGAACTCTTCAATAAACATTTCGCTGGTATTATCTGCCTGATCATCCGCCCATTTCTTCAACGAATCAAAATCGTAGAACACGGACGCACTGTCGAGTCCTACCGACGCATCTTCCCAAATGGGCTTTACGATACAGGGAAATGGGAATTCCTCCAAGTCGGTCAATATCTTATTCACAAACGTCCAACGGGGGGTTGGCAAGCCGTTCGCCTTCAAGTGTTCCTTGGAAAGCACCTTGTGGGTGGTTAAAAAAATCTCACGGGTGGAAGAGCCGGAGTACGGCACTCCAAGATGGTCCAGCACGGCTGGTGCGAAATAGATAAATCTGCCTGTGGATTCGACAGATTCAAACAGATTGAACACAAAATGCGGCTTCAGTTTTAAAATCAGGTTTGCTGTCGCCTGCAGATTCAATGTAACTGCAAGGCGAACCGGAGCATAATCCAGCGTCACCAGTGCGTCTGACACTGCGTTGACCTGTTCCAGGACATCCAATTCGTCAGGGGCGTCGCTCCCGACCACATCGTTATGCACAATGACGACTGTCTTTGGTGGACACATGTACGAAAGCTGCCTTTGTGAGTACCCGTTCAAGCGCACTGTCAACAATCTGTTTAATTAACTGATTGTATGCAATACCATAGAAATCACAGATAATCGGAAGATCTGAATACTCGGGCCGAATTCCGGCCAGTGGATTTATTTCAATAACGTTGGGAACGCCGTTTTCGTCTGAGCGAAGATCCACCCGTCCTCCGTCGCGGCAATGAATCCCTGTCCACGCATCAAGAGCTGTTTTCTCCGCCCGTTTCGCTTCTGCATCATTTACCGGCCGATACGTCACCCTGCCTTTCCAGTTTTCCTTGTTCTCAAACGAGTATGCGAATTTTTCCGCGTTTGTACCCAGTACGATTTCGATAACCCCAACCGATTTCGCATTGTCGCCGGTACCTGTAATACCGACCGTGAACTCACGGCCAGGCAGATACGTTTCAAGCAGCACCGGCTGATTATATTGGGTCAGCAGTGCGCCGCAAACAGTTTCCAGCTGGGAACGACAGGTGATTCGCGATTCCTGGGAAATCCCTTTCCCGGTTCCTTCCGCTATCGGCTTTGCAAAGAGAGGAAATGGCAGCGACACATTATTCAGCTCTTCCAATGAACGAATTTCAACAAAATCGGCGGTCGGGATGCCCATATCTCTGAATACGCGTTTCGCCATACCCTTATGAAGTGTAAGGGATAGGACAAAAGGATCCGAAAAAACGTAGGGAATCTGATATGCATCCAGCAACGCGGGAACCTGCGCTTCGCGGGCAATGCCGTACAGCCCTTCAGCGATATTGAACACCAAATCCCACCGGTCTCCATCTGCCAGGCGTTGGGTAAGCCGCCAGATATTCCCGATTCGGTCTGTCTCATACCCAAGCACTTTGAGCGCGGATTCGATACTGTCGATGGTTTCAACCGCATCAAATTCAGCTGTCTCTCCGTGGCTGTATCCAAGGGCCAGATAATCATCCCGCAAATCGTAAGTGAGTCCAATTCGCATCTTTTATTGCTCCCTCGTCTCCCCGGAATTCGGCTGGGAATCCGGATAGCGATAAATGTTTCCTTCAAAATTTCGAAGCAGAATATTTCCATTCTCAAAACCGACAACTGTTTCAGGCAGCAGTGGAATTTTTCCACCGCCGCCAGGGGCGTCGATGACATAGTGCGGTACCGCATATCCGCTGGTAAAGCCGCGCAGACCGGAAATGACATCGAGTCCTTTTGACACTGTTGTTCTGAAATGGGACGAACCCGCCACCGGGTCGCATTGATACAGGTAGTAGGGCTTTACACGGATTTTCAGCAACCCATGATATAGCGACTTCAATATCGCTACGTCGTCGTTGATCCCCTTCAGCAGAACTGTCTGACTGCCCAAGGGAATGCCTGCGTTTGCAAGCCGTACGCACGCATCCGCCACTTCCGGCGTCAATTCGTCAGGATGAGTGAAGTGAATGCTCATCCAAACGGGGTGATGCTTTTTCAACATCCGCACCAAACCGGATGTAATCCGCTGTGGAAGAACCACGGGCGATTTGGTTCCAATTCTGATAATTTCCACATGGGGAATTGCACGAAGTCTCGAGAGCAGCCAATCCAGCTTGTCATCGCCAATCGTAAGCGGGTCGCCGCCGGAGAGCAATACGTCACGAATTTCGTTGTGCTGTCGAATATATTCTATGCCGCGCTCCCATTGATTCACATTAAATTTATATTCACCGCCTTTGCTGCCGACCATCCGAGACCGGGTACAGTAGCGGCAATATACAAGACAAGTGCCGGTAACCAGAAATAGAACCCTGTCCGGGTATCGGTGGACGATTCCTTGCACGGGCGAATCGTTATCTTCGTGCAGCGGATCGTCCGATTCTCCCGTTGTACAAGTATTCTCTTCACCAACCTTGATTACCGTTCTCCGAATTGCTTGTGATGGATCGTTCCTGTCTATCAGACTGGCGTAATAGGGAGTTACCGAACTTGGCAGAGAACCCGAATGATTTTGAATCGCTGTGAATTCATTTTCTGACAGGTTGAATAATCTACTCAACCCGGTCAGATCTTTGATTCTGTTTTGAAGCTGCCACTGCCAGCTGTTCCACTGGGTATCTGTTATTTCCGGATAAAAATGTTGCCGGAAAATGTTGGTTCGTTTCCCGCTTTGGTATTGTCGGGAGACTATTCTGATCCGGTTGCTATTTGACGTGCTGCCACATCCCAATGAATTGGATTCACAATTTTCGGGTGAAGCGACAGAAAAAATGGAATCTGGTTGCTGTAGTTGTTCAGGCACTGGAAAGTTCAAGACATTGGCTACCGAATCGGCACCGGAAGGAGGTTCTTCTTTCTCCTCTAAAAATACTTCTTTTCCCATTTCTTACCGTTCCTTTGCGGTTGTGTGGCCACTCAGGTTGCTGCATTTATCCATCCACACCTGAGCCGATATCATAGAAATTGCACTATCCATGCCAATCAAGTTATTTATGATATGTAGTCATTCGGGCGCGACGCTAAACGGGCAGCACAAGCGCTGAAACGCAGCGCATCTGCTAATTGTCGCGTAAATGACTGCAACAGCAACAAAGACGGGGTGACAGTCGCTGTGATCCCATCGGTGCGATTTTCGACGAATCGCTTTGGAGACGAAAAACGAATGCGTATCACACTGCCTCAGTGTGTCAAAATAACACAGTTTTTCTTATCTAATCCATTCACACACGATATATCAAATCATTGATTTTGAGAGCAGGGACGCAACCGCCGATTGGTAGTCGGAAAAATTTTTTGCCTTTTTCAGATGCTTCAGTGCGCCGGGCGGCAGCCCCAGGGTATGAATCAGGTATGTCCAGATGCCGTACATTCTGGTGATGACGTGGCGCGGGCCGCTGAAACGCGCGCGGTAGCCCTCGTATAAAAGAGTGTGAAACTGTTGCAGCGTCGCATTGTCCGTTGCGCTGTTACCTGTGTCTGCAGCGGACGACAGAATCCGTGCGGGCAAAAACGGATTCGCGATGACACCCCGTCCCAGCATCCAGCCCGATACGTCCGGGAACTGCGAGCGAATTGTGTTGAACCCCGTGACATCGGTAATGTCACCGTTGTACACCACCTTCGTCCGGAGCGCCGCCGCGCATTGTGAAAACCTCACTACATCCACGTCACCGTCATATTGCTGCGGCGCAATGCGCGGATGGATGATTACCCGGCAGAGGGGATACCGATTCAGAATCGGTACGAGTCGAAACAGCTCATCGGGATGTTCATAGCCCAATCGCGCTTTGACTGATATTGGAATTGAAATTCGCCTGCATGCGGTATTCAGAAAGGCATCTATCTCATCCACGTTCGGCAGCAGGCCCGCGCCCAACCCGCGCCCTGCCGTAGTGGGCGCCGGGCAACCCAGATTCCAGTTCACCTCCGCATACCCCAAATCAGCCAGCCTGGCCGCCCCGTCGGCAAACCCCGCCGCATTTCTGGTTAGAATCTGCGGCACCACCTTCATCGCCGAATTCACATCGGGCAGCAAATCGCGAAGCTGCGATGGTTCCAATCGTTCATTTACGGTTTTCACAAACGGGGCGACCGCGCTGTCAATCCCCGTAAAACATTGCGCATACGCGTTGCGAAACACCGAGTCGGTAATACCGCGAATGGGAGCCAGATACAAAGGTGCCGCACAAGTCATCAGCGCTACTTTGCCCGGTCGCGTTCAATTTGCATACAACTTTTTCATCTTCAAAGGAAAGGGGGGGAACGGGAAGAATGTCCGAAAAAATGCGTTTTCGCTGCTTTCGGGGTACACTTTCTGTATGACCGCCAATCCTGACACATCACAGATTCTCTATTATCTGCACGGGCAAATCGTCGAAGGCTCAGACGGCCGTCCCCGCAGCGATGCACACGGTTTCTACGAATACGAAGAAATCGTCGAAACCTTCTCTATCATGGGGTTTGATGTTCAAAGCGAAGTTCGACCCAAACACACCCGCGTCGCCGATTACGCAAAAAAAATCGCCGCAGAGATTGAACAGCGCATTCAATCCGGTGTGCCTGAGCAGCACATCACCGTCGTGGGCGCGTCCAAGGGTGGTATGATCGCCGCCACCGTATCGCATCTGCTCAAACGGCCGCACATTCGGTTCATCATTCTCGCGGGCCTTTTCCCATCGCTCTATGAATCCGATGGGATCACCCTGTCCGGAGAAGTCCTCTCCATTCACGACAGCGCCGACAACTTTGCGATTTCTCCCGACCTGTTCTTCGACAACTCCCCCCTCCTGACCCGCAAAAAGTCAATCATCACAAAGACCGGACTCGGTCACGGCCTCCTGTACAAACCCTACCCCATCTGGGTCGATGAACTGATGCAGTTTTGCGGATTGGAATCAGACACCATCGAAGAAACCCTGAAAAAACACCGCGGCAGTCGATACTGATCACCGCCACTGAGATCATATCGATTTTCAGTCACCCGATTCCATTCACCGCAAACAGGTTAAAAACCTGACATGTGGGAAGCGTGGCACTTCATATGCAACAGTGCTTTCTTTTTCGCTGATTTGACTCACAAAAGGTTGGCCTGTTTCGCAACATGATGTTACGGTCCCCGCAAAATACATATTCGAATTTGGTTGTTCTGGCGATTAACGAACGTGAGCGACACACATCCGTGTGTTTTGTTTGAAACGGTATTTTCCAAAAGAAGGAGAAAAACAATGCGTATCAAGTATTCCCCCCCCTATTTTCTACTGCTGTTGCCAGTACTGCTCAGCGCCATCGGAACATCGTCCTGTTCTGAAAACAGAGACCCGGAAGCAGTATTGATTCGGTCCTATCAGGCCGATGGCGGCTGCACCCCGGGCGATAGACAATTCTGTTCATGGATGGGCGTCTGCAATAGCGATGGAACCGCCTGCATCTGCGACAATCCGGCCCACTGGTTGTCCGAAGAAAAATGTGCGATTTGGCACCCGTTCGACCCCGAAGCCGGTCTTCGCTGCATCCCCGGCGATCGGGAACCATGCGTATGGCACGGGTCGTGTAACGATTCCGGTGACGGCTGTCTTTGCGACAACGACTGGCACGGCACCACCTGTGAAGTGCACTCGTCTGCCTGTCCCGGCTGGGGCCCCCAACCGGATGGCTCTTTCTCGACCGATGTCTGTCAAAATCACGGAGAATGCGTAGATTTCGGCCAATGTGAATGCGATGCCGGATACAATGGTGATTCATGCGACGAGGATTCCGGATGGATAGCCATTACCGACGACGGTGAAATCCCCAACCCCGATAGCGGAAACGGTTTCGAACCTGAAGGAGGCGACCGGGCAGACGTTTCGGTCGTAAAGGGAGAATCCACCATTACGTTGGTTTTTTCCAATGACGGTCTTTCTCTGAGAGAAACCGAAGTAAACGGCGATGCGTACGTTTTGGCAACCGTCGCCGGCATTGGAAACCACGGCGACGTCGGCTCACCCGCACTTCCGTTCAAGGGGTTATTTGTTGAACTGCCGTTTGGCGTAGATCCCACGTTAACCGTGGGCGCCGTGACTTCAGTTGATATTCCCATCGAGTATCAAATCGCGCCTGTGCAACGGGTCGTAGAAGAAGACGAGCCCGAACCGCCGTTTGAAAAAAACGAAGCCGTATACAGCCAAAACAGCTTCATGCCTGCGGAACTGGCCGAAATTCAGCAACTCGGCGTTATCCGAGGTCGGCGCGTGGCCTATGTGGGCATTCATCCGGTTCAATACAATCCGGTAGCCAATACTGTTCGCGCCTACAGTGAAATTGAAATCACCATCTCCTATACGTTGCCAAGCGAGCCGGTGCTTCAGGCCGCCGCCGCGCAGCAGTCGAGACTCAGCTCAGACGCGGTGAACACACTGCTTTCCAGAATTGTTGTGAACTACACCGAACCCACCGAGGCTGACGAACCGATTACCGGGTTCGACTTTCATGACGCCCTTGATTCTACAACTGCCATCGGACCGGAGTCCCTGCTATTGGAAGACGCACCTCCCAATTCAGTGGGTGCAGACTACCTGGTGATCATCGATGATACCGTCTACAGCACCGACTGTATGGACGGCGGACAAAACGCGGTTGACAATCTGCTACAATGGAAAGAGCAAAAAGGCTACAGCACCTATGTTGCGAAAATGTCAGAAATCGGCGCCACTTCGGCCGAGGTGAAAGAATACATTCGAAACGCCTACACGTTCTGGCAGATCCCACCGGCCTACGTTCTGATTATCGGCGACGGCGACACGGTTCCGTCCAACGAAATCATTCTGAGTCCCACGTCTTCTTATTTCACTGATTTCCCGTACTCCCTCACAGATGGTGAAGACTACTGGGCCGATATTGAAATGGGACGTATCTCCGTCACCGCCGGAAGCACCGAGTGCGTGAATGCAATCAACAAAATGCTGCTCTATGACCGCAATCCCGATCCCGGCGGACAATGGTACGACAATGCGTTGCTGATGGCCTATTTCGAAGACGGCGACGCCGACTGCAAAGCGAACAAATGGTACGCTGATATTACCGGTCATGTGCATACATATTTCGACAACAGTGGAGACATGGACGTAACCGCTGTCATGTCGGCAAACGCCGCATGCGGAAACGGCAACTACGGAAAACTGAATGCCACCTATCCCGGTAGTCCGGCATTTCCGAATTTCCTGCGCTATAACGACGCAGACTTCATTATTGGGAACCAAGCGGGTCAACAGACGGCCGTAGCCAACGGTTTCAATACAGGCGTCGGTTTGGCGGTTCATCGGAATCACGGTACCGGCACTGCGACTGACACGTACTGGTCGAGACCGTACTTCAACAATACCGATGTCAACACCCGGTTAACCAACGCGGGAATGACACCTTTTGTGGTCAGCCTCGACTGCAGTACCGGTAAATTTGTGGGGAATCACAGCATTGCCGAGAGCCTTACCCGCCTTGCGAACGGCGGCGGCGTCGGGGTGATTGCTCCCTCCCGAGGATCCGGTTCCGGACCCAATGATTCACTGATGCAGGGGCTTATCAACAACTTCTGGCCCGCCTATGACGCCGCGGTTGGCACCGCTATGTCCCACGACCCGTCCTGGAGAATGGGACCTGCATTAAATTATATGAAAGCGTATCTGGAACTGCAGTACGGCACCGGCGGTGAGAGTGAATCACACAGCTTCATGTACCATCTGTTCGGAGACCCCGAAATGGAGTTCCGTTCAACCACCCCTGTTGCCATCGACGCGTCCACAATTACTACCACATACAACGACGATGGACGGCTTCTGGTGGAAGGCGTTCCCAACGGCGTGCTTGTGGGTATCAGTCAAAATGATTCAAACGGACATCCCGTTGCGCTGGGACGCGCCGTGGCTGTAGATGGTACCGCTGAAATCGTTTTTGCGAAACCGGTTCTCATCGGTTCATCGTTTGTCATGACTGTCACCGGACACGAGTACGTGCCGTACACACAAATCCTATCACCGGTCACCTGCCGCTACTATGTGACACCGACCGGCGATGATACCAATGACGGAAGATCATGGGGCAACGCGTTTGCGACCATTCAAAAAGCCATTGATGCGGCATCAACCTCGGTGTGCAGCAATGTCTGGGTTGCGGCCGGAACCTATACCCCCGGTATTACTTCCACCGACTCTTTCGAATTGAAAGGTGCTGTTACTCTGTTCGGTGGGTTCAACGGAACCGAATGGCAGTTGGATCAGCGAAACATCAATACCAACGAAACCATTCTCTCCGGTGACATCAACGGGGATGACTCGGCATTGCCGTCGATGGCCGGACGAAACGAAAACAGTTACCACGTGGTTCGAAATCTCGCGGACGCCGCTGCCGCTATAGACGGATTTGTCATTGAATCTGGCAACGCGCAAACTGAAGACCACACATATGGCGGAGGTATTTATATGGAACGCGACAGTCAGCTGTCTGTGGTAAATTGCGAGCTGCGTCAGAATGTGGCCGAAGCTTCAGGGTCGGCGATCTTCGCACCGTGGAAAATCGCTGATGAATCGCTGTTCCTCGCTGTAATAAACAGTTCCATCCACGATAACCAAGGGACAGCCCTCGACATGACGCATGGGCAGTTGCAGGTCACCGGTTGTAACTTCACCAACAACATGGCAGTTGATGGCGGTGCGCTCGATCTGATACTGACTGAGGCGGTAATCTCTGAAAGTGTTTTTGAATCGAATGAGGTATCCGGATTCGGTGGTGTGGCTCATGTGGGTTGGTCGGATGTGAAATTCTTTGACTCCACTTTCATCGACAACAGTGCCGGGGAAGAAGGCGGCGCCATTATCATGTACTTTGACCGCGCACCTGAATCCAAAGGTTCATTAATTTCGCGATGCCAGTTTACGAACAACACCTCCGGGGGAGAGGGCGGTGCTGTGTTCATCACCGAAAAAGATGATGTAACGGTACTCAACAGTACATTTACCGAAAATGAAGCCACCTACGGCGGCGGTCTTTCCAGTGTGTATGCCACCATCAACGTGGAAGGTTGTCTGTTTGCAGAAAATACCGCAACGGTTTCCGGCGGCGGATTGGAGTTCCGAGCCGGCTATGACTGGATGACGGTTTCAAACTGTACGATTGTGAACAACAACGCCGATACATCCGGCGGCGGTATTCATCACCAGTACTGTGAACCGACAGTTTCCAACTGCATTCTGTGGAACAATACCACAAACAGTTCTCAAGACGGTGTGCAGATTCGCGGCGACGGAGTGGGCTGTTCAGAAGTGGCATTCACATTCAATACCATTGACGGCGGATGTTCCAGCAGCGCCGTGGGCGGATGTTCCAGTTGTGAGATTACCGCCGATAGCGGCAACTCCGCTTCGGACCCGCTGTTTGCCAACGTGGCCGCTGATGACTTCCGGCTTCAGTCCACTTCACCGGCGATTGACTCCGGCAATTCTGAATTAATTGAATCGCTGATTACCGACCTGGATGGGCTCTCCCGGGTCACGGACGGGGATGGCGATGCTACGGCCGTTGTCGACCGCGGCGCTTACGAGTATCAATAGTCGCAACAAACTCTGAATCATTCCAAGATTTCATTTTCCGCTAAAAAATCGCAAAAATAACTTCTGTGTCCATCAGATGCTGCATTATTTTCATATAAAGACAACTCCTGAACATAACGTACGCCATCAGACTTCCTAAAAGGTGTATTCCACCGCGAAGTTGAAGTGCAGATTGATGAAGCGAAAATCGAGGGCATCTTCATCAACCAAGGGATAATCCTCGTCTATTTCCTTTCGGTTCATGTCGTTCACCAGATGCACGCGGAAAGAAAGGGACGGCACCAGAAACAGCGGCCCCACCGGAATCGCATACCCTGCGTACAGTTTGGGCCCGAAATTCACACGGTGCACATAGGCCCACTCATCGTCTTCCCAGTCTGTGGTGGTGGTGGTGTTTCCCCCTTCCAATTTTGTCTCCCCGGAAAGCGCGAACCAGAACGCCAACCCCGCCGCCAATCGAAAATTGTGAATATCGAACTTGGCCAATACCGGCAACTCCATATGAATGATGCGAACACGCTCTGTGACGTTGTCTCCCTGAAACCGAATGCCGTTGCTCATGAACCCGATGCCCACTTCAAGTCCCACTATCGGTGTGAAATAGTAATTAAAATACAATCCGCCCTCGCCGGAATACTTCCCCGTGCGGTCGCTCCTGTCCCACAGCGAAGTCTCCTCATACCCCTCTCCAGCTACAAAGGAAAACCCACTGCCCAGATAGGCGCCCACCGCCATATTGTCGCCGCCTTTGTCGCGTAACGCTGCGTTCACCGCACCCGCACTCAACAGAATTGCGAGCAGCGCCGTTAAAACGATATGCTTTTTCATGACTGCCTCCATCACATTCGTATCCATTTGAATCTGTTCAACTGATGCACCAACATACCACGTTTTAAAAAAACAAGTAAAGAGAGCCGCGCCATATGCACTGCTCGTTCAACACTTTATTTTTCGGAAAAGAACGAAGAAAAAACGATTTATTCGGCGGTTTCGAATCCCTTCACATCTTCCAGCACCTGGGCGGCATGGAGACCGGCATCCACATCGGCGTACACCTTTACAATCTTGCCCTTCTTATCAATCAGAAAACTCACCCGCTGATACATCCCGAAAACGGATTTCACCCCAAATGCGTTGCCCCATTTGCGTTTCTCGTCAGCGATAAGTGGAAACGGCAGCGCATGTTTGTCAGCGAATTTCTTGTGAGATTTCACCGATCCATTTGAAACCGCAAAAATTTTCACGCCGGCTTTCTCGTACTTCTCCCATACATTGCGAAATGCGCATGCTTCTTTCGTGCACCCTGGGGTTTGATCTTTGGGATAGAAATACACCAGGGTGAACGCGCCCTTGGTTTCGGCAAGGGTGTGGGATCGGCCGTGCTGGTCAACACCGCTCAGGCTGGGTGCGTCACTGCCGACAGAGAGCATCTTTTTGCGATCCTTGGCTTGTATGCTGACACCGATCACAAGTGTTATCGCTGCCAACACAAGAGCTGCCGTTTTTTTTTTCATCGTTTTCTCCAGAGTGTCAAACGGGTTTCTGTGCAAATAGAGTAATCCCTCTTTTTCCACTTCGCTCATCAATCGCACATTTTTTTTCCATTGCGCTTTTTTTCAAAGACAAACACAGCATTCGCACCGCGCGAACTATTCAATAATTACTTTATCAGTAGACGACCGACCGAAGGTTTCGGGAGAATACATCTCCGACGCTTTGGCCGGGGGTACCACGAACGCGCCCGGCGTGGTGGCTTTGGCTTCGTACGAGTAGGTATACACACCGTCCCACAGCAACGACGCAAACGCCTCCACCCGTTCGTCCCGCATATTCTGATGCTCAAACCACGGCCGGTTCCACCACCAGTAGGTGCGCTGGTTGGACCCGCCCACATCGGACACATTCTGTTCCACCGCCAGAGCGGGGTTCACCGGTTCAAACCCGGCGGGCAATTTGTCTTCAAGCGCCACGTGGTATCTGCGGGAAGTGGCCACCATGGTGAGTTCCACATTTACCCGGGCCGCGGCGCGCACATGCCATACGCCCCTGTCATCGCGCCATACATCCTCGTCGTCATCCACGCCGCGATACGTGCGCTGCACCACAAACCCTTCATCCGCCGCATCAAGAGACAAGCTCTTCGGCGCATACCGCATGCCGATTCGATAATACATGCGGCCCGCACCCGTTTTCTCCACAATTACATTCTCCTTTTCAGTCGGCACCTCGGCCATCGGAATCTGCACCCGCACACTCTCTGTGGTGCGACCCTTGAACGCATGACCCTCAGACACCCGGTCACCGAGCCACACGCGGCTGACAAAATCGGGCGTCACTTTCTCGTATACATGGAAGTACTTATCGAGGGCACACAGCACAAACGCATTCTCCTGGGTGCTTTCCCATCGGCCCTGTTTGCGATGGGCCAGCAGCCCGCTCATCAGCTTTTCAATAAGCGGATTACCCGCATCCACATCGAGCAGCCCTTCCAGCCAGATACCGTCCACCCGCCGGTCTGAATGCATCAACACATATTCACCGTCGGTGTAAGACGTTACAAAGTGTGCATGGGCGGCGGTCTGGGTGACGTGATTGGCACTGTCGCGCAGCAACTTTTCTTTCAGTGCGTCGTTCTTCTGCACCACGGGCAGTAACCACCCCTTCGCTTCAAACGACAACTTCTCGAGCCCCACCCGCTGTATCAGCGCTGCGGCTTTCTTCTCGTCGGAGTGCCCCATTTTGTGAAGCACATACAACGCATACGACCGCAGGGAATTCTTGCTGTCCTCGGAATACCACGAGGGAATATACGAATCGATGCTCTGCAGGTAGCGAACGGATCGCTGAAGCATGTCGCTATCTACCTTGAACCCTTTCTTATTCGCCACGGCCAGGGCATTGGCCACATGCACATTGGCATAGGGCCAGCTGCGACCATCGCGCCGCCACATCCCGAACTCGCCGTTCCAGTTCTGCCTGCCCTTCAGCGTGGTCAATGCCGCAGCTACTTCTTGTTTCAATGTGCCTTCCGAGGGCAACTCTTCGGCATTGAAGGCCGACAATACATCTTTCAACGTGGCAATCGACAACACTTTCGATGCCAGCTGCTCGCTGCACGAATAGGGATAACTCACCAGATAGATAAACGCATCGGTCAGCGCCTGCAGTCCGGTTGACGAGGTGGTTACCTCCACGCCGCCGAACTGCCGCCATACATCTTTCGGCGCCTTGACCGGCTGAATCACATTCCCGGTTTGCACAGAGCCGTAGGTGGCGAACGCTTCCGAGGTGGCGGGGGTCCATACGGGTATAACGGCCACCGCACTGTCTCCCGCGCTGCGCGATGCCGCGACTACCTGCACCTGCGCGGTCCCCGCCTGCACCGTGGCGGCGGCAAAACGCACCTCCACGCGATCAGATGCGGGCACCACAATTTCTTTTCCCGCGCTGATTTTTCCGTCCGATCCGACAGATAACGTCGCAGTCGAATCGCCGAACACCAGATTGTCGCCCAACACCGCCACCTGTACGGTTTGCGGTGAATCGGTCTGGTTCTGCACCACCACGGGGAATTCAAACCGATCGCCGAAATTCAGAAACCGGGGTGCGGCGGGACGCACCATCAGCGGCAGACGCACGACCATGGTGGATTCCCCGTTACCGAAGCGATTGACGTCATCCGCCGCCACCGCCATCACCCGATACCGGGTCAATGAATCGGGCATCGTAAACGACACGTTTACTGTACCGCTCGCATCGGTCTGTAACGTGGTTTTGTAGAACGCCAACGCGTCGAAGTTGCTGCGCACCAGAATCGGCGCCGGTGCCGGTGCCCCCGCTCCTTCTCCTTTTTTCATCACCGCCCGTACCATCTTCGGCGCAGGTCGCGGCATCTCTTTTTCCATCGCCGAAGGCATCGCCATTTCCGCATCGCCGTCCGCATATCCGCCCAAAGGCGCCGCCGACTGCGATACCATGGCATTCGCATCCTCCATCCACGACGATGGAATCTCCTGCTGTAAAATGGTACTGCGCGAATGGGTATCACTGACCGCGTC
>JAFGXQ010000068.1 GCA_016936575.1 Deltaproteobacteria bacterium
CAGACCGAATGGGGTGAAGAGTGTGATGGTTCAGCTGGCGCAGACGACCAGCCCTGTACGAGTGAATGCCGATTCGAAGGTATCTGCGGCGACGCAATTTTAAATACTGCCGCCGGCGAACAATGTGACTATGGGTTGGAAGGAAACGACGGTTCGTATGGTGGGTGTACGCCCGGCTGTCTGTTTTCACCCCGCTGCGGTGACGGCGTGGTTCAAACCGACGAAGGTGAAGAATGCGATGCGGGCGATGGTTTAAATACCGGTGGATACGGTGAATGCGATTTAGATTGTACGTTTGGTCCCTATTGCGGCGACGAAGAGGTACAGGAAATCTACGAAGACTGTGACGAAGGGTATGATACGGATACAAATGACGGCGCATGGCCGGACATATGCACCAACCAATGCAAAGGCGTAACTCCGCCCGAATAACCTCGCAGATTGCATTGACCTTCCCCGTAATTTTCCCCATATAAAATCAGTTTTGTTCCTGTGTTATTCACACGCAGAAAAAACCATACTTTTTAAGTATTTTGAAAAACCGAAAACGCTACACTTCAACTTTGGAACGCATGGAACGGGCGATTCGCTGACGACTCGGATCCATCTTGCCCGCGATTTTCGCGACACCCCAAGCGGCGATAAAATCGGTTTCCACCCCCAATCCGCTAACCACCTGCGAACCGGACAACAGCAGCCCTTTTATTCCGGTGCGGTGGGGAACATTCTCAATACCCACCTCGCCTGGGGACTGCACCACACGAATCAACCAGTTCTCTATTTGCTCCGGATGAGGCACCGACGGAGCCGCCGGATCTGCTTCGCCGGTCAAATCGACCGGGCCGAAACCATCAAACGGAGAATGAATCACTTCAAGATAGTTATCGAGGTACGGAATGAGCCAACGCATTCGGTCTAATATTTTGTCACGCAACCTTCCCGACAAAATATCTTCATTTGAATTGGGGACAGCGCATGAAATGTTCAGCCCGGCACGATCGGGGTCATCCTGAGGTACTACTTGAATGCGCAGCAAATCAGCGCCGAGTTCTGCAGACATTGCCAGAAATACCGTATCGGCCATGCCGGCGGGAAGAACCTCTTTTTTCACCCCCAAATTCAATGCGTATCCGAACAGGGGGTCGGGATCATCTTCAACCAATGCCTTGAATCGACTGGTCCAGGCTTGCGGTTCAACCAGACTCGACAACGATGACGGACGTAAATCGGTAAGCACCATCTGTGTGGCCGTGGTTTCTTTGCGACCACTCATACGCACACCTGTCACCTTGCCCCGCTTCACCTCAATACCATCAGCGCAATAGGACTCCTGAATATCTCCGCCCTGCTCGATAATCCGTTCACACAGCAAATGACGCAACCCATCCAGCCCGTCTTTCAGACAGCGGGTGTCGAACAGCCAAGCCCCAATGATCCGTGCCGTGACCAGAGGTGATAAATGCGCGAGTCCACCACCGAAAAAACGGGGAAGTATCTCCAAAAAATCGCGAAACTTTCCACGGACCCCCAGTTTTTCAAATACATCGATCGTCGGCATTCCCATAAACGGGTTTTGAACCGCAGATCGTGAAAAATCGCGACGCTCGAAGAAAGTTTCCGGCGGAATAACCAAATCATTCTGAATAAATTTTTCAAAATCACCACTGTAGCGACCGACCTCGGTCATAATATCTGTAATTTTATACGCGTACTCCGGAAACTCTCTAACCAACTCCGCGGCAGTCTGCTTTGCATCCTCGAATACGCTGATGCGCGATGATGGTTGCACCACCTGAAACTTCACATCGCATGGCAACTCCGTATGTGAAAATAACTGCCCGACTGAAAGCTCTTGAATAATCTTGGAAATCACAGGAGACGAAGCACCCGGCAATAAAAACGGACGTTTTACGAAACGGTATCCGTGACAATGATAACTTTCGCGGGCATTGTGATGCCCAATCACGAGAACGCGAAAACCGCGTCTGGAAAGCAACGCCCCGGCGCATAATGGGCCGGGATCCATGCCGAGGACAACCACATCATAGTAGTTGCCGCCCACGCTATATTCCCTCGATCACAACCCTGGGAGCGCCCTCCTCCACTTCGACAACGCGACCAATTACTGACGCCTGTTCACCTTCTTCTTTCAACACGGAAATGGCTTTGTCTGCATCCGCTTCTGACACAACAAGCGTCATGCCGATACCCATATTGAATGTTCGCATGCACTCTCTGGGGGCCACGGGGCCCTCCTTGGCCAGCCAAGAAAAAATCGCAGGAACATCCCAGTTATTTGCCAACGATACCCCGAGATGCGCAGGCAATGTGCGCGGTATATTCTCAAGCAGACCGCCACCGGTAATATGGGCAACGGACTTCACTTCAACAGATTTGGCACAGGCCAATACCGGTTTCACATAAATTCGCGTGGGCGCCAGCAGTGCTTCCCCCAGTGAAACGGTAAATCCTTCCGGAGTGTCGCTCAACGCCGCTCCGGATTGTTCAACCACTTTACGGGCCAGCGAATACCCATTGGAATGCAACCCGCTCGACGCCAGCCCGATAACCACATCGCCTGCCGCAGCCTTGGTGCCGTCAATCACATTCACTTTATCAACAACGCCGACCACAAAGCCGGCAAGATCGTATTCGCCCTTCTGATAAAAACCGGGAAGTTCCGCAGTCTCTCCCCCCACCAGTGCTGCATTCGCCTGCACACACCCCTCCGCAATACCCTCAACCACCGCAGCTGCCGCTTTCGGCGAAAGCTCACTACACGCGTAATAGTCTAAAAAGAACAGCGGCTCCGCCCCCACCGCCAACACATCGTTGGCACACATAGCCACCAAATCAATGCCGATGGTGCTGTGTTTGTCGAGCTCAAACGCTATTTTGAGTTTAGTTCCCACTCCGTCAGTACCGGATACCAACAACGGCTCTTCGTACCCTTTGGGAATGGACACCAGCGAGGCGAATCCGCCCACACTTGATTTAACTTCAGGGCGCATGGTGCGACCAACCGCGGGCTTAATCCGCTTTACCATTTCTTCGCCGGCATCAATATCCACACCGGCGTCTTTGTATGTAATACCATTCATGGCGTGACGGTATTTGTACCGTTCTATTCTGTCAAGCGTTTCCTGAAACGATTGCCTGAAAGCAATTTCAATAGGTCAGATTCCGAGGTGATGCGACGTTCCCTGGGCGTTCAATTCCTCGTCACACCGTTCTATCATCGTTCGGGTGGCCTCGAGTTCTTGATTCCCTTCCGGCAATATTTTCTCATCAATTTCCAGAGATTTTAGAAATAGCACCTTGGACTCGCCATATTTTCCGGCCTCGAACAATGCGCGCGCCATGTCATTCAGGCTGATAGCCACAGTTCGATGCATTTCTCCATAAAACTGAATATTGATTCGATAGGCTTCTTCGTACGCAGCAACTGCTTGGTCGATATTTCCGGCTTCCTGAAGAATTCGCCCAATCAAGGTCAACGCCCAGGCCACATTGGGATGCTCGGTTCCGAAAGTGTCCTCGAACACCACAATCGCCTTCTTGTACAGTTGAAGCGCCCGCTCATTTTCGTCCTTCATATACAACGCCTGACCGATATCCAATTGGAGCCAGGCAATCGCCAACTGCTGGTTGAACGGTGCCATGATTCGATTCGCCTTCTCGTACCACGCCAGTGCTTCATCATACCTGCCCGTATTGCTGCTCAGCCAGCCCAGCCTTCGGTATGTCATCGCCACATTCATTGAATTTTCGCCGTAGGTCTGCTTCAGAATGGTCAAGGTTTTGTTGTAATGTCGTCCCGCATCGTCATAATTTCCGAGGGCAAGCTCCAAATCGCCGAAATCAGAAATTTTGAAAGCCGTGTTCACATGGTCAACACCAAAATAGTTTTTCACCATCGCATACGCTTTGTCGTAATAATACCGTGCTTTTTCGTAGTGGCTGAGCGCACTCAGCGTACGACCGATATTCGTATAACAGTTTGCTATCTGAATACTGTCCGACCCAAACGCTTTTTTTCGAATCGTAAGCGAACGCGTATAATAGTCCATCGCCTGTTCGTAGTCTTCGAGTGTTGCGTACACACTGCCGATAACATCATACGAAACCGCTACATAGGGATGCCCGTCGCCATATACGTCAAGTTCAACCTGTAAAAATTGTTCCAACATTTTCAATCCCGTTTTGGGATGCCCCAACTCAACCCAGCCCCGTGCGATTAGATGACCGGATTCTGAAATAGCCGGATGAGTCTCTCCGAACGCCTGATGGATAATTTCCATTGCCTGCTTTCCCTTGGAAATCGCCTGCTGATATTCAGACATATCCAATAGAAAATACCCGGCGGTATACAACGCCTCGCCTTCCTCTAAAGATAGACTTAATTGATTAGCAAGGGCTGCCGCTTCATCGAACAGCGCAAAAGCCTTGTCATATTCCGCAAGCCCACCGTGGACTCGACCCATGCCGATTAAAATGCGCACATATTCACGGTTATCTTTTCCAATTGTATCGACAAGAAGATGCTTCGCCCGTTCGAAATCGGCTTGCGCTTCTGCGTACTGATACTCCCGAAGCAGCAAGTATCCCAACCCGGCGAGCGCACGACTCCGAATCACAGGAATTTGTTCCTTTTGTCCGATGGATTCAGCTTCTTTGAAGTGGACCCGGGCGTCTTTATACTCGGCAAGATGCATCTGCGCCTCGGCCAATACCGTTAAAGATTCCGCTTCCAGCCGTGAATTGCTTCCCTTGCGGGAATACTCCAACGCGGTCTCCGCAGCCAGCTTCGCCTGCTTGAACTTCGCCATGATAATCATGGTGTCCGCTTCCTGAATATACTGTTTCGGATGTTCGCCTACTGAAAAAACCACGCCGGCTTCGGCTTGCTCCAGCTCCTCTTTGCTGTACATCTTTGCAATAGCCGCCCGTTGACAAAGCCGCAGAGATTCAGTCGTTCTCTCCATCAATTCCATGGCTTTGGACAAACTCATCTTATCCATATTCTTCATCAGATTGACGTTCTGCCGCTGGCTAATCAAAAATTCATCAAAACACACAGACCGCGCCTGATAATCAGCCTTCGGAATAATCTCACGAACATAGCAATCCTTGCACAATTTTTCCGACAACATCACCCAGTCACGCGTAATATCGTCCATCTTGGTTATCACGGCATGGCTGGTGGTTCTTCCTTTCTCCACATCCAACTGAACAATGGCAGCATCGACCTCGGTTCGGCTCTCTTCATTCCAGAATTCTTCAACATCTGTCTGAAAATCCTTGCACTTGTGGGCGCACCCCTGCAAACAGAACAACCACAGGCTGATACCGATTATAAGAGGCCGCGTCAGTCGCATTGTAATCCTCCACTTAATTTTTCCAGAATTGAATCCACTTCAGCCTGTTGGTTATTCTGAATCGCCAGAAGAAGTGTACGCTGCAGCATCAGATATTTGTCCAGGCATTCGGTCTTCTTTCGGTATTCCTCTTTCGTCGTAATCTCCAATTGCACGTGATTGATGCATGCCTTTTTACTGAGAAGCACCCAGTCCTGCGTCACCAGATCCATCTTAGTTGCGATCTCTTCACTTTTCTGAACGCCCGCTTCGCCGCCGAACATCGTTTTTGCAGCGGCCTTCACCTGAAGTTTGACCTCCGCGTTCCAAACTTTTTTGATATCGACTTCGAACTGATCACACACATCAGACTTTGTCCCGCGTTGCGTTGGTCCGCACGAAAATACCGTTAACGAAAGAAGAAAAATAATGATGTTCTGCATCATGGCAGCCTCCCGATCAAGAAAGCGTCCATGCGCCGGTTGCATACCACAAAATACCCGCGCGTCTTTTTTAAAATAAATCGCGCATTTGATGATACACTGTCACCGAAGCACTTCCGTTGATTTCAATTTCTCTGATTACAATTCCTCGCGAATAAACTCTTCGAGCGATACTTTGTATGTATCGAACCAATGCTGAATGGTCGCCATCGTAACCCCTTTGGTGATGTACAATTCAGACTCGATAACAATCGACTCATTGTCGGGGTCCACGTAACTACGACTGAATCGTTTGGACTTGTTCCAGCTCAACGCCTTGACTAACGACTCTTTAATATCCTTTTCTTCAAATCCGCAGAACAGATGAAGAATGCCGTCTTTGTTGAAAACAACAACGTTTGCATTATTCAGCGTGAAGCGAATCACTCCGGGCTTGATCTCTTCCGGTGACAAGCCGCCGCCGCGCAGAATAATTGAAATCAAATCGGGTGTATCCAAACCGTAAATTACCGGAGTGTTGTCGACAGCGGGGCACTCGACACGTTCACACCTGGGACAGGTCTGGGGAGTACTTGCGAGAATATCGCCAATCACAGACGAGTTTTTCGAACATTCCTGAGGGGGAGGGCATTCCGGCGGCGCATGATTACACTCTTTCGATGTTTCAACCAATTTCTGCTGACAGCTGTCCAGGGATTCCTGCAGCCTGGCACCACCACATCCGACAATAAAAATCACAAGAGAAACCAACACACAAATTCGACGATTCATACTTCCACCTTTCTGTCAATCGACAATGCGAACGCAATCTACAAGGCTCAAAGCACCCGAAACACTTCAGCATTACTTCTAAATTACGTTATTTCCGTAGCAGAATTACCACAAAGCGTTCGGCAACAACAACAAAAAACGAAATGAATATTCTACTGACAAGAAAAGACGGAATACGCCAACTGCTGACGCAGGTTTCGACGAAGTTCATAGGTAACCAGCCAGTCGGTGCCGTTCGTACCAATGGTCAGCTCCTTGCAGGGGTTCAAATCGTCCGCACCATCGGACAGCATAATCGGTTCCGCAGCAAGACTTCCATCGTCGTTCAACACTGAACCAAACACTTTGGCAGCACACACGCTGTCCACACAAGAAGAACTACCGTTTGCGGTGTCTGAGAGCCAGCCGATGGCGAATCCTTTCCCCGGTACAAACGCGAGTGACGCATAACGAGTAACCGTATTAGTCCAGGTGATGCGATTTTCTGTTCCCACAAACGTTCCCTGCACATCAATGCGACGGGTAAATATTTCGCCGTCATTTTGTGTCCATCGGCCGTATGCCACCATAAACCCGACTGTATCCGCAGCGGCGACAGGTTGGTAGGCGGTTTCACCATCAAACAGAATCTGAGTTTCACCGAGTGACTGCCCGGTGATATTCAACATGCGGTAATACAGCGTGCGCTGGCTGCTACCTCTCCACAATACCAAAACGGTATCATCGACCACCGCAGCACTGATCCTGGGTACTTCATCTGCAAAATTATCTCCCGAAATATCCTGTACTGCCCCTACCGTACCCGCGGCACTTACATGGGCAGCAACGACAGATACATCGCCCTGATTGCTTTCTCCCCAAATTGCCAGCCATCCGGTTGACACCGGCACCACCGCCGGACGCCCTTGGGCAACACCTTCTTGAGAAACTCGTACCGGAACCGACTCATTCGAAACACCGCTGTCAATGGTTGTCAGCGCCACGTCAACACGGCAATCATCAGATGCGCCCGTCAAGCAGCCTGCATCCCATTCGGTTCGCCCTTCCAGCCACACCAGCGCATAACCGGTGCCGTTATTGGTCATCCGAGGCTCTGACGAAACAATTGAATCTTCAAACAATGTGTACGACACATATTCGGCGGCATCATCATCGTACGTCGCCAGCTGAATCCGGGAAGTAGACCCGTCCTCCTGCGGGTCATAGGCGTATGCAACCAATGCGTCCGATTCTGAAACGGCAGAAATCGTCGGCATTCTTCCGTCTCCACCGCCGCTTAAAAATGCTGCGGACACAGATGCGGAACACAAAGACGGCAACTGGGGCGGAATCTCACTTTCCACTTCGGTATCGGTACCGGTATCGGTATCGCCGGTATCTGAGTCGTCGGGTACGCCTGTGTCAATCGACGAATCCGTATCCTCGTCAGCACCGCCGTCATCACACCCCCACACACCGCTGAACGATAAAACCAGTACCATGAACCAAACATATGACTGTATCTTCATACCGCCTCCAATGAACGAGATTGGAAAATTTCAATTATATCATTTAGTAATGAGTGATTTCAAACAATGCAAACAATATTGTACACAAATAAAAAATAATTTAGGTGTTGTATTTCGCCGCGCCCAACTGTACGAAATGACGTCATGACGTATATGAATAACAAAATCATTAATTCCATTCTGGTTATCTGTTTCACTTTCGGCTCACTGTTTGCCTCCGGATGTTTGAATTACCAAAATCGGTGGACCGGTGGGTTGGGCCTTGTGCTGGCTCAAGTAGAAGATGGCGTAGTTATTAAAGAAATCACCCCTACTTTTCAAAGTGAAGCCGACGCGTTGCTGCCGGGGGATATGATCTTGAAAGTGGACGGAAACGATGTATCGGCATACCCCAAAGAAGCGATCGTCGAAGCTATCACCGGTCCGGTCGGCGGATTGGTATCGGTGACCGTTCTTCGCTCTGGCGATGTCATTACATTTGAAATTGAACGAATTATGCTTAAAAACGCATCTGAGAAAACCCTGTACAGCAAGAAAATGAAACGCACGCCGCTTTCGAAAGTTGCGGACAGCAGCAAAAAACAGGCGTCAGAAGAAAAAGATACGGGCAGCGCAGAAGCCACCACCGTTTCCACTGATGACGACGCGCTGTCGGATGATACCGACAATACGGCTACCGATACCGACGATACGCATCCTTTGTCTGAACCGTCTGCCGATACCGATGACACAGCCGGCCCCGACAACAGCGAACCCACTGCAGATGCAGCATCATCCACCCCGACGGAATCATAAATAAAAAATGAAAAAACGTACCTTATCTGTTGCAAGCGTCTCGATTGTCATACTCGCCATTGCTTTGTCAGTGGTGGTCGTATTCATCGGCGAAAACAATACCGGACTCGATAAAAAACCGACGCTGGGGGATCGCGATCTGGTTCAGTCACTCGTCGGGGGCGAGGCCGATTTTTCCTCACTGACCACCATGTACCGAACCATTACCTTGGTGCAAAAGCACTACCTCGATGCATCGCGAATTGTTCCCCGAAAAATGTTGCTGGAGGCCATGAAGGAGCTCGAGCTCGACATTGCCATGCTGATTGCCCGGGAAGAAGGCGACACGTTGCGAGTCAAAATCGGGGATGCCGAAAAAACCTTCGCGCTCGATGATTTAAAAACACCATGGTTGCTGCTGTCGCGCTTCAAAGATATTTTCCTGTTTATCAAAGAACACGTATCTGACGAAAGTGTGGATTTCAACGAGCTCCAATATACTGCCATCAACGGAATGCTGAAGGCGCTGGATCCGCATACAGTGTTGCTTACCCCCGACGTGTACCGGGGCATGAAAGATCGCACCCACGGCAATTTTGGGGGGCTCGGAATTGTCATCTCCATTCGGGACGGAAATCTTACCATCATTTCACCGATTGATGGTACGCCGGCACAACGCGCCGGTTTGAAGGCCGGAGACATTATTTCAAAAATTGACGAGGCATCCACAATCAACATGCCCATCAACGACGCGGTGGACCTCATGCGTGGGGAACCCGGCACAGCTGTAACCCTTCAGATACAGAGAAAAAACTGGTCGGAAGAAAAAAAATTCCGCATCAAGCGCGCCATTATTAAAGTACGCAGCATTGATTCGGCCTCCATGCCGGGTAAAATCGGATATATTCGCATTCATGACTTCCAGGCGAACACTGCCGCAGATTTGTTGGACCATTTAAATAAAATGTCTGCCAACGGCAGTTTGAACGGATTGGTTCTGGATTTGCGTTCGAATCCCGGCGGGCTGTTGACCGCCGCAATCGATGTGGCCGACATCTTTTTGTCGGAAGGGGTCATTGTTACCACCGCCGGGCAAAAATTATCAGAGCGGAAAGTTCAGCGAGCACACAATTTCGGCAGCGAACCCGATTATCCGATTGTTGTGCTGGTCAATTCCGGAACCGCAAGCGCCTCCGAAATTGTTGCCGGCGCCCTGAAAGGACACGAGCGCGCTGTAATCATTGGAGAACGCACATTCGGTAAAGGGTCGGTACAGGTACTTAACGAATTCGAAGACAATTCCGCGTTGAAGCTGACGACCGCACAATACCTGACGCCCGGCGACATCTCTATCCAGTCTGTCGGAATTGTACCCCATGTGGAGTTGATGAAAATGCGTGCGGACAAGCAGGCCATTCATCTGAAGCAATCAATCCGCTACCGGGAAGGGGACTTGAACCACCACATCGAGAATACCGGACAGACGCATACGGACGAGGCTCAGGTGTCGCTGAAATACCTGTACATCCCCGAACCCAAAGAAGATGCACCCTCAGAGTCAGAGGAGGAAACCGAGGAAGAACCCCTCGACGAGGAAGAAGACATCACGGAACAGACCACCTACAATTTCAAATTCGAACCAGATTTTGAAATCAATCTCGCCCGGGACGTGGCGCTGCAGTTAAAATTAAAGAAAATTCAAAATTTTCAACTCGATGCGCTTCAGGAAGTGTTCACACGGCTTGAACGTCACGAAAAAACCAAGTTGGCAAATGCGCTTCGAAAATTAGGCATCGACTGGAGTCAGGGAGCGGTATCATCCGCCGATATCCGCGTCCATACGGCTATTGCGTCACCGAAAAAACTGACCGCCGGAGATGAGAACGAATTGCTGGTTCAAGTTGAAAATATCAGTAATGCGCCCGTTTATCAGCTGCTGGCGACCACCCGATCGGATTTCGCGCCGTTGAATCAAAAAGAATTGGCCTTTGGAAAAATGAATCCGGGACAAAAAATTGAACGCCGATTGCCGTTTAAAATCCCGAAAAATTACAGTACGCGCACTGATGATGTGAAGGTGTCATTCGAAGACCTTGCAGAAAACAAATATACAGCTGTAGCCGCGCGGTTCAGCATTACCGCACTACCCGCACCGGTATTCGCTTTCAATACGTTTTTCATGGATGATGCCGGGAACGGTGACGGACTGCTTCAACCGGGCGAGACCATCCGGTTGGTGGCTAGTATTAAAAACAGCGGCGAAGGAAAGGCCGAGTCAGTATTTGCGAATCTAACCAATGAATCCGGCAACAACATCTTTCTTAAAAAAGGCCGTCAGAAGCTTGAGGAAATCGCGCCGGGAGAAATCAAGCAAGCGGAGTTCGAGTTCGAAGTGAAAAAAGCATTCGCCAAGAGAGACGTAAAATTAAAACTGACTGTTATGGATGTGGAACTCCGTGTATTCACTACCCAGGCGCTGACCTACCCGGTACTTCCACCTTTCCAGGTAAACGCACAATCATCGCCGGCGACGGTTCAAACTGTGTTAAACGCAATATTGTATTCCGCACCTACCAATACACCCGCCACGGTTGTCCTCGGGAATGTTCCGGTGCACACGTCTGTCCATGTACTGGCCGAAGCCAACGGCTATCTGAAAATAGCTATAGATGAAACACGGTGGGCATGGCTGAAAAAAGACACAACTGCACCCGGAAAAAATGAAGAAGCGGTCTCGGTGTCAATACACGTGAACGAGCCTCCCACAATTTCAGTAGAATCATTCAATCCGGTAGTTCGCAGTGACCACATTGTGATCAAGGGAATCGCCAGGGACGACAATACCGTAAAGGATCTGTATATTTTCAATAACGAGGACAAAGTATACTTTGCTACCAACAAGGGGCCGTCGCTTCCCTTCACCGCAAGCGTTCCTTTGGACAACGGAATTAATTTCGTAACGATTATCGCTGAAGAAACCGCTGACCTTGAAACACGTCATACATTTGTTATTCGCCGCGATAAAAAAGACGGCATGCCGTATATCAGCTCGATTGATATAGAAGGCACCCCTGAGCCGTTGGGCATTCTCCCGCAGTAAAGTAGCGCATGCTATGTAGCAACGCGTTTTCCAACCCGAAAAAAAATAGACAAGATAAAACTATTTGCTCAGAACACGGAGAACTTCAGTGCGGAGTGCTTCGAGTGCGTCCTGCATGGATTGATTCGCGAAGGTGACGCCCGCCGCGGCCCGATGACCGCCACCTCCGAAAACGGCAGCGATTGCAGCAACATCCACCTGTCCGTTCGAACGCAGAGACGCCTTGGCACCGTCGTTCATTTCAGTTACCAACACCGCCACTTCCACCCCAACCACGTTACGTCCGATATTCACAAAGCCTTCCAGATCATCCAGCGTCGCACCGGTTGACGCACGCATGTCGAGAGAACAGGTCATAGTGGCAAGCTTTCCATCGCAATCCATCTGCAATGTGTCGGCGACTTTCCCCAGAATACGCTGTCTGGGTAGTGTAAACGTATCGAACAATTCCTTTGCGATTTGCGCGGGCTGAATGTTGTATTCCATCAGTGCTGCCGCCGTCTGAAACGTGGATTGTGTCGTGTTTGAATATCGAAAAGACCCCGTGTCCGCTACCATCGCAGTATAGATACACTGCGCAATATCGTCATCCATGGGCCACACCAGTTCATTTACTAATTCAAACAGCAACTGACCGGTCGCGCTGATTTCACGTCGCACCACCGTATGCCCGAAGTTTTCATCGTGACTGGCGTGATGGTCGACTACGGCAACGTGCCCGAGGCGTTGCTGACTGTATGCTTCCTGAATTTCTTTGGGAAGTTGCCCAACCGAAGCAGAATCCAGAACAATTGTCAACGAAGGTGTGTTCTGGGAATCAAACTGCTTTTCAAGATTTTCAACTCCCGGCAAAAACTGCAGATTGGGTGCGATTTCATCTGGAACGTACGCAACGCTCTGTCTTCCCTGAAGTGTTAAAATCCGCTGCATCGCCAACACACTGCCGAGTGCGTCGCCGTCGGGCTTTCGATGACAGCAAAGAAGAATGGTATCGGCTTCAGAAATTCGTTTCGCCAACAGTTGCGAAGGTGAAAGCTGCTGATTTTCCCGCTGACGATCTAATTTGGTTTCATTTACCAATTCATTGATACGCGCGCTTTTTTGAGGTGTCTCGTCAAACACAAACTGTAGTACGGGAGTATGTCTCAACTGGAGCGTTTGGCCCAGCTTTCCCTGAAAAAACGATGCTGCTCGATGTAGCGACCGATGCACACGCAATTTGTTTTCGGGTTGAAGCAGCGAATAAAACACTTTTGCACGACGAAGATCCTGCGCCATTTTCACACCGGTGATTGTCACATCGGTCAATGCGGGGTCTTTGGTATCCTTCAACAGCATCAGCGACAATTCGTTATGAACCGATTGTCCTACCCGCAAAATACGTCGTTCTTTTTCTCTATCCATCGTTATCCTCAACTCCAAAATCATCGACAGAAAAATCCATCGCAGAAAAATATCGGTCTTCTCCGAAATCAGTTCCCATAGGAATTACTTCGGTCTGATGAGAAATCAACTCCGCCATTCCCATACCAATGATAAAATCACAAATTTTTGCCAGCATGCCGTCCACATGAGATGCACTGTTTCCAATGACCGCAACGCCGATTACCGCCTTGCGATGTTCGTCATTGCTTCCGACTTCAGCAACCGAAACGTTGAATTTGGACTTTGCGCGATCAACCATTTTTCGGACAATCGACCGCTTTCCCTTCAACGAGGTATTCCCGGCAAGATGAAAAGACAAACGACCTACCGCAACAAACATGACTGTTCCTGAAAACAAATAAACGCGTTTGAACCGCTGCTAGCGATATACTTCAGCCAGAAGTCGCTACATCTGTGTTTCGACTTCTTCTTCCAGATAAAACTCAATAACGTCACCTTCTTTGATGTCATTGAATCCTTTCAGCCCGATACCACATTCGTACCCCGACTGCACCTCTTTGGCATCGTCTTTAAATCTACGTAACGAGTCTACCTCACCTTCCCAAATCTGGACAGACTCACGAATGAGCCGGGCAAACCCATTGCGTACGACTTTTCCGTTTGTCACATAGCTACCAGCGATGGCACCCACTTTGGGGATGCGGAATACCTCGCGAACATCAGCCTCCCCAATTACTTTCTGCTCAATCGTCGGCGCAAGAAGCCCCTTCATCGACGCTTCAACAGAATCGAGAATATCGTAAATCACACTGTAAATCTTGATTTCAATGCCCTGCTCATCAGCCAGTTTACGTGCTTTTCCGGCAGGACGAACGTTGAAACCGATGATAATTGCATCTGCTGTCGACGCCAACAACACATCCGATTCTGTAATACCGCCTACCGATGCACTCACCACAGTTACTTTCACTTTATCGTTGCTTAGTTTCACAAGCGACTCGCGAATGGCTTCGAGTGTGCCTCGCACATCCGCTTTGACCAACAGCTTCAATTCAGCCTGCTCGCCTTCCTGCATTTTCAGATACAACGCATCCAACGAAGGCCTCGCTGCGCCCACCGCACTGAGGCGTTCTTTCTCTTCACGCTGGGCACCGACTTTCTCAGCAATTTTCATATCCGCAACCACATCAAACGCATCTCCTGCGGCGGGCACAGTCGACAGTCCCAAAATTTCAATTGGTGTCGACGGACCTGCTTTGGATATTTTCTGCCCGCGTTCATTGGTCATTGCACGAATTTTACCGAATGCCTGACCGGCAACAATAATATCATTCGCATCCAATGTACCATCCTGAACCAGAACGTGTGCAACCGGACCGCGTCCCTTGTCGAGATATGCCTCAAGAACAACACCACCAGCGGCACGTTTCGGATTCGCGGTCAGTTCCATAATTTCGGCCTGCAGTGAAATCATCTCCAACAGCTGGTCAATACCCTGTCCCGACTTCGCAGACACTTCCACAATGATTGTGTCGCCGCCCAACTCCTCCGGAATCAGGTTGTACTCCATCAACATTCGTCTGGCCTTTTGCACATCGGCGTTGGGAAGATCGCACTTGTTAATGGCTACAATGATCGGGCAACCTGCTGCACGTGCGTGCTCAATCGCTTCAATGGTCTGTGGCATCACACCGTCATCCGCCGCGCAAACAACAATAACAATGTCTGTTGCATTCGCGCCGCGTGCACGCATTGCGGTGAACGCCGCGTGGCCGGGAGTATCGATAAATGCAATTTCTCCAATATCCGTTTTCACCCGATACGCGCCAACGTGCTGCGTAATACCGCCGGCCTCGCCTTCAGCCACATTTGCTTTCCGGATGTAGTCGAGCAAAGAAGTTTTGCCATGATCGACGTGGCCCATCATGGTTACCACCGGCGCACGGGTTGAACGACTGGCTTTTTCTTCTTCAGTCTCTTCGGCGCGCGACGCGGCCAACAAATCTTCCTCTGCAACCGCCACATCCTCAACTTCGTAACCGAACTCTTCCGCGATAATCTTTGATGTATCAATATCGAGTGTGGAGTTGATGTTGATTCCTGCCATCCCCATAGACATGAGCTTCATCAACAATTCAGTGGACTTCACACTCATCCGTTTCGCCAACTCCTGCAACGTCACCTGTCCTTCAACTTTAATCACGCGTTTAATGGCCTTGGGAGTGGTAATTTCTGTCTTCTTCCCTTTTTTACCGGGAGTCATCTTGCGTTTCCGTCCGAGGGGGGATGCCGGTGCAGCGACCGCGCGGGTACGTGAAACAGGTACCTGCGCACGACGGGACGGTGTCATTTCGCGGCTTTCCACTTTGCGACGACGAGCAGCTCCCTTTTTGGAATCCTTTCCTGCATCAGGAGTCTGAATGCGACGACGCACAATGGGCGCCTCAGAAGCCGGACGCAGCACATCGGGCGCAACGACCTCCGCAATTTCTCCCACCGCAGCGTCGCCGCTCTCGATTTCGTCGGCTGTAAATTCTGCAGCCAAATCCTCATCGTAGCTATCTGCATCGTCAATACTATCGGAGACAACGCTCTCGGCGACTAAATCATTGTCGGCAATGCGATCATCTATGGGCAACGGAGTCTCTGCAACCGACTGGTGTGTCATTGCTTCTTCCGGCTGTTCAATCTTACCGGTCGCCGTGTGCGCTGCCTCAAGAGATTGAGCGGCAACGACTTTATCATCAACACGCGTCGAAACGGACGAATCAACGGCCCTGATTTTCTTCACGGGCGCAGCTTGCGTCTCATCTGCGGCATCTGCCTTGGGAGGTGAAATTCGAGCCGGTTTTACCGGTGCACCCGTTCGTGTTCGTCGTCGCACAACGGTCGGACGAATTTGCTCCTCAACAGTATTTGCCTCTCGCTCCTTTTGAAGCAAGGTGCGCACCTGTTGGGCGGTATCACTGTCCAGTGCACTCATATAATTTTGTACAGGAAAACCGAACTCCTGAATTTTGGCTACCATTTCACTGTTTTCCAGACCAAAATCAGATGCAAGTTTAAATACCCGAACTCTCTGCGCCATTCTGCCTCCGAACTATTTGTGATTACAACGGCGGTAGTTCTTCCGCCCGTATATTTTTCCATGTCGCATACCGCAGATTATCCGCGAGTGACATTCATGCTCTCAATCCAATCGCTATTCTTCTGCATCCTGTTTTTCTTCAGGCGCACTTTCCGTGTCGCTCGCAGCATCAACTTCTTCAGCCGTCTCCTCAGCCTCCGCTTCCTCCGCTTCTTCTCGCTCCGCCGCTGCAATTATTTCGGCTTCTTCACGAATGCGCGACATTATCTCTCTTTCGCTATCCAGAAACTCCTGCGCTCTATCCGTAATCACTTGAGCTTTCTGCAATCCCAAACCGGTGCTTAACGCAAGTCGATCCATATCACTTTCACCCGCCAGATCCTCTACTTTGCGATACCCCGCTTCGAGCAGCAATTCAATCGTTCTTTCTCCGATTCCACTGATAAAGAACATCCGTTCCCGTTCCGTCAACGGCGTTCCACGGCTGATCAGCTGACGAATTCGCTGCATACGCTGCACTTCCATCGTCTCTCGCGCCGACTTCTGCAACAAGGTGATACGCTCTTCATCGCCCATCCCCGGAATCGCCAACAATTCGGCCGAATCCGCTTCGGCCACTTCTTCAACCGTACGGAAACCGAGTTTGTACATCGTCATTGCAGCATCATCAGAAATTCCATCGACCATCGCCAAACTGGCTATCGCCTCTTTTTCGCGGGCTTCAAAGTCTGTTTCACTTACCACATCGAGTTTCCAGTTGGTAATCTGAGATGCCAACCGCACGTTTTGCCCCCGACGACCGATTGCCAAAGATAGCTTGTCATCCGGAACCACAAGCTCCATGGAACCATTGGCTTCATCAATGATCACTCGGGATACTTCGGCAGGCTGAATCGCATTGCAAACAAATCGAGCCGGGTCCGCATCCCAAGGCACGATGTCAATCTTTTCACCGCGCAGTTCCTGAACGACCGACTGAACGCGTGCGCCGCGCATACCCACACAGGCACCCACCGGATCCACATCGGCATCCCTCGACGTTACCGCAATTTTCGACCGAGAACCGGGTTCACGCGCTGCGGAGATAATCTTCACGATTCCCTCGTAAATCTCGGGCACTTCCATTTCGAACAATTTTTTCAGCAGACCGACATCCGTACGAGACAGCTGAATTTGCGGGCCTTTGGTCTCTTTATCGATATTTGCCAC
Source organism: Deltaproteobacteria bacterium (assembly GCA_016936575.1). Taxonomy (GTDB): domain Bacteria; phylum Myxococcota_A; class Polyangia; order JAAYKL01; family JAAYKL01; genus JAFGXQ01. The sequence continues at coordinate 17,637 of JAFGXQ010000068.1, forward strand.
GTACGCCAGAACGCGATCACCGGGGCGATAAGATTCGCGTGGTGTCTGTTCCTTGGCGGGAATCACCGCTTCCGTACGCCCCAGATCAACGATAATGCTGTTGTTCCGTTCAAACCGCCGTACGATACCGGCAATCACTTCACCCTTACGGTCTTTGTACTCATTAAAAATATTTTCGCGTTCCGCATCACGAACACGCTGAATAATCACCTGCTTGGCAGTCTGCGCGGCGATACGACCGAATCCTTTTCCGACACTCTTCAAATCCAGCAGTGAACCGAATTCTTTATCCTGCTTCTTGGCCGCTTTCTCATCTTCTTCGCGATAGAAAATCTGAAATCCCAGTTCCTCCCCCACTTCAGACTGCAGCCCTGCTTTTTTCGCCGCATCCTGAGCCACCTCTCGATCGGGGTTTTCCACCACATCAACAACCGTCATGTACTGGTACAAATCCACCACTCCGGTCTCGTCGTTGAACCTGGCTTCCAAATCTCGATTGGTGCCGAATGAACGCTTCGCTGCCGTCAAAATCGCTGCTTCAATGGCTTCCACCAAAACCTCTTTGTTAATACCTTTGTCCCTACCGACCTGGTCCAAAATCATGTTCAATGGCAGTGCTCCGTCCTGCATCACCGTTCTCCTAATTTTTTCTCCAACATTTTGCTGTCGAAGATCAAATTTGCCTTGGCAATTTTCTCAAATGCGATGTCCACATCAACGAGCGTTTTGCCATGGTCTGTTTTCAATCGAACAACCTCACCATCCACCCCGTCAATTAAACCGGTAAATTTTTTCTTTCCGTTTACCGGTGTATTTGTTTTTACCTTTACTCGTCGTTTAACAAACCGACGATAATCATCAAGCGTTGTCAGCGGCCGTTCAATTCCCGGGGACGACACTTCAAGGACAAAGTGCTTGTCAATCACTTCATCTCCCTCCAACAACTCCCCTAACTCGCGACTGATTCCGGAACAAATACTGTGATCGATACCCGAACCGACGAACGGATCGCTTCCGCTCTTTTCGATGAGGAGCCTCAATACCCAGCCAGGCTTCTCACGCACAAACATTAATTGGACAATATCGCAATCGAACCGGCGAACGATCGGCTCAGCCATGCGAAGCAGTTGTGCGGTATCGGTCATTTTGTCCCAGTTAAAATAAAAAAGGCGGGTCCGGCTGCGGGAACCACCTTCCGTGACAATACCCAATTTCGCAGGGTTCATAGCATATCATTTTCAGCTTAGCAATAGAAGAGACTATAAAAGATGCTTTTCATGGAAATAAATCATCGTGGACAAATACGAATTCAACCTCAGCCGCCCTCGCGACACAACGAAAATGTTACAGCAACTCTCCTCGTTTAAACCCGGCAGAGGGGTCATCCTGTGCCGACGTCAGTGCTGTTTCGCCGCCCCAGTCCAGGTCTTCCAGTCCATTGCGGGAAGGCTTTGGTTTGTTGCCCTTGCCATTGCGATTCTTGACGGGTCGCTCCTGCTTGCTTGCTTTTTGAGAGGCATTATCATCCATCTTTGCCAGTCTTGCCTTCAGCGCTTTAATATCATTCTGAACGGTTTCGTACTTTTGCGATATAACAAACACCTCTTGTTGCGCTATGCGTACTTTTTCATCGGCATCGGCCTGAACATCTTCGACCAGGTACTGCATCTGCAAAAATTTCGCTTCTGTACGTTGATGCAAACTGAAAAGCAACAAGGCAATCACAGCGGCCGCCCCCAGCAGCAGCACAATCGGCAGCAGCCATCCACTTTTCTCACTTGAATTGAATCCAGTTCGCCATCCGGATACACCGGTGTCCATTGTCATTTTCATGATTCATACTCCTCATCGTCAAAAAATGGTTGTGCTGCAAAAGCGCTTTTGCCGTTGGGTTACACCCCTACAGACGCAACTGCCTCAAAAACGATCTGCGCAGTTTTAAAAATATTTAAATTTTTGTTATTGCTGAGGCGAGAGAATTTTATAGGGTCGAATCCATTACACAGAAGTGTCTTTTCTAATAGCAGCCACCCGCCGGGCAGGGGGCCGGCACATAGGTTGATTGGCCCACTTCCTGACCGGCATAGAACGAGGCGTTCGCATCTTTGGGGAGTTCCTCCGTGCAGCTGTTGCCGATGCAGGTGGGCGGAAAATCACCCGTAGTGTTTGAATATATCTCGAACATTCGAAAGTCGGCGCGCTCATAGCCCTGATATGAATTGTGATAGAAAGTTCCATCCGCTGACACAGCATACAGATAGTCGCAGATATATCCGGTTCCCGGGTGCGTAATGCGCAGGAAGGTATCGTTGACCGTAAACCAGTCGCCGTTGGCGAGCATGGTCACATTCCCACCGTCAATAACGGCAAACCGAAATTCGTCTGCGTCCACATCTTTCCGATAGTTGTGCGTACCGCCGGCGTTGATATTGTTCTGGAACCATCCCTGACCCAGTCCGTCGAGCAGCCGCGGGTCCTGCTCTTTGGCCGCCGCCGGGATGTTAACCATGTCAACCATCTGAAAGTTTTCTCCCGCCGCCGCAGCCAAATCCGCGCCGCTCTGCAAATTGGCGATGACCGGTTTTTCAAACGTTTCCGCGTCCTCCTTCACTATCCGCCCGATAAATCCGCCGGACCCCCAACCAAATCCCGCGTCGGAAAGAAGCGACCCTTGTGTAGTATCCAAGAAAATATACTGATAGGTGACGCGCTCCCCGGAATTCGGCACAAACACAAAGACGATGTTATTTGACGTAAACCATTGACCATCCGTACCGTCCTGGTTGGCGGTGCCGTCATCCCACACCCTGAGGTTCATCGTGCCGAAGCCTAATTCCGCGCCGGCCACCCAATGCGCATCACTGCCGGTAATCCAGCGTGGGTCACGGTAGGAATTCTCCGGTTCTTCAACTTCCGGCGGACATATTTCGCAAGGCGGAACATAGTCTTCCGGTAGTTCCATAGTGTTTGAAACGGTCAATCGGCAACTGGGGCCGATTCCGTCGATGGAACGAATGAGACGTCCGGTAATATTGTCACCGGTCGCCTTGTCGCGTCGCGTTTTCTGAGTGTGCATGCCGGAGGCCCCTCCGACAGGATCGGTCAGATCGGTGGAATGACTGGAACTCCACGAGTTATATGCCCATTCTTCACTGCCGTCGATTTCATCTAAACTGCTCAGATGGTTTTTGGCGGCATACTCGAACTCCGCCTCGGTCTGCATACGGTACGGCCTGCCGGTCTGACGGCTCAGCTCGCAAGCAAATGCGATGCAGTCATACCAGTTGCCGGTACCGAAGCCTTCCGGCGCTTCGCCCGTCACTGCTTCCATCATCGCAACTGTTACCTCATTTTTCATGATGTGATAGCCGCTGACGCTCACGCCCTCCACGGGACTGGTGTCCGGTTCGCAGGGACTCGATTCACACCCCAGGGTGAACGTACCGCCCGGAATGTATACCATATCAAAGGAAATACCGGCGACCGTTTCCGTAAAGTCCGCGGCAGACGCGGGGTGGTTGCTGAGAACGGGTTCAGGAGGATTGCAAACCCCATCGGAGTCAGAGTCGCTGTCCGAATCGGTGTCTGCATCCGCATCGCCGTCAACGTCCATATCCGTGTCGGCATCGGTATCGCCGTCCGCGTCCGTGTCTGAATCTGCATCGGTATCGCCATCAACGTCGGTGTCTGAGTCTGCATCTGTATCCCCGTCAATGTCCGTATCTGAATCTGCATCCGTATCACCGTCGACGTCCGTGTCGGTGTCTCCATCCGCATCACCGTCCGCGTCCGAATCGGTGTCTCCATCCGCATCACCGTCCGCGTCCGAATCGGTGTCTCCATCCGCATCACCGTCCGCATCCGAATCGGTGTCGCCGTCCCCATCCCCGTCCGCATCCGAATCGGTGTCGCCGTCCCCATCCCCGTCCGCATCCGAA
>JAFGXQ010000069.1 GCA_016936575.1 Deltaproteobacteria bacterium
ATGCATTGCGTGTTTATTTGCAGAGAACGGATTGCGATGTCGATGAATTGTGGCGAGTGGCGAGTGTGTGTCAGATGTCTGCTGTCAAGCGGCCCATTCTGGAGGCCATGGGATGATATTAAATACGGCCGCATCTGTAAAACAGCGCTTGCTGAATCTGTCTCGCACAAGAAAAGAGAATTTTTCGTTTCTGCGAGGTTTAAAATACGTTTACATTTTAAGAAAACGGGCGTGGCCGGTTTCGACGAGTTGTTTGTTGATGTAGATTCGGTTGTCGGCGATGAGGTCGGTGATGTAGCGGCCGTATTTGTCGTGGTGGTAGGTGAGGGCGTGGAGCGTGGGATGCTTGGTGAGCAACTGGGTGAGAGCGTGGTGAGCGGATTGTCCTTTGGGAGTGCCCAGCTCCATAGCGTCGACACCGCGCAGGCGCATGGTTTCATGGACGAACATATCAAACCCCAAGTGCAGCCTAAGCTTGACCGTGTCGCCGTCGATGACGCGAACCGGGGTGCTTTCGTAGCAGTATCGCTCTCCGGGTTGGATGAGAACCTCTTTGAATCGTCGGGAAGAAGATTGCGTGATGTACATCCCCGATGTTGGGTTTTCGATGCCCGGAACCGACATTCGGCGAATGATATTGAACCCGAGATCGACCATGCAGGATGTGTTGGTTGAACCGGCATCTGCGATTTTGTAAATGTTCGGCCGCGCGTTTCGGGGAACTAGAGGGAATTCGTTGTTGAGCGATGCTTCCGTCGATTTGCGAAGGGCAGTGGTGCGCTTTTGGAGATCTTCTTTGGTGAGGGTTTCTTCGATGGCGGCTTGCTCCAGTTGTTGTCGCGTTTGAGGATTGGAGACGCTCAGCAGTACGCGATAGTGACTCCAGGAAAGGGTGGGGTTCAGGGCGGATAAGGCGTAGGACCGGGCAAATTTTCGCAGATAGCGAACGGTGCGCTCGCCGAACCCTTCTCCATATTTTTGTGTCATGTCGTTGCTGAGATGGGCGATTATTTTTTTGCCGTACGTGTGGTCGCGTCCCTCGGTGACTTGGAGGACGGTTTTGCCGATGTGCCAGTAAGCGTCGAGGACGCGCTTGTTTTGGGTTTTTCCGCGTTTGAGGACTTGGTCGTAGAGATTGCAGATATTACTGAGCAGGGCTTGATAGTTATTGGGGGGAATATTGTTGCTGTTGTTGCTTGCCATTGGATACACCGCCGCGCTATGGACATTATTTTTACTGCCTGTTATGATAGGGTTTCTTTTTCTTCCTATTTTTATCTGATTACAGTGGTACTAAAAACGGAACCTAGGTTCCATTTTTTAGCTATGTGAATCGTGTGGCGATTCTAATGGACAGGATGGACGAGATGGACAGGATGGACGGGAGGGACAGGATGGACGGGAGGGACTTGATGGGCGAAATGGACAAGAAGAGGGCGATGGAAAAAAAAATCCCCGTTCCGAAGAACGAGGATTTTTCGTTAGCGGGGACCGGATTTGAATCGATGACCTTCGGGTTATGAGCCCGATCACACGAACTCCGGCAAGTGGACGAAATTACACGTTTTTTTAATAATTGCGTTTGGTTGGGATATTTGGAGTATGTACACAGGAGTCCACAGGAATACACAGAAATACACGTCTGTTTGGAAGACTTTTTGGAAGACTTTTTAGGGTTTCTAAAATGGGTACCGTTTCAAATTGTTTACATATTTATTTTTAATATTGGGTAAATGTTCCACCTCTTGACATCTCATTTAGTTGGAGACATAATGTATCCAGATAGTAATATCGGGTAACATTATGGAACGACAGCACAAAGTAGTGGAACTATTCAGGCAGCATGGCGGACAACTTCGGATGAAGGAAGCGATGGATGCGGGGCTCTCACGGCGCGCGCTGTACGCCATGCGTGACTCTGGAGTCATTGAAACGGTATCTCGTGGCGTGTATCGGCTGGCTGAGCTCGCGCCCCTGTCTGACCCCGAACTCGCCGCAGTAGCTCTGCGATACCCGAATGCTGTTTTGTGTCTGATTTCCGCACTGTCTTTTCACGAAATTACCACGCAGATTCCAAGGGCGATACAGGTAGCCGTTTCGAGAAATGCTCGTCCACCGGCTCTTGACTATCCGACTGTTGAATCCCATCGATTTTCAAAGGAAGCATTTGAAGCCGGAATTGAAGACCACAAGAGAGATGGAATCACAATCAGAGTGTATTCCAAAGAGAAAACGCTGGCCGACTGTTTCAAGTACCGCTCCACACTGGGCATGGAAGTGGTTATCGAAGCGCTGAAAATGTATCAGGCGAAACAACGAATGGACGTGGGCGAGCTGTTGCGATATGCACGTGTCTGCCGTGTGGAATCCATCATGCGTCCCTACCTGGAGGCACTTCTTTGAGCGTCAATAACATCACCAACATGGCGGCCTCCGTTCGGCAACGGCTGCTGAATCTGTCGCGAAACTCCGAGTTCTCATTCCATGAGCTATTGCAATACTATGCAATGGAGCGTCTTCTTTATCGTCTTTCAGTTTCACCTCATGCAGGCAAATATATTCTAAAAGGTGCGCTCCTGCTTCGTGTGTGGCAGTTGGACAGCGCACGCAGCACCATGGATATTGACCTGTTGGGGATTACCGGCAATTCCAGGGAAAATATTGTTGCCCAGATTGCAGAGATTATTCGGTCCTCCTCTGTTGACGACGGCTTGATTTTTGATGATGCATCAATTGATGCGACCCCGATCACGGAAGAGTCTCAGTATGTGGGACAGCGGGTAAAGCTGTTTGCTTCGTTGGGCACTGCGAAAATTCGTCTTCAATTGGATATTGGTATCGGCGATTCGGTGTATCCTACTCCAAAGTCATTTGATCTGCCGTCTATTCTCGATTTTCCTTCTCCATCGCTTTTGTGCTATCAGATGGAAACCTCTATTGCTGAAAAGTTCAGCGCCATGGTTGTTCGACGGGAATTGAACAGCCGCATGAAGGATTTTTACGATATATGGCTGTTACTTTCCAACCGCAGCTTTGATGCTGTGCTACTGGGTGAAGCCATCAAGCAAACCTTCCTGAAAAGAAATATTGCGTTATCCAAGGATGTCCCGGCGTTTCTGCCTTCTTTTGCCGAGCTGAAGCAGGTGGAGTGGAATGCCTTCCGAAAGAAACTGAAATTTCCACCTCCAAAAAATTTTGCAGAGGTCATTGAGCGCATAAGAAATTTTTTGGAACCCATCTCGTTGCAGTTGGCACAAGACAGCCAACCTGCCGGTCACTGGAATCCCGGTGGGCCATGGGAGTTTGACGAATGACAAAATATAATCGAAACGCGCCCTGTCGCTGCGGATCGGGGAAAAAATATAAACAATGCTGCCTGGGTAAAAAGGAACAAAACTTTGCTTTTGGCGAACAGACATATTCAATGAATGCCGCCGATGAGTTCATCTCAAAATTTATGGCGGCCAATGGAGACGGCCCTTTTTCGTCTATTGATGAGCTTCAAACGTCACTGAGTCAGTTTCAAAATCAGGAAAACAGTCGTGCCCGTTCGGAGTTTCTCGGCCTTTCTTCAGACCTAGTATTTCGTCTGCGAAGGCAGACAATTGACGAAATGCCCGATATTGTGAAGCTGCATTTTGATGAACAGCAATCTGAATATGGTAGAACGCCGGTGATTGTGATTGCGCTGGCCATTATGCTTGCAATTCGTCAGGATGAATTCCTTAAAGCCACCGCCAAGGGCAATCTGCCGCGTAAAGCCGTCCGTTTTATTTTTGAGAACGTGAGTGCTTTTCTCTTTTATCCCGGCGACGGACAGCCGAATCGCGAAGAAGACGTGTATCATATTTTCAAGGTTCGCATACTGCTTCAGCGCTCCGGTGTCATCTCGCTTCGAAAAGGTAAGTTTACGCTGAGTCGGAAAGGGAAGGAATTCTTCGATGATTTTGCCGATACCGACTGCGCGGTAAAAATGTACCGTCATCTGCTGCTGTTTTTTGCCCATAAATTTAACTGGCTGTTCTGCACAAGGTTTAACGAGGAACTGGCTGAGCTGCAGAACAGTGC
>JAFGXQ010000070.1 GCA_016936575.1 Deltaproteobacteria bacterium
ACTAGATAACGCCGGACTGCTGACATTCAAGGCGGCACCTTTCAAGGTATGTGCCCCGCGGCGAGCGTCGTCAGAATGCCCATTATCGAGTGCGACATAGAATTGTTCCATCTGAGCCGGCATGGTTCCGATGAACGTGTCGAGCACCCGCTTCATCAAATCTCGTTTTCCGAGAACGCGTTCTAGAAAGTCGGGTTCGTCGAATAGAGGTAACTCATCGGAAACTGTTGGTTGCACTTGTGTTTCGCCCAAAGAGGATTCTATAAAATGGTCAATATTACGAATCACTCTGTTCAACGTCTCATTCAATTGCTTTGCCTGCACCGGTTTACTCAGATAATCATCCATTCCCGCGTTAAGCAGACGTTCTCTATCGCCCTTCATCGCGTGCGCTGTCATTGCGATAATCGGAATTCCTGAGACTATTTCAGTATGGTTTCCCGACCGAATCTGTCTGGTTGCCTCAATGCCGTCCATCACAGGCATCTGCACATCCATCAACACCAAATCAAATTTTTCTCCACGCAACTTTGACAATGCCTCTTCACCATTTGCAGCGATGTCGTACGAATGACCCGACAATTGAAGCAATTCCGTCGTAACCAATCGATTGGTTTCATTATCATCTACAACCAGTATCTTCGCGGAAACGAAATCGTCATGCGCAAAAGAATTCGGAGTTATCGTGTCAGTCACAGAATCAGCGTGCTCATTTTGTCCGACGATTTCATTGAAAGTAGAAATCAATTCCGACTCTGTTACCGGTTTTATAAAGAAAAAATTGAACAGTTCCTCCCACGAAGATGTTAGCGATACGGCGTCGTCCTTATGTCGACACAATGAAACTTTCATATCACCGAGAACAGCATCATTCCGTACCATACTTACAAAGTTGAACATCCGCTGCGCGTTGTCCGGTTGAACATCTACAAATAGCGCATTCCAAGATTCGTTCTCTCCGATATTTCGCAATTCAATCAACGCCGCGATCGGATCATCGAAGACAGCAAGCTCGCCGTGATGGGCGATAATAAATTGACGGAGCGTATCGAATGAGCCAATGTCACCGCCGATAGCCATAAAACGATGACCCCTCAAGTCCAGCAGCGTCTCTGAAATTACATGAGAAACGCCAACCACAATATCAAAGTTAAATGTACTTCCCTTGCCTAATGTACTTTCAACCGATATTTTCCCATCCATTAATGCAACCAATTGCTTCGAAATCGATAACCCAAGTCCGGTTCCCTCAAACTGCCGCGTAATTGAACTGTCCGCCTGGACAAACGGCTGAAACAATACTTGAATTCGATCCTCGGCAATGCCGATGCCGGTGTCCACAAGTTGAAATCGCAGCCGTAATTGATCTTTAGAAACCGTTTCGTGCAAAACGTTAATCGTGACATGCCCATGTTGTGTGAACTTGATTGCATTTCCCACCAAGTTCATAAGAATCTGACGAATACGCGTCGGATCACCCTGCAACATGTGCGGTATCCGCGGATCAATTTGTAAATTCAACCCAATTTGCTTTTTCGATGCCTTTGGAGAAAGCAAATCCACCACCTGCGCCAAGGTCTGCCTCAAATCGAATTCAATGATTTCCAGATCGAGTTTGCCGGCTTCGACTTTTGAAAAATCAAGTATATCGTTAATTACTGCCAGCAGCGCATCCGCGCTGTTCTTAATTGTACTTATGTACATTCGCTGCTTGCTGTTCAAAGGCGTGTGAAACAGTAAATCTGCCATGCCGAGAACACCATTCATCGGAGTTCGAATTTCGTGACTCATATTGGCAAGAAAATCGCTCTTTGCCCGATTCGCCTGTCGCGCTTCCCGTGCTGCCACTTCGGCTCGCGCAGCGGTTTCCTGAAGTTTCTGCGTTGCCTCTTCGAGAGCGGCAGTCCTTTGGGTCACTTTTTGCTGCAGCTCGGCATTGTAAGCTTTAATTTCGTCAGTCAGCAGAAAGTTTTCCACATTAATCGCTGCCGTTAAACAAGCGATAGAAATCATTCGTTTATCCACCTCAGAAATAGTATCGTCTATGAGTCCGATCACCAGCCCAAACGTGTTTCCGGGCGTTGCGATAATTCCCAGAACCACATGCTCATTTTCATTCGAGGAAGGAATCTGGACCACATGATTCTGATTCAACGCCCAAGCGAACATTCCCGTCTCGATTAAATAGTTCAGCTCGGTTTCAAGGCGTTTTTCCGCACTCAATGGAAAGCTGTGCGTAATTTTACAATCCATCCCTTCGTCGTCGAGTACGACAATTGCGGTCGAACGCAACGTTGTGGTTTGGCGCAGGTATGCCATCAGCTCCAGATAAATTGAATTTAAATCTGTTGATACCAGATATACGGACTGAATATTTACACAAAAAGAAACAAGTGTGTTCAGATTCTCCAGCTCTGTCAGGCTGAAATGATTCACCTCGCCGTCATGAATTTCTGTCATCAGGTTTTCGGGAATATCAGTTCCGTTCATTGGAGTTCTCGTAGAAAATTTGAATCAGTTCATTCACTTCTTTTTGGACATCCTGTGCTATTCTGAAAAATGAATCGGCCGGTAAATGTAACTGCTCCCAGATTTCGATATCAATAAGCGGTACAAAACGCGAGCCGCTGCTCCCGATTTGCAACGCTATCGATAGCGCGTCAGCCAGATGCAAAATAGCGGTATCTGTTGGAAATCGCTTTGCGCGTTGAGGATTATGATGGTACCGAATCGCCTCGTGCTGCCTGGCAGACAACTTCCAGTTCTCGGCGAGCTCCGCGCCGACCCCCGCATGCGTGAATCCGGCGAGACGACGCTCTATACGATGGGTTTCCCCCTGAGTATCAGAATCGAAAATCACATCCGTCATGGTATCGGGAATCTGAAGGTACATAATCAGCCTTCCAATATCATGCAAAAGACCTGTCGTGAAAAAGCGCTCCGCATTCTGATCATTTCGCAGTTTCGCCAGTTGCTTCGAAAACAGCGCACAAGCGATGCTGTGTTTCCAAAACTGCTCCATATTCAATATGCCCTCGAGCGACGAGCTGAAATTCTTTATAACAGAAGTAACCAGAACCATATTTCGCAGCTCATCTGTGCCGACAATCGTGATTGCCCTCGAAATGGTCTCAATGGCAGATGGAAAAGAGTAATAGGCACTATTTACTATTTTTAAAAGTCTAGCCGTGAGAGAGGGGTCTTTGCTGATGACACCCGCAATATGCGACGATGAACTCCCGCCGCGTTCCATGACTTCCATCAACTTCGCGTACAAGTCCGGCGGCGAGGCAAGATTCGCGCTTCTCTTCAGCATCGTTGACGCATTCACGCGATCTTTCCTCGATACCTCGTTCTCCGATCCCCCTTCGACCCTGTGCCCGTTTTTTTGAATTTGTTTAACCTCGGGTATTCCTTGTTGCGAAAAATGCCTTCGGCAGGTTTCCCAGAGCTCTTTCACCAGCGGATGTTGACGCTGCTCGAGATTGTGGCGAAACAGTACTTTCAGGTATTCGTCCAGCTCCCCGTCAGAGGGTAGTTGTCGCAATGATGCATCGTGAGCCAGATACTCATCACTTAAATCGGAGGCATCAATATCCACCGATTCGATTCCCCACATTTTCAACCCCTTCATATGACGTTCAGATATTTCCGCGCCGGAAGGAATCAATATCTGCCCACGCCGATTTACAACGTCGGCAATCGTTGTCATTCCCGGTGTTAGAGATTCCAACGGAATATTTGGCATTTAACTTCACCCACTTGTTAACGGCTTTCACCCTAAAAAAAACCGAATACCAACTCTTTACACAATATTACGGACAGTTATGGTTTTACTTTAGACGCAGCCGCTCCCCAACGCGAAATTCAGGAGTCAGAAGAAGAAGGGTTCGAAAGCAGTAATTGGGAGAGTTTCTGTGCAAACACCCCTTTTCGGAACGGTTTCTGAATAAAATCCGCTGCGCCCATTTCGAGAAGTTCCTGCGCTTCACCGCTGACGCTGTATCCCGAAGATACAACAACAATAATATTGGGATTTATAGCTTTCATGGCAATGAACGCATCTTTTCCGGTCATTATCGGCATCACCATGTCGAGCACAACCAAATCGACCGACCGCCAGTTCCGCTCATAAAAACGAAGCGCCTCTGCACCATTCCTGCAGACAGAAACCTGATACCCCAGAGAGCGAAGAATCGTTTCGGCCAATTCGCAAATGATGTCGTCGTCGTCCACGAACAGGACGTGGGCTTCCACCGGTGGGATAATCACTTCCGGAGGTGTTTCAAGAATATCCACCTGGTCAGTTTCCGCAGGCAGAAGTATGGTAAAAGTCGTGCCGCTTCCGACAGCGCTGGCAAACTGAATCGCGCCCTTGTGATTCTTCACTGTGCCATAGGTGGCCGCCAGTCCCATTCCAACCCCTTTCCCCTGGCCCTTGGTGGTAAAAAACGGCTCAAACAGTCGGGATTGAATTTCTTCAGACATGCCGACCCCTGTATCTTCAACCTGAATCGAAACATATGCACCGGGCACCAACGGTGTTGACTGCGCTTCACAATACGCCGCGTCAAGATTGCAGTCATCAGTTTTAAATCGAAGCACTCCTCCTTGCGGCATCGCATCCCGTGCGTTGATAGCCAGATCTAAAATGGCATTCTGCAGTTGCGTCGGATCTCCTTTGACCCGCGGGTTCAAAGCGTTAAAAAAACGTTCAATCTGAATCCGTTTATCAATGCTGTGTTCGAAGAGAGTGATCACTTCGTCGATTTCACGATGAATATCCACCGTCACATCCAAATACTTTCCCTTGCGCGAAAAAGCGAGAAGCTGCGATGTCAGGTCCGCACTGCGCTTGACCGATGCGATGATGCTCTCCACATACTTTTTCGCGTTCGGACAGTCGTTCACCTCATCGACCAATAAATCAGAGAACCCGAGGATACCCGACAATTGATTATTGAAATCATGGGCCACGCCCCCCGCCAATTGCCCGACCGCCCGCATTTTTTCAGACTGCTGCATCTGCTGCTGCATCATGTGATTATCTGTACGATCGCTGGCAATTCCCAAATACCGGGATTCCGACAATTTCACCGCATCAACCTGGCAATACTTTTGTCGACCGTGTTTCGTAACAAACCGAAATTCGCCGGATGCAGAGCCCTCCAACCGGGTTTGGGTGAAATGTTCCTTAGCCGCTTCACTGTCGTCCGGATGAATCAATTGAAACAGGGAAAGGCCGGTCAACTCTTCCGAAGAATATTCGGTAATCCGACACGCCCCTTCGTTCACTTCCACGTAACAGCCGTTTTCGTCCGCCACGAAAATACCGTGAGGCGACCACTCTATATAGCTTTTAAATTTTTCTTCACTGTTCTTCAGTGCCTGCTGACTTCGAACCGTTTCGGTCACATCGGCAAAAATCGCTGCACAGAACCCCTGCTTGGGGCGATACAAACGAGTTTCAAAATGACGATCGGTGTCTTTGTCGTAGCTGGTGAAATGATCCGGCACCCCGGTTTCGGCAACCGCAGCGAATCGCTCAATCCAGTACAACTCGGTTTCGGGTAAAATCGACTTCACGGTTCTACCGGCCAGACGTTCCGGGGTCATCCCGTAGCGACACGCGAATACCTCATTCACTTCGACAAACTCGTAGTCCACCGGCTTTGATTCCTGGTTGTAAATCATTCGAAGCGACGCAAAACCGTCGGTCATATTGTCGAACAATTCACGCAACTGCTGTTCCCGCTCCGAAATCTCAATATTTTTCAGCTGCAGTTCCTCGTTGAGCGCCATCAGTTCTTCGTTGCTGGATTCCAATTCCTCCTTGGCCGCTTCCATTTCCTCGTTCACGCTTTGCAGCTCTTCATTGGTGGACTGAACTTCTTCATTGGCAGCCCACAATTCCAAATTCACTTCATCTTTCTCTTCGATGATTGCCTGCAAATGATTTTTGGTAACGCGCAGTTCCTGCTTCATTTTCTGAAGGCTGTCCTCCTGCCCCGCAGCAGCAAAATCCGAATCCCCATCCACACGGTCAACAACATCTTTTTGAGAAAACAGAATCAAGAAAGATGGCGTTCGTTCGTCCTCATTAAACGGAATCACGGTAATATCAATCCGCGGTGACGCATGCTCACTCGCAAAATGGACATCCTGCTTAATGACCGTTTCATTCGTTTTTCTGCACTCTTCCACCGAAACGTATAAATCCGGCAGCAACGCCTCGTTGGCCATCTTGGCCAGTTTCAAACTGGCCTCTCCGGTATTCGGGACGATAAACGGAAAAGGTTGACCGATAAACTGTCTAATGATGAGGTTATTGTCAACCAGCACCCCCGGCGGCGAGAATGTTTTCACCAATGTGGAATTCACGCGATGCAACAAATTTTCAGCGGCCTTTTTCTGCGGTACATCCGGAGAAGCGGCAGAAGGAACCGTGCGAGAACGATCAGACGCCTGATAGAACGGCAAGCGGTACAACACTGACGATGACGCTCCCCGCTTCTGATAAATGTTTGCCCGTGAATCGAGCGGTGTGAACAGTTGCGGCAGTCGGCTGATGGTCTCTGATGAACCGAGTACCAGATACCCATCCGGCTTCAGCGCGAAATGGAACAGGGGAAACACGACATCCTGAAATTTGTCGTTAAAATAAATCAATACATTTCGACAACTGACCACATCGATATTGGGAAACGGCGGATCCTTGGTGATATCCTGCGTCGCGAACACACACATTTCCCGAATGGTTTTGGTTACACGATAGCCGCCTGGTTCCGTATCGAAAAAACGACTCAAACGCCGCTCATCCACCTGTTCCGTAATTTTTTTTGTATATACCCCACTGCGGGCACGCACAATATTCTCTTCGACCAGATCAGTGCCGAAAAACTGAGCGGTTGCGGTTGAACCTGTGTCTTCCAGAAACTCATACAACGCAATCGCCATTGAATAGACTTCTTCTCCGGTGGAACATCCGGGTACCCAGATACGAATCGGCGATTTTGCGCTGCGCTGCGCCACCAGCCTCGGAAACACCTTTTCCTTCAACGCATCGAATATGTATGAATCTCGAAAAAAATGGGTAAAAGACAATAGCAGGTCACTATACAGCAACTTGAGTTCATCCGGCTTCGCCTCCAGAAATCGCTGATATTGTGCAATCGAACTGATGCGATTGAGTCCGAGTCTGCGATTCAAACGCCGAACTACAGTGGTACGCCGATACTGGGAAAAATCAACGGCGCTAAAGGTTTGAAGCATTGCAAAAATTGCAGTCAGCGCATGCGCATCCTCTTCGGAGAACTGGAATTCCTCGGCGGAAGCCAACGAAAGGTTGTCGTCATCCGCTACGGTGGGCGGTTTGTGCTCCATTAATTTATCCGACATGATTTTCCTTCATGTTAAGCTCCAGGGTGATAATTATATCATATCGCAACGGACCGGCAATGATGAAACCGGAATCCGGAACCACTCTTTTGCATTGGGCAACGTTTCGTTTTTATTCAGAAAAAGCAGATTTTTCCAGTAGGTTTTGCTGAACCCATCCCAACGAGAACGGCAAAGTGTCACGGGTGAGTTCATCCAGACAGCAATGGCTGCAATGGGAATAGATTCTGGTGCTGAGGGGTGCCTGTGTCGTTTCCCGGTGGAACAGCTGCATCGCATCGGGCTGACTGACTCTGTCTCGATTTCCATGAATAAGCAGTACCGGACAGGTAATCCGATCCATCACATGAAACAGCGACAGTTGCTCAGCCATTTCACGGGTGGCGGCCAAATCCGGTGTCTGAAATGCCCGCTGAAAATGCGTCCAATAATGCCCCGGCAGCCGATTCCAGTGGGTCCCTGAAATGGCCGGCGTGGATATTCCCACCGTCAAGGCCACCCGCTTATCGACCGCGGCGGTTTTCATTGACCAATACGCCCCAAGACTCAACCCCATCATCACCATCTGATTGCTGTCAATCTCGGGCTGCTGCTGCAGGTATGTGAGCAGTTGCTGAAGAATACGCTGGGCGTCTAGCGGCATGGTTCCACGGGTTTGACCCACCCCCGGCAAATCAACGGTCAAACACGCAAATCCCGACTGCAAAAACGGCATCACCTGAAAATCAATCTGCTCTTTCACACTGCCAAGCGGCGGAATCATCAGAATCACCGGAGTCGGTTGATTCGACGGCGGGTGATAATAGTTGCAGCATACTGCGACATCATCGCAATGAATCACCCGATTCTCAAACGCACCTCCGGTTTCACCGTACAGCCGATAGGCGTGCGCCATCTGCGCGGTCAAATGCTGGTGGTCAGTGTGGTCGGGCATCAGAAAAATATCGGCCAGATACCAGAATGCCGCAGCCTTCCTGTAAAATGCCGCTTTTTCATGGAGGGCCGTTTCAGCCGTTTCCGCCCTGGCGAAACACGCTTCTGCGCGCTCGCACCAGGTTTGCTGCCATTGCTGGAGCGAACGAATATTCGGCAGCTCCGCACGAATCGAAGCCTCCGGTACGCCGGTGAGCTCCAACTGACGAAAATGTTTCGCACGGAGGACACGTTGCGCGCCGAACAGACGAAATGCGGAGTTGATCAAAAATTGTGAGCGTCTCGACATAAGCCCGTCTACTGCAACGGAGAAACGGTGTAAATGAATAATTGACTTTTATGGCAGGAAGAACGACTGCAGCAACTGAGTCAGCGAAGGTGCCGTCGGGTTGGCCCCAGGCACCAAGCATCCACAGCTTTCAGAACCGGTCGACGCGTCATCGCCATCCGCATCGCTATCGCCATCTGCATCGCTATCGCTATCGCTATCGCTATCGCT
>JAFGXQ010000071.1 GCA_016936575.1 Deltaproteobacteria bacterium
ACAGATACAGATACCGGAACAGACACCGGAACAGATACCGGTACCGACACGGAACCCCCTTGCGGTACGGATTGTCCGGTGGTGGATTGGGTTGAAATTACTGGTGGCGTGTTTGATATCGGTCTGGAACCTTCCGATACCGATACAGTGAATGTTACATACTGGGCCAATGAAACGCCGACTCGTACCGTCACAGTGTCTGATTTTGAGATTATGCAGAAGGAAGTAACCGTTGCGCAATATGCGCTCTGTGCAGCGGCTGGCGCTTGCGGTGAATTAATGACGTCGATGTATTGTTACTCGGGGGATCCGACAAAAATAAATTATCCTGTGAATTGTGTGAATTGGGTAAATGCCCATGCCTTCTGTGCGTGGATGGGGGCGCGCTTGCCGTCAGAATCTGAGTGGGAGTACGCTGCACGAAGTGAGGGGTTGTTGAATCTGTTCCCATGGGGCAACACGCCTGACATGTCATGTGACAATACATCTATGCCGGATACGGATGGGGTTGCGGGCTGCGGTACAAATTTTCCCTCTGAGCCTTGCTCCTACCCCGCCGGAAATACCGAGCAAGGGGTTTGCGACATGGCTGGAAATGTTTGGGAATGGGTGGAGGATTGGTACCACAGCTATACTGTGCATCCACTTAACGGGAGCGCCTATCAGGATGACGACGGTGGTTCTGCGTTCCTGAAGGTTCAACGTGGCGGCGCATATAACTCGCCGGCAACCGTATTGCGATTTCGTACTCGCGTACGAATCGAGGCGGACTACGAGAACCAAGATACTTATGGAGACGGCTTCCGTTGCGCTCGGTAGTCCATTTCTCTTGCCTTCCTGAAATACACTGGTTATGAAGATTCGGCTGAGCGGTTTTTTCGCGTTCAAACGACTTATCATCGTACTCGTTTAGAAAAAATATAATAGAAATCCACATGCATGGACAACCTTATCTCTCAACGTAAATATCTGAAATCGCTGTATTTTTTTGTTTTTCTGGCCACCGGTTTCGTGACGCCTTTTGCCACGGTGTTTTACAAACACACGCTGGTGAATCCCGACGGGACGACAGCTGATCATCTGATCGGTTGGATTTACTTTTTTATGCCGCTGATGGGCATTCTGGCCAATGTGCCGACCGGAATTCTCGCCGACAAACTGGAGCTGGGGCGGCATCTCATCACATTTTTCTGTTTCGCGGTTGCGGTGTTCACCACATTGGTCGGATTGTCCGGCAGCGATCTCACCGCGTCATTATCATTGGAAGCAAGGTTTCTTTGGGTGTTCGCCGCTGTGATGGGGTATTACATTTTTTCAATGCCCATGGTGCCGACTGTAGATGGCGAGACCATGACCTTTCTTAATAAAATCGGGCAGCGGGACAGCTACGGTGCGGTGCGCGTGTGGGGAACCCTGGGGTGGAGTATTGCCTGCATCATTATGGGATTGGTGCTGAACCACTACTATCATTTGCCGCTGATTTTCTATAGCAGCTCTGTGGCGTTTCTGCTGCTTGGGGTTGTTTCGTTGCGCGGTTTGAATTTTAAACGGCGCGCATCGGCGGTAACCATTCCATGGGCGCATTTGAAAAAGGATCGTCTGTTTGTATGGTTTCTGGTGTTTTCATTCTTAAACGGCATTATGTTCGCGGCTTCGTTTCTGTATACCAGCTATTTCTTTGACGACGTTCTGGAAACCCCTTTCGAGATGGGATTGGTATTCGGTACCTGGACCATTTTTGAAATTCCAATCATGTTTTTTTCAAAACCGCTGATTAAGAAGCTGGGAAATCGCTGGCTGATTGTTGCGGGATTGCTGCTGAACGGAATACGGTTGGTATTGTTTTCGCTGTTTACGCTCGAAACGCCGTTTTTCCTGAAATGGGCAGCTGCCACGTTGCAGGGGGCGGCGTTCGGTATGCTTCATCTGGGAACCATCGATTTTATAGACCATCAGTCTCACGACAACATGAAAGCCACCTATATGAATATCGGCAGCCTGGCTCGAATTACGCTGGCTTCGGCGGTCGGAGGCAAAATGGGCGCATGGATTATCGCATCGTACGGCGCCGACAGCCTGATGCTGGTGACCGGCCTCGGCTCTTTAATTTTAATTTTATTCTTCGGTGTGTTCGTGCGAGGACACGGACCCACCGATCGCCCGGGTAACTGAATTCTGAACCGGTTGCGTCAATAGATGTGAACGACCTCGACTGCTTTGGCTTTGAACAGACAGATTACCGGGCTGTTTAACTGAATGTTCAATTGGTACAGCGACTTCGGGGTGATCTCGGCGATTAGATCCACGCCGCAATCCACCGTGACGTAGAATGAATCATTCATATGGAGAATGTGGGTGACGATTCCCCGAATTTGATTTTGAATCGAAAGATAGGCGCATGTGTCGGTGCTGAGAGCGATGTCGTCGGGGGCAATTGCCATTTTTACCCGGCTTCCCTGACGACTGCGGTGGGTGAAGTAACCGGTGTTGGCAAAAAGCAGTGGGGGGCTCTGTGCGGAAACACCGAATGTGTTGAGTCGATCTTTGGGTGCATACTGTTGATGGACGAGCTCAATGGTGTTCACAAATCGCTTGGGGGTAATGAGATGCGGCAGGATGCCCTGTTCGGCAATGTCCAGATATGTTCCGGCGGCGGCGATGGCTTGCTGCTCAATAATGATCAGCGATTGGGTCAGCTTCAGAATGTCTTCCAGATCGTGGCTGATAATCAGGAGAGGGATCTGAAATCGTTGGTGGATTTGCAGCAGGTATGAAATGATCTGTCGACGCCGGCCTCGATCCAGATTTGAGAACGGCTCGTCCAGCAAGAGGAGTTTCGGTTGCTGCAATAACGCTCTTCCGATGGCGACCCGCTGTCGTTCCCCACCCGAGAGTTGGACCGGGCGTTTGCCGAGTAAAGGAGTGAGTTCCAGAAGCTCTGTCACGCTGTTGAATGAAATGGGTTTACTGGATGCGAACTGCATGCCGAATCGAAGATTCTGTTCCACCGTCAGATGTGGAAATAAATGGTGATCCTGAAACACGACACCCACGTTTCGCTTGTGCGCAGGAATGAATATGTTCTGTGAACTGTCGAAGAAAACCGCATCGTTGAATGTGAGCGCGCCCGCTGTTGGTCGAACGATGCCGCAGATGATTTTCATGAGCGTACTTTTCCCCGAGCCGCTCGTTCCGAAAACACCGAATATTCCTCCGCAGATCTCTGCGTTATAGTGGAACGGTACGTCTCCCAGGGTAATCCGGACGTCTTTAATGGATAACTGCATGGTGGGTTCCCCGGTGTTTTCGCGCGATCCATTCCGATGCGGTCATCGCCAGAATGGAGATCAGCAACGAGACAATTACCAGACGTGTCACCTGGCTTTCTGATTCAGGTACTTGCATATGAGAGTATATCATCAGCGCCATGGTCTGGGTTTTTCCGGTAATGTTCCCTGCGAGTGTTATCGTGGCACCGAATTCTCCAAGACTTCGCGCGAAAGAAAGCACAATCCCGCTGACAATCCCCGGCAGTGCCAGCGGGAGCGTGATGCGAAAGAACGCAAGGCGGGGCGGCGCACCCAGGGTGAGCGCAACATCGGTGTAGGCCGGGTCGACCATTTCGAACGCGCTGCGAATGGAACGCACCGCCAAGGGAAGAGACACCACCAGCGATGCGATGACTAGTGCAGCGAAATTGAACGTGAACTGCCAGCCGAACAGTTGAAACAATGTACTTCCCACTGCGCTGTTTCGTCCCAACAGCAGCAGCAGTAAATATCCGGTCACAACCGGCGGTACCACCAACGGCAGAGAGATCATAGACTCAATCAGGGGCTTTATTTTGAATGTCTGCGTCGCCAGCATCCAGCCGAACCAGAGTGCGATGGGAATGGTCAGTATCGTACTGACGAA
>JAFGXQ010000072.1 GCA_016936575.1 Deltaproteobacteria bacterium
CTAGTTAAAAAAGGAAAAGCTCATGCAAACGATTAGTGTATCCGGCGACGCGATAGTGCGTTCCACCTTCCTGCCCATTGGGTACTTCGGTGCCGACAGTGCCGGCGGCAGTGCAGAGCTGCTGGGGGATTTGGAATGCTACTCCAACAAATCCAGCGGATCCTATACCGGGTTTGTCGATAACAGCACCGGAAGCATGTCCATTTCTGAAGTCACGCCCCCGCCGCCTTATAGTTGGTAGAGAACCGCCCCTACACATCAACGCATCAACGCTTCAACACGGACAATCTGCTTTGGGAATACGAATTTCGTACACGAACCAGTCGTCATCAATTTTGTACATCAGTTTGTTGTGACCTAAAAATTCCGGAATGCCGTCGTGGTCAATATCGATAGCTTGGATTGCGTCTCGATTGTCGATGAACGGGTCTTGAAAAAAGTCGGTGGGATACCCCAGGTCGAAGAGCACGCCTTTTTGAACATGGTAGAACCCCAAAAGACTGCCGAAAAAATCGCCGCAACCCTTTCCCGCTGAAATCGTCGCTGAGGCAAAACGTCGGTTACCCTTTGGACTTTTATACATTCGGGCAGTTGCCTGTGGCTCGTACGATGTCCATTGCTTACTGTGTCCCGCATCGGAAAATGCCTGTTGCAGAATTTTGTAGTCTTTGCGACGTCGCATTCGTTTTCTTATATTGGCTATTTCACTACGATTCAACTTTTGAGAGAGATACACTTCAGGAGGGCGAGATTTCATCGGGGTCGCCCAGAGAGCGCCTTTTCTCGAGGATTTTAGCATTCCGGTGAGATACACACTGTCGGATTGGTCTGCCATTTCCCACAGGGCTTCTCCCATTTCAACCTCGGTGTATCCTTTATCGACCCAATAGGAACGCGCCCCGGAATGAAGCTGGTATCTGGCAATGGCGCGCGCGCTGGTGACACGCAAGATTTCAGTGCTGCCGTCTTCAAACCCAACGATGAATTTTTTTTTTATCAATCGACGGAACTGTTTTTTCATTTCTTCTTTTCGAACCGGTTTAATTGCGGTGGATTCGTTTACAAAAAGCGCCCCTTTTTTATCGAGCGATGACTGCGAAAAGACAATGTAGCGATCATCGAGTACCAGGTAAAAATCTTTCAGCAGTTTCTGCTGCTGTTTTTGCTTTTCATTGTTCGCCTGGTGCGAAGACTTTTGAGAAGTGGATTCAGTGGCAATTCGAATGGTGTTGTCTTCTGTGACGAGTACTATTGTTTTATCCTGAGTGAGTTGTTGGTCGTTAACTGTCGCTTTGTATGTCATCTGAATGGTGGAAATGCCCGGCAGCACCTGCACAGAAACGTTTTCAGTGCGGACATTCCGCAATGATTGAAATGTGGTTTCCTGTCGGTGCAACCATTGATCGCGTACAAACCGGAACGTGACATCGTTTTTTTTTTCGATACCGTCGAATCTCGTTGCGTACAGAGATTCGTACCCCGGAAAATCGTTGTTCTGTTGTACCAGCTCCCATTGTCGCAAAAATTCTAACGATGTCAGCTCGGTAATGTCTTTATTGAGAAATTGGTCCCCGACGGAACTTCGGCTGGTTGATGTGTCCTCCAGATGCTTCCTGGCAACAGCCGGGGAGGATGTCACCGGTTCTGCGGGCATGTCGTCGTTACATGCGTGAAGTGCGAACAATGAGAATACTGCTGCGGTCAGTGTCGGCCGCGTGCCGGTCGCGAACCAGGCAAAAGTCGATTTCATTCGATTCCTTTCAACCCGTAGTTACTGGCGGAATTCGTTCTCTTATATATCAGGTGAAAAATATTGGTCAACCCATGTGTGGGAAAATGTGGACATATGTAGTATAGTGTGTTAAGTTTGCCATAAGGAGAGTTCTGAGAGGTTGAATATGAAACCAAAAATGACGCCGAAAATGACGCCGAATAAACCAAAAAAAGTACGCAGAAACCGGCGTATACAACCGCGTAAAAAAGTGAATGCGAACCGGGTGTCCCTGCGCATTCGGGTGTCTCGCAGCGCAGACCGATGGGGGGCCGTTTTTCGAACGTTTGCATTGGGGGTGAGGATGGTTTCCCGCATGGGACGGCAGAAACTGGCATCTCTTCGCCTGGGCGAATATGCGCGAGCGTGGAACGGACAGGTTGCAGCGTGGATGAAGCAGCGCGGATGGCCGTTGCTGGTTGTCGGCGTGCGTCTGTTGGGAACAAACCTGCGCGCACTGTTTTCGAAAGAACGACGTCGAAAAATAATGATTCAAAGTCTATGGGTTCGCGCCGAGCTGCACAGGCTGGTGCGCGCGCTACGAAACAGAAAAGGGCTGCCGGTTGGGGAATTCATACGACACCCCAGACAATGGATGACTTTTTTTGATCCGCGAGTGGTGCGCCTGGAAGCGCCCAACCGGTTCCTATTGCATTCGTTGATGATCACATTGCTGTTTACGGGGATTGCGGTGACCGCGTTTGCGGTGGCTGCTTCAGTCAAACAATCTCCGTCTACGGTTGAGGATGATATTGCCAGTGGAAGCGAAGACGCCATTGCGACAGAATCGCTGACGGCGGACGCCGCGCGTGAGGCGTGGCTTGAGGAGGGTGACGCGGCGAAGGTAAAGAAGAATACCCCGTCTGAAAAGAAGCCGACTGCGCTGCCTTCGGATTTTTACAATCCGATATATGTGTTTACGCAAGCGCAGCCAAAGCAGGTGCGCGTCTATCCCTTGGCGACCCCTCCCGGGATTGTTGTGAATATTCAGGGAATCGAGGAGCCCGAGGAGAGCGCGGAGCAGATGGTGGGAGAAGATGAGCGCATTCAGAAAGTAAAACGGGTGGTGACCTCGACAGGGGTACGTTACATCATTCGATTAACTTATCCGATTCAGCGCATTGAGGGTCATGTGGAAGGGAATGTGATTACCGTCAGTCCGTTGGAGTAACCTGAACGCTGGATTGAATGATAGGTTGAAACGCATCAATGCGCTTGAACGCCTTAAGAATTGCCCGGGTTCGTTTGGTTAGCCTGTTCTGAATCGCATCTTCAAACAGATGTTTGTAAGGTACGAGTTTGAAACCGAAGCTTTCCTCTGCATCTGCGATGAGCCGATCGAATTCATCTTTCTGTATAGTCAATCGAAACAGAAAATGTGTTGTACCCGCAACGTCGACTTTAAAAGGAGCCGGATTCGCTGCTTTCGCATACTTCGCCAGAAACCCGGTGGATTCCTCTTCTGCCAATTCTCTAACAAGAGCATCCAGCGCGCGTTCATCGGTTTCGAGATGGCCACCCAGTAGTTCGAGTTTCATATTCTTTTGCGGGTGCCGGGGCGCGCGTTTACTCGACATTAAAATGTAATTCTTGTTTTGGTCTTCGACAACCACCAGCACCTTCGCGATGCAAACCATGATGTTTTCCTTTCAGAACAGCCGAATTGTTTTTGATTTGAGGACACGCGATTGATTGTAGATCGATAGGACAGCGCATCAACACCAATACTTTTTTTGTAAAATGAAATGAATCATGCGCGTCGAGAAAAAGATATTTTGAAGAATGTTGCATCCGGACTAATCGTTCAGGTCGATGGCTTCTTTTACGTGTTTGGTGTTGGTGAACGATGCGATGTGGATCATGGCGTCGCCCTTGTTGACCAATGGTATGGTACTCATGCCGATGATAATGCCGCCATCATCTGCGCGAATTTCCACTTCTCCCCTTCCGAACGGGTCGCTGATAACGGCAAGCCGTTCGTTTTCTTTGACCTCGTCGCCGATTCTTTTTGATGCGATGAACGACCCGCTATGTGCTGCACGCACCCAATAGCTACCTTTGGCGACAAACGTTTTACCGGCGGGCTTTGAAGACGATTTTCCGGGAGGTAACATGCTGATATGGCGCATTACTGAAAGACATCCGCGTACCCCCGCACGGATGACGGATTCGTTGAAGCGCAATGCTTCTCCGCCTTCAAAAAGCAGGGTAGCAACTTTTCGTTTTCGGGCGGCTTCGCGCAATGAACCGTCCCGCAGGGATGAATCAATCACCACGGGCACACCAAATCCTTTGGCCAGCGCCGCGGTTTGCGGGTCGTCTAGACACGCTCGAATCTGCGGCAGATTGGTGCGATGAAGCCCACCGGTATGCAGATCAATGCCGTGTGTGCATTGACTGACAATCTGTTTCATGAAGAGATGCGCGATTCTGGCCCCCATGGAGCCTTTCGCATTTCCGGGAAAGCATCGGTTCAGATCTCGTCGATCGGGAAGGTAACGGCTTTTGTTGTTGAAACCGAATATATTTACCACCGGAATGAGTATCAGCGTGCCGTGCAGCTTTTTCAGTAACGCGGTTTTCTGAAAAATGCGTTTGATGATCTCGATGCCGTTGATTTCGTCTCCATGTATTGCGGCGCTGATAAACAGTGTCGGGCCGCCCAGTTTTCCGCAGATGATTTCAACGGGAATATTCAATTGCGTGTAATCAAACAGGGAAGCCGCTTCCAGCTGTATCTGTGTGGACTCTCCGGGGCGCACATACGTTTTTCCGATTTTGAAAGATTTGTTGCGATTGTCAGATGATGAATGCATGAGTGGTTCAGTTGTCTTTGTCATCGCGGAAATGGGCCGCTTCAATGTCAGAGGCTTTCAGTTTTTTCAGTTTTGGTTTGCGGCGCCGACGGGTTTTTTCGGGAACTAAGTCTCTCATTGATTGAAGTCTACCGAAGCAAAGCAGCCTATCGTTCGCCTGTAAGTCCCGGCTGCTGCTCGGATTGGGAATCACTTTTCCATCCCGATGCAGCGTGAGAATATTAATATCTTTTTCGCGCAGACCGGATTCAGTGATCGTTTGCCCCACATATTCCGACCCTTTGGGAATGAAAATTTCGGTAACGCCGTATCCTCGGCTGACCGTGAGTCGTTGCCGCAAGTCAATTTCAGGAAAATCAACCTGCGCTGCAATGTAGTCGATAATGGAACCTGCAATGTCCAGCTTGGTGCAACCCTCAATTCCTTCAAGTCCGGGAGACGAATTGATTTCCATGACCTGAGGACCTTCCTGGCTTTCCAGCATATCCACACCGGCCACGCCGAGCCCCATCAGTTTGGTTGCGCGAATTGCGGTATCCGCGTATGTGTCGTCGAGTTTCACCATCTCTGCTTTTCCGCCTCGGTGAATGTTACTGCGAAACTCCTGGCCTTTGGCCACCCGGCGCATGGCGGCGACCACCTGATCGCCGACCACGATGGCGCGAATGTCTTTGCCTTTGCTTTCGGCAACGAATTTCTGCAGCAGAATATTTTGCTTCTGGCTCTGTAGCAGTTCGATGATGGAGGTGGCAACTTCCTCCGTGTGTGCCAGCAATACGCCGATGCCCTGCGTTCCTTCGAGCAGTTTAATCACCAGCGGCACGCCGCCGACGCGATTGATGGCAGGGAGTACATCGTACTGGTTTTTTACAAAAGAGGTAGCCGGAATGCCGATCTTGTGTTTGCTGAGAATCTGAAATGATCGGAGTTTGTCCCTCGAATTGATAATTCCGTCGGCGGAGTTCACACAGAAGACATCCATCTGCTGAAACTGACGAACCACCGCGGTCCCGAAATAGGTAATCGATGCGCCGATTCGGGGCAAGACCGCATCGTAATGGCTGAGTCGCTTTCGTTTGTAGAATAAATCCGGTTCTTCTTCTTCGAGATCAATCGCAAACCTGAGCGTATCGAGTATTTTTACTTTGTGCCCGCGGTTTTTGGCGGCCTCAAACAAGCGTAACGTGCTATAACTTTTGGTTTCTCTAGATAAAATAGCCAATTTCATTTCAAAGTATCCTTTTCGCCGGCTCGTTTGTTCCCCAGGAATGAATGACCGGGGTCCACCAGGAAACGCTTGCGAAGACTTTCTCTTCCCAGGAGCATTCGGAAACCCATGCTGGAACGGTTGGTCAGTGTTACTTCAATGGACCAATGCTCACCAAGTAGTTCAACCGAAGTAACAATTACCGGACGTTTCTCCACATGGCCGTTGGAGCTTTTAATTTCTCTGAATTCGAGCACCTTGGCGCGGCAATGAACTGAATCGCGGATGTTTCTCTGGTGGGTATGCACTTCGAACAGGACATCCGTGCCCGAGGCGGTCTCCTGATAGCGCAGATGAACCGCATGGAGGGTGGACGAGCGCGCACCGGTATCGACCTTTGCTTTTATTTTCGGAATTTCCAGTTCGGGAAGCGAGACCCATTCTCGCCAGCCGGTCGTTTTTTTCGCGCGTTTTTTCATGGTCTTATTAGAAAACGGTTTACCTCAGCCTATCCGGCGGTGCAATCCGAGAATACGAAAAACCCGAATTTGCATCGCCTCATTCCAGGAAAGGCAACGACTGGGCGGCGAAAAAGAAGAGATGTTACGGATGTCCGTAGCGATTTAAAATGGTGTCAAGCATCTGGCTTTCGGCTTCGTTGATGATTTTGCGTGCGGGGTCTGCATCAAACCACGCCAGTGTGCGGCGAATTCCCTGATGAAACGGAATCGTTGCGCGAAATCCCGGCACGAACTGTTTGATTTTGCTATTGTCAAAGATGGCACTATGCGATTTGTCTCCCAGCAGAGTTCCCGTCATATCGGGAAACACGTTAGTGATGAAATCTGACGGAACATGTACGATGTGCGCCGCTTCACCCAGGGCGTGAGCTATGGTCTGGTAAATCTGATCCCATGTGAGCAATTCATCTGATGTGATATGAAACGCATGGCCGATTGCCGCCGGGTTGCCGAGCAAGGGAATGAAACCTTTGGCAAAATCGTCCGCGTGAGTGACAGTCCACAGCGATGTGCCGTCGCCGTGAACCACAATTGGTTTTTTGTCCAGAATGCGTTTGGCCAGTGTGTAGCATCCCCAGCCGCCCAACGCGATGGGGAAGAGCGTGTTGTACGTGAGTGAGGGACGAACCGTTACTGCCGGAAACCCGGTTTGCCGATAGGCTTCCTGAAGTTTTTCTTCGCAGACGATTTTATTTCTGGAGTACTCCCAATACGGATTGCTGAGGGGGGTGGACTCCGTGATGATGGGGGTGGATGGCGGTTTCTGGTATGCCGATGCGGAACTAATGAACACATACTGACTCGTATGCCCTTCAAAGAGACGAATATCTCGCTCAATGTCTTTAGGTGAAAACGCTATCCAGTTCACCACACTGTCATACTGTTCGTTTCGGATGGCTGATGAGACGGCGGATACATCGTTGATGTCGCAGGCGATGATTTTTGCGCCGGGGACCACCGAGCGGTTGCCTCGGTTCAGCAGAGTGAGTTCAATGCCTTGTGATACGGCCAGCGAACTCACTGCCGCACTGATATTTCCGGTTCCGCCGATAAAAAGTACTTTCATATGGGAGCTCCTATTTTTTTGCCTGAAGTTGTCGTCGATGCATGTAGTGTACCTGTTCAGGAGATGCGGCTCAATCGGTTAACCCGGCATGAGGCGAGGGGGCGAGTGTGAGTCAGCAGCGACAGTTCAGATGTCGTCGAGTCCCATGGGGTAGTCATTGTCGGGAACTTCATCCAGTTCGCCTTTGGGGGGTTCGATTTCAGTGCGGTTCAGAACCGTCTGGCGTTCCTGAATGATGGCTTTCAGTTTTGCGCGGAACGACGACGCCACTTTTTTACCGGGAATTATTTTGTACTTCAGCGGATCAATGAACTTGCCGTTCTGTTTCAGCCCCCAGTGCAGGTGTGGACCGGTGGAGCGCCCGGTGGTGCCCACGTATCCGATCACCTGTTTGCGTTTTACCGTCACGCCCTTTTTGATGCCGCTTTCAATGTGATGCAGATGGGCGTAGTAGGAGCTGAGTCCGTTTTCATGTTGTATGCCTACGAGGTTGCCGTTGGCGCCCTTATTGCCGGCGAATATAATCTGGCCGTCCGCACATGCCCACACCGGAGTGCCGGTCGACGCGGAGAAGTCCACGCCGTTATGAAGTTTTCGGCGTTTCAGCACCGGATGAATGCGCCAGCCGAACGGGGAACTCATCCGAGAGTAATACAGCGGAATAGTGAGCGCTGAGCTGGGGGTGGAGATCATTTTATCATCGTAGTAGGTGGGATTTCGGTTTCCTTCCTGAAAACGGTACAGGCGGCGTTGTCCCGCTTTTACACCGTTGTACTCCAGTGCCAGAACCGGGCCGTAACCCAGGTATTCGCCATCAAGACTTTCTTCTTCCACCATAACTTTGAATGTATCGCCAGGGCGTTGCTCTTTTAAAAAATTCACCTGCGTAGAGAGAATATCTGCGACTTTTCCCGCCAGTGCGGCTTTGGCGCCCAGATCTTTAAGCGTACCGAACAGCGACGACGTGATGGTGCCGGCGAACAGTTTCATTTCTTTGTCGGTTGAAATGGTCAGTTTTCGACCTTTGTAGGCGTCGCCGTGAAGTTCCACCAGGTAAATATCGGTTTTAGAAGCCTGATAGGTGAATTTTTCCGGCTTGCCGCTTTCTTTGCCGAAGGTGATTTCGAATTCGTGTCCAGGGCGGGCGCGGCGAAAATCGAATACGCCGTCCAGGGCGTTGATCATCAATTGGGCATCTGCGGCGGTGAGCCCCAAATCGGTTAGTGCGGTAACCACCGCCTGTCCGTTTTTCAAGGTACCCCGAACCACCGAACCGTTGTTTGCCGGCGCTTCGGTATCGACGACGGTCTCTTCGGGAACAGCTTCCGCCAGGACCTCCGGGGGGGCGCCGGTGTCGGCGGCTGCGGCCTGCGCCAGCCATGTAGCCGTTTTTTGGGTTTCTGCTGCGGCAATGGTTTTAGGCGCGGCGGATTTGTCCGATGCCACAAACATCCCCACCATGATGCCGAACAGCCCTGCCAACGCGATACCGGAGATGAACAGCGCGGTCTTGTGGCTGTCTTTCAATTTCGGTGTACTTTCCGTCACTACTTCAGTTGCGGCGGCGTGGGGTTGTTGTTCTGTGGTGTTCACGTCCATGAGGCTTCTCTACCATAGATGCCGGCGCGGCGCATCCCATTATCGGGGAATGGCCGCTCTGGTTGCGTTGGCGTGGCAGATTGCAATGGCCAGCGCATCGGCTTCGTCTTCTTTGAATGGATGTTTTGTTTTTAATATGGCGCCAATCACCAGCTGAATCTGTTCTTTGGATGCGCGTCCGCCCCCCACAATGGAACGTTTCACCTGGGCGGGCGGGTAGGAACCGATAGGCAGTCGATGTTGTTGCAGGGCAAGCAGAATTACTCCGCGGGCGTGTCCAAGTTTCAACGCGGAGTTGGCATTCTTCGAAAAAAAGATCGATTCCACGGCCCCTTCATCCGGTCCGTTGGTAACAATGATCTGATTGAGCTGTTCAAACAGCGCGGGGAGTCGCTCCTCAAAAGGCACTTTCGCATTCAGCATAAGCACGCCGGAGTCAATTCGGGTGAGTCGACTACCGTCTTTGCGGATAACACCGTAGCCGGTTTTGCGGGTTCCTGGGTCTATGCCCAAAACGATCATAGGGAGAAGTTTTCCAGCACTTCGTCATCAATATCGAAGTTGGCGTACACGTTCTGAACGTCGTCGTGGTCGTCGAGCCGGGTGTACAGTTTGAGCATCGTCTCCGCGGATTTTCCTTCGAGGCGAACTGTTGTCTGCGGAAGACGCGTCAGTTCCGCACTGAGGGTTTCAATCCCCGCATCGGTAATCGCGGTGAGCACATCGTCAAAATTTTCCATCGGTGTCACCACTTCGAATGTGCTGTCTGTTTCCTTGATGTCATCCGCCCCGGCTTCCAGCGCCACTTCCATCAGTTGGTCTTCGGTGCTGTTCTCTCTTTCGATTTCAATGAGTCCGACTTTGTCAAACATATAGGATACGCAGCCGTCCTGGCCCAGGTTGCCGTTGAACTTGGCAAACAGATGGCGCACATCCGCTACAGTGCGCTGCCGATTCTCGGTCATGCATTCCACGATTACCGCCACCCCTTCCGGGCCGTATCCCTCGTAGGTAATCTCTTCGTAAATGACACCTTCAATTTCACCAGTGCCCTTCTTAATGGCGCGGTCCACGGTGTCTGCGGGCATATTGGCGGCTCTGGCCGCATCGATCGCTTTTCTGAGACGAGCATTTCCGGTGGGGTCCCCGCCGCCGATACGGGCTGCGGTGGTGATTTCTTTTGACACTTTCGTGAAAATTTTGCCGCGCTTGGCATCGACAGCGCCTTTTTTACGTTTGATGTTGCTCCACTTGCTATGTCCGGACATTGAACGCTCCTGTAATAAATATTTCGATCGATATTATTGTTCTTCCCGAGGGGAACCTTCGCGTTTTATCGAAATTTTTCAAAAAGACAAGTCAAACGTTATGCGCGCCGCGGTGGATGTCGGGAATGTCAGAAACGGAATAACAGTTGTGCTCATTACGCGCATGTGTGAAAATGCCCACCATGAAGCGTATTCTGATCGTCGACGATGAAGTGTCCATCCGGGTTTCGTTGAGTGCGTTGGTGTCTAGAAGCGGGTATCATGTGCATGTGGCAGGCAATGGGGTGGATGCCCTCGAAATACTGAAGCACAACGATATTGACGTGGCGTTTGTGGACGTGCGTATGCCGGAGATGGACGGCATCGAATTTACTCGTCTTGTCCGCGACAAGGGAGAGCCGCTAACCATTATTCTGATGAGTGCGTACGGCTCGGTGGACGATGCCCGTGAGGCCATGGATGCGGGGGCGTATGATTATATCACAAAACCGTTTAAATCCGATGAAGTGATTCTGGCATTGACCAAAGCGCTGCAAAAAGAAGGCGCCCGTCAGGACCAGCGTGGCAATTCGACCGCAACGGGTGAAGCGCCCGGACAGGGCGGCATTATTTTTCAGTCTGACAAGATGGCCCGGGTTCTGTCGCTGATTGAGAAAATCGCGAAAGTGGAATCCACGGTGCTGGTGGTGGGCGAGTCGGGTACCGGAAAAGAATTGGTGGCGCGGGCGATACATGAACGTTCGCCCAGAAATGCGTTTTCTCTAGTGCCGGTTAATTGCGGCGCCATTCCTGAAAATCTGATAGAATCCGAGTTGTTCGGGCATAAAAAAGGGGCGTTTACCGATGCGCGTGCTGACAAGGCGGGACTGTTTCTGGAGGCGGACAACGGAACCCTACTGCTCGATGAAATCGGCGAGTTGCCGCTTCAGCTTCAGGTGAAATTGCTGCGGGTGCTTCAGGAGGGAACCTTCCGTCCTCTCGGGGCCTCGAATGATGTGCGTGTGAATGTGCGGGTGATTGCGGCCACGCACCAGAATTTGGAGTCCAGAGTGAAGAGCGGTCAGTTTCGTGAAGATCTGTTCTATCGGCTGAATGTACTGCCCATTAAGCTGCCGCCGCTTCGGGAACGGGAAGAAGACGTGCTGCTGCTGGTGGAGCATTTTATCCAGAAAAACAATCGCAGGTTTCATTCAAATATTATCGGCCTCACCAACGAGGCCAAAAAGAGGTTACTCGCCCATTCTTGGCCGGGAAACGTGCGCGAGCTGGAAAACGTGATTGAGCGGGCGCAGGTGTTGGCCGATGGAGAGTACATCCGCAAAGAGGATTTACCGGCGAATCTGCAGCAAAAGGCCGATGTGGTCCGTAGCGTGCTGGATTCCGATGATTTGTCGATAAAGAAGGCGGTGCGCATTGTGGAAGAGGAGCTGATTCGCAAAGCGCTGGAAAAAACCGGCGGAAATCGAACCAATGCTGCGAAATTATTAGAGATTAGCCACAGAGCACTGCTGTACAAAATTAAAGAGTTTGGCATTTCCTGATTTTTTTTCGCTAAAAAACCACCGTGAAAGTCCGACTGTATGAACAGCGTTCTTTGCGGGAGGTTTCATGTTTCACCCTAATACAACAAAGAGTCAGGCGGTGCGACGGCCGGTGGCCAAACTTCTTCACCTTGAGACATTTCTCGGCGGCGGCTCCTCAGATTCCTTTTACACCGGGTTTTCCGGCCGGATAGAAGACGGCGGGATTTTCCTGACCACCTATCGTCAGGTGGAACAGTATACTCCTGTGGAAGTGACAATTCATTTTCCCGACGGCAGTGTGATTTCG
Organism: Deltaproteobacteria bacterium; assembly: GCA_016936575.1. Lineage (GTDB taxonomy): Bacteria > Myxococcota_A > Polyangia > JAAYKL01 > JAAYKL01 > JAFGXQ01. The sequence continues at coordinate 12,079 of JAFGXQ010000072.1, forward strand.
GTGCGTGGAACCGTGGAATGGATTCGTGAATCGAATGCGGCTGCACCGGACATGGCGCCGGGTATCGGGGTGACCTTTCTGGACCTCGGCGTATCCGAGAGTGCGATTATCGAGGCCTACCTGATTACGCATCCGCCGGTATTTCTGGACAGCATTGAGATTATGCCGCCCAGACGGGAGGCGGCCCCGGTAATGGATGACATCGAGCTTGAAAGCTTGCCGGTGAATTTAGGACCGGGATGCGATTTGGACGCGGAACAGATTTTTGTCAGCGGGCTCGCCAGAGATATTACCCACTATTTGAATGAACGCCCCATGGTTCAGTTCAGGAAGCAGGTGGAACAGAAAAAGCGAGTGTTTCATTCGTCAAGAACGCTGACCGTGCGCGCTGCGCCCCACCGGAGTTCCGAGTCATTTCAGGGGGGATTCAGGTTGGAGGATGGCGCGCATCGCCTGTTTGTATGCACTGAGACGCCGGCACCGGTGGGAACACTGATACCGATTCTGTTGCTTTGCGACAGCGGCGCGCAGGTGGGGTGCATGGGAGAGGTACGTTGGATTCGAAAGCCCAATCCTTTGGTGAACCATTTTGCGGCCCCTGCCGGAATGGGGGTGGTGCTGAGAGATTTGAAGGAATCCACCTGGCAGGCGATTCAGCCAAAACAAACCGGAATGCTGTTTTGTGAGCTTGCTTCGAACGGGAACGAATTTCGCTGTCACTGAATCGGTTAAGCGACAATGAACTTGCATTTTTTTAACAGCCTGTAATTACAAAGGTATTGAAGAAACAATCGAGTATATGTAACAGAGTACAGTGGAATCACGCGTGGATTTTGAGGGGAATTTTTTTAAAAAAATTAAAAAAAATTCATTTCAAATGGCAATTCTCATTGAAAAAACTATCCAAAAGTGAGAAATATTAAAGAAAGGCTGGTTTTTTCGGTCTTTTATTTTGCGACGCGGCCGTGGCGGGAACCACGGAACTGGTCCAATACTGCGAGTACGGTTTTCCTCCTTTCTTCCGTATTCGGGTTCCTCAGTTTTGGAGCAGTCCAGACGACCCGGTGTCAAATCCGGGCGTCGCACTTCATCAAAAATTTTGTGACGTCTTTCCCTACTGAAAAAAGGCTCGTCTGGGCAAACACGCGGGATTGCCCCTACATAAAAAGAATGGGTCGCGACGGGGCATTGTACCCCCCACCGGCGAATACTCCTCTTTTCGATGCATTTTTCAGGAATAGTTGCTTGCGCTTCTGCGCTTGTGTATTAGGTTGTGGCTATACAGCATTACTGATAAATTTTATCATTGCTGAATTTTTTCCCTGTAAGGAGGAATTATGAACGAATTAATCAAACGTGAGAACAATGTATCTCGATTCAAGGAAATATTGCTCGAGCTGCACCGCGGTGTGGCCCCGGACAAATTGTATGACCGGTTTCACGATGTGATTTCCGCAGCAAACGTTGAGGAATGCAAAGAAATTCAGAAACAGTTGATCATCGAAGGGGTGCCAAAACGTCGGGCGAAAAACTGGGGGAAAACCCATATGGTTCAAACAGCTTCCAATTAGCATTTTTCTGTCCAACCATTTCTTAGAGATGTGTGCGCGAGGTTCGGCGGGCGACTGTTCAGGTCATAGTCCTCTGTAGTTCTGCGCCGCGAAGGTGGTGCCGCTTTCGAGAACATCTGTGATGACCGGCACCAACGCGCCGGGGAGAACCGCTTCCACTGCGAACATACCGTCGGGACCGCCCAGATCGGTGCGCAGCCAGCCGGGGTCCATGCTGTGAATGGTCACACCGGTGTCCTTCAGTTGCGCCGCCATATCAAACACATATTTATCAATCGCGGCTTTCGAGGTGCCGTACGGTGTCAGTTGCGGAATGTCGGGAATCCCACTGGTGGTGAGAATCACCCGGCCGTATCCGTTCTTGATCATTTTGGGAATTAATCCGTTGCAGAGGGTGACCATTGAAAAGAAATTCACCTGGAATGTTTTCGCCCATTCCGCCTGGGAGATGTCCCACACTTCTTTCCATGGGTTCTGAATTCCATGATTTCCGTACAGGATGTCAACCGACGGTGCGATTTCGACCGCTTGCGCAATGACTTGCCTGGCCCCCGCGTCGCTGTCCATCTCCCCATGCACGGAAACCACGTCCACGCCGAGCAGCTTTACCATCGCAGCGCTCTTTCCAGTACTGTCAGCGGTGCGGCCGTGAAGAATGATATTTACGCCCTGTCTGGCCAGCCCCATCGCAATTTGTTGTCCAATACCGCGGCTGGAGCCGGTGATGAGCGCCCATTTTCCTTTGCATGTGTTCATGTGGTTCTCCTGCGTGTCAGTTGCCGCCCCATTTTTCGTAATGCACAAGTTTATCAAGAGTGAGCCGACGTTTTTCTTTCGGCGTTGAAGTGGCGTAACCGAGGGGTAACAGCTCAACGACTTCGAGTTCGTCGGGAATGTTCAGAATTTCTTTTACCCTGGCCGCGTCGAATGCGCCGATCCAGCAGGTGGCCAGACCGAGCGCGGTGGCGGCGAGGGTCATGTGATCGATGGCGATGGCCACGTCGATCGGGTAGCATTTCTGACCGCACGACATCACGTGATGGTCGGTTTCCGCCAGACAGACGATGATGACAGGCGCTTCCGCGACAAAGGATTGATTGTTGGCCGCTTCAGCCAGCTGCGCTCTTGTGGATTGTTGTTCCACCACAACAAAGCGCCATTCCTGGCGGTTGTTGGCCGATGGCGCGAGTCTGGCAGCCTCCAGAATGCGGTGCAGTTTTTCTTTTTCGACCGGCGTCGATTGGTAGTGCCGTGCACTGAACCGGTTTTGAATGGCGTCAAAAACATTCATGTGAAAATTCCTCCCGGTGGTTTAATTGGGTTGCGTTAGATTTCGTCCGCCATAATTTCGGTGATAGCCGGAATGTTCTGTCTGTTTTTTTCGGCGCGTTTCGCCAGAAAGTACGATGCGGTGAAGCCCAAACCGAGACCGACAACCGCACCCAGCATGGCACCGGTGTCCGACGTCAGTTGAAGCGATGGTGCGAGCAGACTGCCGGCAAGGGCTACGCCGATGAGCAGCAGCGCCGGCAGCAGATACAGAATGGCCGATGCCTGAATCACAGCAGCGTCACTGAGGGTGATGCGAACTTTTTGTCCAACCGAGGCGCCGAGTCGATTTTCAAGTACCAGAAAGAAGTCTTTGGTTTGCCCCCCGAGTGACTGACATGCGCCCTTGGCACTGCAGGAACCGCAGGCTTCGTTGCGCTGTACGACCACCTGCACTTTATTCTGGGGAAGCACTTGGGTAACGGTGGCGGTTTCGTGGCAGACACTTGTCATGCCGCAGAGTGTAATCATAAAAACGGAAATGAACAGGGGAGATTTGGGATTGTTTGAGTGAGGATGGTTCCTTTCATATCAAAAAAATGCAAGTACTATGGAAAACGCACGAAATTTTACGCTTTTTTTCCAGATATGTGCATCCAATAATTGAAAGGCTCGAAATCGAGTTTATATTTTTCATATAACTTACAAAATAATTGCTTAGTCACGGAAAGGTTTGCAAAGAGAGCGTTTCAATGAATTTCCGTCCTCAAGACACCAATATTCTCATCATCGACGATGACCTGCACAACTGCGAAATTTTTTATGCCTACCTCAAGAAAGCCGGTTTTATGCCCCATATCGCCTCCAGTGCGGTGGAAGGGCTCGACAAAGTGCAGGCAATACAGCCGCAATTGATTTTACTCGATGTGAAAATGCCCCATATGGACGGATTCGAAGTGTGCACGGAGTTGAAGAAAGACACCTCCACCAAAGATATCCCTGTGATTTTTCTGACAGGATTGACCGATACCAAGACTATGGCCAAGGCCTTTGAAGTGGGCGCGGTAGATTATATCGCCAAACCCGTGCGCCGGGTGGAGCTGATTGCGCGGGTGACCAATCATCTCGAAATGTACCGCTACCGGCATCATCTGGAGGAGCTGGTGGCGCAGCGCACTGCGGAGTTGCAGCAACACCGCGAACAGCTGGAGGCGGTGGTTATTGAAAATATTGTCAACGCCATTCCATCGGTGCTCATCAGCATTGATTCGGAGTGTCTGATCACCAAGTGGAATCGGCAGGCGGAACAAAAAACCGGGATCTGTGCGAACGAGGTCATCGGAAAAAAACTGGAAGAGGCCTTGCCCTATTTTTCCAGGCATATCGACAGCATCAAAGGTGCCATTAAAGAACAGCGACTGTTCAAAGGGCGCGCCGAACATGTCAAACAGGATGCGGCGGAGTATCAGGACGTGATCGTTTATCCTCTCAGCGCCGATTCGTCGGGTGGGGCGGTGATAAAAATCGATCCGGGGATACATCATGGGATGAAGGAGCCCGAAGATATTCCGTACTCCTGAACTGTTCACCCATTGTACCTGAGAACCCGTGTAGACTTGGCGGATGAACCGATGACATCCGCGTCTACCCTTTTGCCTGAATATTCTTCACGCCATTTTCGTACAATAATGGTAAAGTAGTTACGAGATTACCCATTAAGGAGGCAGGTTCATGCAAAAAATCATCGGTATTTATGTGCTGTGTTTGGTAGCGGCAAGTACGTCTGTGGCGACGGCGACCACCGTTGAGCTGTCCGCGGAATGCAGCTGGCATGCGGAAGTGGATTGCTATGCCGGGTGCGACGGCCTCAGCTTTGCAACCCAATGTGAAGGTGAATTCGATGTCGGCTGCGATGTCAGCGAGTGTCAGGGCGTAGACGTAAATGTGGACTGTCAGGGAAGCTGTGTCGCCGATTGTACCGCCACTCATTGTGTCGTGGACCTAGGTACGTTTGATTGCGAAGGAGTTTGCGGCATTGATTGCGAAGCGTCCTGCGAGGGGCAGTGTACGGCGGGGTGTGAGGCGGATTGCGCGGCCAGTGCCGACAGCGCGTCGTGTCAGGCCGGCTGCGAAGCCAGCTGCAGCGGAAGTTGTGAAGGTAGCTGCAGCGCGGAATGCAGTGCCAGTTGCACCGGTACGCCTCCCGAGATTGACTGCGAAGGGGGATGTTCGGCATCCTGTGAGGGAACCTGTCAGGTCGAGGCCGATATTGATTGCAACATCGATTGTGAAACCAGCGCCTATCTGGAATGCGAAACGGTGTTTGAAGGAAACTGCGAAGCCTACTGTGGCAGCGAGGGATACCTGGAATGCAACGGCTCGTTTATCGATCAGGATACTTTTGACAAAGCGCGCGCCTGGGTGGAATCCCATTTTGCAGGAACGTATTCCTATGACGGTGAGACCTGGTGCGATGAGGACGGGTGCCATGCGGAGGGCGAAATTTCTGGAGAAGTGCATACCACGTGCAGTACGGTCGCAGCGGGTGCATCTGCCCCGGACGGTTTCCGCGGTCTACTGAATCTTCTTTTTTAATTCGTTACATGCAGGCGGGGCCGTTGGAGGTGCCGATGACGTCGGCGCCGGCGGCGATGAGCGCTGCGGCGAAATCGGCGGTCTTTATTCCGCCGGATGCTTTGATTCGCATGGTGTCGCCCACGGCCGATTTCATCACTTCAATATCACGGACAGATGCTCCGCGTGCAGTAAATCCTGTACTGGTTTTCACAAAGGCGGCACCCGCCGCCTGGCAAACAGCGCAGGCGATGATGATTTCTTCCTCGGTGAGACACGCGGTTTCCAATATGACTTTTACGGGAACATGCGTAGACAGTTCGGTAACCAGCATGATGCGGTGCAGCGCAGCCGATAGATTTCGTGATTTCAGGGCATTTACGTCGAGGACCATATCGATTTCATCGGCGCCGAGTTGAATGGCGCTGCTTGCCAGATACGCCACGTCATCCGGCGGAGACCCGCAAAGGGGAAAATCGACAACCGAAACAATTTTTATTTCTGTTTCGGCAAGTTGCGCGCGGCATTGTTCGATATGACGCGGGAGACAGCATACCGCCCGAAAGGCGTGCGCCCGGGCCACTGCGCACAGACGGTCAATCATGTCGTCTGTGGCATCCACCTTCAACAGGGTATGTTCGATTCGTTTTTCGGGTTTGGCTAAAATTGTCGGGATTTCTGCCGTATTGTTAGCTGAAGAGGAAAGTTCGTTTCTCGTCTGCTGAAAAATCGCGTGAATTTCATCCGCAGGCAGAGGGGGCATTATTTGTGACATCGTGTATTTCCGTTTTCGTGGATTATGTTTTAAGATAACTAAAATCGTTCATAACGGATAACCCTTTGGAAGACAAAAAATGAGTTCAGAAAGATCAGAAGCAACCACCCAACTGACGGTTCAACTCGACAGGGAAACCCTGAACATGATGAAAAACGAGGCTCGCGAAGCGATGAAACCGTCTCTCGTTGTGGTTCAGGGGGTCGATCGAGGGGATGCGGTTACCATCGAACGCACACCAATGGTGCTGGGACGCGGGGATATGTGCGACTACGTGATTCGAGATGACGGAATTTCCCGCAAGCACGCGCAGATTGTCAAGCAGGCGGACGGTCGCTATCTCATTGAAGATTTGGGAAGCACCAACGGTATTTTTATCGGCAAGGATCGTGTTCAGCGGCATTTGCTCGAAGAAGGCGACAAAGTATTGCTCGGGCGTCGCACTATTTTAAAGTTTGTATATCAGGATGCGTTGGATGAGCGGTATCAGAAACAGATGTATGAGTCTGCGGTGAAGGATGGACTGACCGGTGTGTACAACCGCAAACATTTTAATGAACGCATCGTGAGTGAGATGTCGTTCGCCATTCGGCACCGGACGAGTTTGAGTCTGCTGATTTTTGATCTCGATCATTTCAAGCGGGTAAACGACACGTATGGTCATCAGGTGGGGGATCAGGTGCTGACAGACGTGGCCGAAAAAATTCAGTTTACTCTGCGCGAAGAAGATTTTTTCGCTCGGTACGGTGGTGAGGAATTCGCAGTACTGGCTCGCGACATCAATATTACCGGCGCTGACGCTTTGGGAGAGCGGATTCGCCAGATTGTGCAGGACCTCCGCATCGTGACCCCATTCGGTGTGCGGGTTCCCGTGACCCTCAGCATCGGTGTGGCCACGGTGTGTGACGGCGCGAAAGTGTCGCATGAGGCGCTGATCAAGGCTGCCGATGATAATCTGTACAAGGCGAAGGAGTCCGGGCGAAATCGCGTGGTCTCCACCACCCTGGAATAATCCGATCATCCCGACCCATTTGTTCCCGGATACGAAAAACCCCGTTTTCTCGAAATGGTTTTTTTTTGCGGTCGGCCGAATGGCAATTCCGACGTTTTCCTCCGTGTTTTTCTGTGGTACAGCTGTCTATCCAATATTGGCGAAGGCAGACAGGTGTTTGGCAAATATTGAGGCACCCCGGAAGGGCAACAGCTGAGGAAATGGATATGGCTGACAAAGAATTTGAAGTTGGGTCGCTTTTGGGAAAAGGGGCGACTTTTACCGGAAAGCTGACTTTTTTCGGCACGGTCCGTATTGAAGGGTGCTTCGAGGGGGAGGTTGTGTCCGATGACACGCTGGTTATCGCTCCCGGCGGAGAAGTGCGCGGCAAAATACAGGTGGGTCATCTGGTGGTGACCGGCGGTGTGGTGGACGCCGAGGTGATCGCGCGGGAATCCGTGGAAATTTTGCCGGACGGGAAACTTGTGGGGGAGGTGACCACCCCTTCGTTTCAGATTGAAAAAGGGGCCGTGTTCATGGGAACGAGCAAAATGGTGTCGCTGGAGGAAGACAGCGAGTCACCGGAGATGGCCTGATGGATTTGGCGGGGTCAGATGTTTTCGTGAACCATTTGCGACGGATTTGTCCACAAGATAGGTGCAATTGTGGCGCATGTTTGGGGAGACACCGCCGGTGCGGCGAGGTCTGAGCGATAAAGAAAGATGAATGCAGCGCTTTGCGACCGCTCAAGGGCGCCTGAGAGCTGCACTGCAACAGCGTTTTGAAAGGAAGTAACTCAATGACCCAGAACAGTTTTCGCGTTTGTTTCGTATTTGTAGTGATGGTTCTTCTGGCGTGCCCCCTGTCGGCGATAGCACAGTCCGGAGAAAAAGCGGCGACAGAAGAAAAAAAAGAAGTAGCCGCTGCTGAAAAAACAGATACCAAAGCCGGCAAAACCGCAGACGCAAAACCAAAAAACGCTGAAACGGCGAGTGATGCCGATGCAGCAGAGAAGGCCCCTGTGACCGAGACGGAGAGCGCTGGCGAAGATGTCGCACCAGACGCCGATCCCGCAGCCGATGCGGACGCTGCTGCTGCGGCCACCGAAGAGGAAGACGTTGCTGCCGAATCGGCGGTTGAAGCGAGCGATGAGGCGTCTGCTGAGCCGGCTCCCCAGACACCCGAAAAGCAGAAGACCGAAGCCACCGCTGATGCGTCGACGAAGAAACAAACCGAGGCTTCCGCCCAGACGGAATCCGATGCCACGTCGGCGCAGGATGTTGAAGTAGTGGTTGATCCGGTTTCGCAAAGTAATTTTGTTGCCAAAGGTGTTCCGCGAACCGATCGCGTGGTGAATATTCTGACTACACAGACCGTTCGTCCCGGCGCGTTGGTATTGACTGTCGATCACCGGGCGCATGAATCGTTCCTGTCGGGCGAAGACGCCTGGTTCGATTATTTGGGGCTGGATTCCGGCTCTCTCAAAATCGGTATCGGTTTGCGGCTCGGTCTGAAAGACTATCTCGATTTCGGGCTGTATCGGCTCAGCAACGGTACCGATTTGTTTGACGTGTATGAATTTGATACCAAAGTTCGTTTCCTCAATCAGGATGAGCAGTTTGTCAATGCATCATTGCGCATCGGCGCTTCCTGGTTTGTACAGCAAGACCGCGATGACGCATCTGGGTTTTTCTCTCAGTTGAATGTTGATCGCCGTCTGTTCGGTACGCTGCTAATCGGCGCCGGATTCGCGTTCCATACCGATTCCACCAACGATCGCAAGATGTATGAAGATAAAGACCCCTCCGCCGCGGTTCTCGGTTACGCCGAGTGGCGTCCGGTACGGCGGTTCTCACTGAATGCTGAAATGGCCGCCAACGTGGCGGGGTACGGCAGCAAATTTCCGATTTTCGCGTTTTCCGCACGGTTTCTCACCCATCGCCATTCCTTTGCACTGGTGGTGGCCAATTCTCAGTACATGAACGCCGACGGCATCGTGACCAATTCATGGCGCGCATTTGACGAACTGGTGTTCGGGTTCCAAATTGTAAGAGAATTCAATTTAGTGGACTAGCCGTCGCGGGCAGTGCCCGTGGGGAAACCACCTGGGAGACGCCATGCAAAAAAGAACTTTTCTGAAATATATGTTGTCCGGGGCGGTAGCGACGGCCGGCTTGTTGTCGGGCCGGGGGGCGTGGGCCAAGAAATACGCCATCGCGCTGAATAAATTGCCCGCACTCAATGACGTGGGCGGCTCGGTCACCATCAAGCTGGGAGGGCGGCATGTACTGTTGGTGCGGCTGTCCCAAACTGAATATCGCGCTTTCGAGGGGCTGTGCACCCATCAGTCCTGCCCGGTTTCTTATGTGAAAAAACAGATTTCCTGCGAATGCCACGGGTCTCATTTTGATCTGAACGGCAAGGTGAAAAGCGGACCGGCCACTCGGCCGCTGGCAACCATTCCCGTCAAGGTGCAGGGCGACAAATTGATTGTGGGGGAATGACGGTGCGCTGGTATTGGGTAGTTCTGCTGGCCGTTCTAACCGTATCGGTGTCGGTCCGTGCCGAAATAGCGATTCCCGAGGCGGTCGAAACATCCGACACGGAGCAGTCCCCGGCAGCGGATACGGGAAGTGATACGGCGACCGCTGCCGCCAACCCTGCCCCGGATATGGAAAGCGCCGCGGAAGATATTCAGGAAGTGGAAGAGGTCGAAGAAGTGGAAACTGTGGACGACGTGCAAACCGTCGATACGGCCTCGGCTACAGCTGCGCATTCAGCCGATGACGCGGGCGCCAACATTTTGGGTCGTCTCCATCCTGCGTTCGTCCATCTGCCGCTGGGGCTACTGGTCGCCCTACTGATTTTTGAGTGGCGTACGCTGGGGCGTGTCAGCGGCCCGGCCACCGTGTGGCTGTGGGCGGCGGCGGCGGCATCGTTTGTTCCGGCGGCCATGTCGGGTTTTCTCAGGGCACAGGAAATGATATCGCTCGGTGGGCAGCCGGATGTGGCATCGCATCGGAGCTGGATGTTTGTCGCGTTTGGAATGTTGGTTGCTGCAGCGGTTGTGAGATGGCGAACATCGTCCGAAAGTCGGAAATTCCGTTGGGCGGCGTTGCTGGTATTGGGGCTGGCTGTCGCAGCGGCCTTTTTCGGGGCGCACCTTGGGGGTAAACTGGTATACGGCCCCGACTTCCTGCCGTTCTAGTTACTGTTTTATTCTCATTGAAAGAGATCACATGTGCCTTGTGCAAACGGGCGACAACCGGTATGATTTGCCCCTTATGATTGGAAGATTAAAAGGCACTATCATCGATAAAGAAGCTGATGGTGCGGTGATTGATGTAAATGGCGTCGGATACGCGGTTTCGCTTCCGTTGAATACGCTGGCCGCGCTCCCGCCGTTGAATCAAGAGGCTACCTTGTGGATTCATACGCACGTGCGCGAAGAGGAGTTTCGTCTATTCGGTTTTGAGACCAAGCAGGACCGAACCGCGTTTCGAACGTTGATGAAAATCAGCGGTGTGGGACCCAAAGTGGCGCTTGCGGTAATCGGCGCGCTCAGTGGCCCGGCGCTGCTGGAAACAGTGCAAACCGCAGACAGCAAACGGCTGAGTGCCATACCGGGTATCGGCAAGAAAACGGCGGAACGGATGATTCTGGAGCTGGGCGGGAAGCTCGATTTCGCCAAAGATGCAAACGGCGGGGCGGGTGCCGGTTTCGGCGGCGTGTATGCGGAGCTGGATTCGGCGTTGAAAAATCTTGGGTTCAAGGCAGCCTTGGTGCAAAAAGTGCTCTCTGACGTAAAAAGCGAAGCAAAGGACGAGACGTCGTTTGAGGTCTTGCTGCGGCAGTCCCTGGCACTGCTTCGCGGCAAGTAGAATATAGAAGAATCAATGAATGAGCTGAACGAACATACGCGAATGCTGGATGCCACAGTGGCATCGGACGAAAAAGGGTTCGATGTGGCGCTGCGTCCCACATCTCTGCACGAGTACGTGGGCCAGAAAAAGCATGTAGATAATTTGCGGGTATTCATCGAGGCTGCCAGACGCCGCGGTGAACCGTTGGACCACGTGCTGTTTTGCGGCCCTCCCGGTTTGGGAAAGACCACTCTGGCCAATATTATCGCCGAAGAGATGAACGTGAATATCCATACCACCTCGGGACCGGCGGTGGAACACAAGGGGGCACTGGCGGCATTGTTGTCAAAGCTGGAACCGCGTGATGTACTCTTCATCGACGAAATTCATCGGCTGAACCCGATTGTTGAAGAAAATCTGTATCCCGCCATCGAGGATTTCGAGATTGATATTATCGCCGGGGACGGCCCCCATGCCTCGTCATATAAGTTGCCGCTGGCGCCGTTCACTCTCGTGGGCGCCACCACCCGTACCGGTTTGCTCACGTCACCGCTGCTGTCGCGTTTCGGGGTGAATATGCGGCTTGAGTATTATCCGGCTTCGGAGTTGAAACAGATTGTGGTACGTTCCGCCGGGTTGATGCATATTCCCATTGATGATGACGGCGCGATTGAAATCGCTCGTCGCTCAAGGGGGACACCGCGTATTGCCAACCGCTTGTTGCGCCGGGTGCGAGACTTCGCTGAAGTGGAGGGAGACGGGAAAATATCCAAACAGATTTCAGCCTTCGCACTGGAGCGCCTTGAAGTTGATTCCGCGGGGTTTGATCAGATGGATCGAAAAATCCTGCTGACGATTATCGAAAAATTCGACGGTGGTCCGGTGGGAATTGAAACCATTGCCGCCGCCGTGTCGGAGCCGCGAGATACCATCGAAGATGTGTACGAACCGTTTCTGATGCAGAATGGTTTTTTACAGCGTACCCCCAGAGGGCGTATTGCCACGCGACTTGCGTATGAGCATCTGAATATACGCCAAAGCCGAGGGCAGCAACGGGGATTGTTTTGAGCGACGGCATCAAAAATTATTACGACGACTATCTTCATCGGTCCAGATGGCTTACCGAGGGAGCACGTCAGCGTCGCGCGGCCTGGTTTGAAACGTTGCAGCTCGAAGACAAAAGCAGTCTGCTGTTTCGTTTCGAAATACTGGTGAAGGGAGCGGTGTCCATGGGAAATATTCGCAATTTTCCCGGTGCCGCAACGCACGAGGAAATTGATGAGCACAATTTTTCGATTGAGTTGACCATGTTGTTGCAGGCGGTTGAAGATATTATCGATATCGGCGAGCAGCTCCTGACACATACAACCATGCTCGCGTACCCCATTGACGCACTTTCCGATTTTTACGCGGACGACTTTCTGCGGGCGGAACATCTGGAACGATGTCTGCAACAGGACACGCCCGAAAAAAGCCTTCATCTGTTGATTGGTACGCTGCACCTGGTGAGAACATTGGGTGAACAGACGCTGCAAAAGGAAACCGTGTCTCATCGTGATTATATTGCGGTGCACACGGTGCTGTTTAAAGAAGTGATGCGTTCATCTCATTTTAACATGCTTACCCTGTTTGAGTTTCGGCCCCAATACGATGAAATTCTGCGTCACCAGGTGCTGCTTACCCTGAGCAGTATCGAGCATGAGGCCGCGCAGCGTATCACCGCTATTTCGCTGCTCACCATTTTCAGGTTAATGAACTATTTTGATGTCACCGCGCGATGGGATATTACCCAGCGCACCGGTACGCTCTATGCGCTGTTGTGTCTGATTCATTCCGACGGCAATCAGTTTTCTCAATTTCTGGCTCACGACACCGCTCCATGGCTGGCGTCCGATTTCGGAGAGACGTTCGAACAGCTCACCCCGGAAGGCCTCGCGGAAACCTTTGATGAATTGAATCTGCAGTTTCAGGAACTTAAATCGCTGAGGGAGCTTTTAGAATCTACGGGAAACCAGTTGGATTTAGAACTTCGAAAAACGTTTGGTCAACAATTGCCAACCATCGCTGAGTTGAAGCAGCCCGACGCGGTTCTCGAGGCGGTACAGTCTTCGTGCAACTCATTGCAGAGTTTTTTACAGAATGCCGCGGTTCTGCTGGTGCAGGAATTCAATGTGTCGGTTCAGGGGGATGACCTGTTTGAAGACTTCACGTCGGACGTGACACGTTCTGAAAGACTCCGGCGGGACATCTGGATGTTTCGACAGATTCTGAAAGCATTTGTGGCCAAAACACGAGGTACGGAATCGGTGCGTGATCGCTGGATTGGGTTGAATACGTTTAAATTCGTGAAAACCTTTGTGGCCTACTTTCGTTCCATGGGGTATCAGCTGTTGCGGTACAGCGACTATGAGCGCTTCGACAAGTTCATGGCGTTGGTGGATCGTCTTCGTGACGGTGATGTGCTCGAAGTACAGCGCCTTTCCTCAGTGGTCGAAGAGTGTGAAGCTTTTTATCAGTTTCTTGAAAAGATGTTCGATGTGGTCAGTCTACGCAAAGAGCTTCATGACGTGCCCTTTGATACCCGGGATGCCGCCAAAACATTGAAGTTGTTCATCACCTGAATCGGGGTTGAAAATCAGCGAGATTCCGAATGCAAAATACACCTGATTTTTTCGGCCAGGTCCGCGCGGCGGAACGGTTTCGATATGTATCCGGCCAGCCCCGCATCTTTCAGTCGCTGGATTTCCTCGTTGTCTGAAAAACCCGAACCGATCAGCACGGGGATATGCGGGTCGATTTTACGCAGTTCGAAAAAGCAGTCGCTACCGTTCATTTCAGGCATAATCATGTCCAGAATGACCATGTCGATGGCGATGTACTGTTCTTTGAACAGCGAAATTGCTTCGCGTCCGTTTTGGGCGACCAGTACGTTGTAGCCGAGGCTTCGCAACAGACTTCGATTCATTTCGCGGACAATGGGTTCATCGTCGACAACCAGAATGGTTTCGTTGCCGCCCTCGGTTGATTTTCGGTTGACCACTGTTGTTTTCGGCGCGGGGACCACCGGAAGCACAATGATGAAGTGGGTCCCGTGCTGCTCCCTGCTTTGTACCGTGATCTCGCCATGGTGGCTTTTAACGGCGCCGTACGTGGCAGACAGTCCGAGTCCGGTACCTTCTCCGGCGTTGCGGGTGGTGAAGAACGGTTCAAAGATGTGCGGGAGGTCCTGAGGTGAAATACCGCATCCCGTGTCGGATACTGTGATTTCCAGTTTTGACGACAAATAACCGTTATCGTTATCGGCGTCGGATACATCAGATGGAATATTGCGCGTCGAAAAAACAAGTTGTCCCCCTTGGGGCATGGCTTTGCCGGCGTTGATGCCCAGATTCAGCAGCGCATTTTCGATAAGGGTTTCATTTCCGAGTATGGTGAATTGGGTGGCGATCAGCTCCAGACGAATCTGGACTCGTTTGTCAACAGTACGTTCCAGAATACGGGCGGTTTCCTCGATGATATGATGAATGTTCAGCGGGCTGAAATTCAAATCGGATCGCCTCGAAAAAGTCAGCAGGCTTTGCGAAAGCTCCGACGCCCGGTCGGCAGAGTGTTCAATCATGCGCAGATATTGAAGCGCGTTGGCATCGTCTCCGATTTCGTCAGTCAGCAGTTCCGTGGCGCCGAGAATGCCGGCGAGCATGTTGTTGAAGTCGTGGGCGACACCGCCGGCCAATTGACCGAGGGCATCCATTTTTTCGCTTTGTCGAAGACGTTCTTCGTTTTTTAAAAGGGCTTCCGTTTGTTCATTCAGTTGTTGGGTTCTGGAATTGACCGCGTCTTTCAACCGATAATTCACCAGTCCGAGACCCACCAGCAGCAGGCCGAACAGTCCGGTTGAAACCATGGCGATCACCGGAAGGGTCCAGGTGTCTGCCAGGGGCGCCTTCAATGATTCAATGGCGCGAATTCGGCCGACCTGCTCATTGAATCCGCCTCCATCAGGGTATCTTTCCTGCAGCTGTTCAGGCGCATCCTGTCGGTTTCCATGACATGCCAGGCAGCGCGGTTCATTCGGGAGAAACGGCATCGCCACATACAGATATTTTTCGCCGTCTTCTTCGATGATTTCTTCAACATGGGAGAGGGAGCGGTTCCGGTTGAATCGTTCGATTAGCGCCTTTTCGCGTTCATCGGCCTGGTTGACGGGGTTGCGTGGATTGTCGGCCGCCATTTTGTAATACAGCTGGGAGAGCCCCGCCTTTTTGCGTTCCTGATTGTACAGCTCGTGCATGTTGCGCACCATGTACGAGGAAGAAAACAGCACCGGTGAATACAACGCATCGGTCATTTGGTGCTGACTTTTCAACTGTTTCATTTCCGGATGTGCCATTTGCTGCACGTATTCATGTACACCCTTGTGCTGCAGCAGCATGGTGGTGATGTCGTTTTCGGCTTTGTGAAGAATACTCGCATGAAGGGCGAATGAAATTGCAATAACCAGAAGCAGCAGTACAGCGGTTGCCGCTGTAAGAACATGCGGCGTCAGAATGGAACTCCGCAGAGAAACTGTCCGCAGAGACACTGGTTGACCGTATTTGCTGTTTGCCTTGTCGTCCATTGTAACTTTTCTGATCGAAATAAAATATATGAACGATATTATACACGATAATCGGCCGCGTGCATGTTCGGAAATAAAATCCACGTATAGATTTAAGCAGAATGAATCAGGAGGGCCGCGCTAAGATGTCGACTCCGGTTCGATGAGGCGGTGAAGCTCTTGTTGCACGGCAATCATGTCGGGATGCGCCCTGTGCGCCGCAGACAATTGCGCCATGCAGGCTCGGGCGGCCAGGATGTCCTTTTGTCCCAGCAGTGCCCGAATATACTGCAATTGCGCATCGAAAAATTCCGGGTCGATTTTGCGACTTTTTCCGAATGCATCGAGGGCCCAGTTGCTGTCTCCCAGCGCCTGGTGGGTGAGGCCCAGGTTGTACCAGGCGCGATGGTTGCGGTCGTCGATGGCAAGAGCGGCGCGAAAATCGGCGCGGGCGGCGTTGTTTTCGCCGATGGCAAAATACGCCATGCCCCGGTGATTCAATATGATTGAACGAATGGGGTCCGCCTGGGGCATCAGTAGAACACGGGAGTACAGGCGGACGGCACGGCTGAAAGATTCATCGGAATGGGCGGTCAGCGCGCGGAGAACCAGCTTTTCCAAATCCTCTTTGGAATCCTCTTCAACCTGTTCCGTATCCAGTCGACGCGTGAGTTCTTCTCTTTGCACCATTCCGCTGCGCGTATTCTGGATTTGGCGGCGTTTCTCCTGCTTGCGCTGTACATCTTTTTGAAAATCGCGAAGTTCCTGAAAAATCACATCGCTCAAACTCAGGTTCGCGTTCAGGGCAGCGAGTTTTCGTCGAATCTGATCGGTGGGAATAGACCAGTCCGATTTGTATATCAGCTCGTGTTCCACTTCCGCCCAGGCATCCTGAAGGATTGTGCGAAGCTGAATTTCGCACATCGGCGCAACCCCGGGGAGTGGATGTTCGATGGTTTCACTATTCAGGTCGAGCAACATATGCGTGGATTCATAGCCGAATTCAGAAAAAGAGCGTTCCATTCCCTTGTGATCAACTTCTGAAATGTTCAGTTCCTTTTCGAGTGCCCGTTCCACCACATGCAAATCCTCCAGAAAGGGGCAAATAATACGTATGCCCAGCATATCGCCGATGGGCGTCTGGTCGGTACCGCCGAGTGCATTCCATTTTTTAGAATATTCATCGAAGCTTTTCACGCGGTATTTGATGTGACACAGAATTGACAGAGGACGAAGCACCGCGCGAACGCCGTTGACAATCTGAAGCAGCTGTTGACGATATTCTTCCGCGCTGTATTTGGTATAGAGATTTTTCAGTTCTTCGTGCGAAATCTTGTTCTTCATATGCGTGCCGCCTTGCTTTTCGGTTTTGGCAATTGTTGTACGCGAAGGCAAGGAGTTTTTTGTCAAACTGTGTTTAAACGCTTCGCTGTTTATCGTATGATTACACCCATCACAAGGGAGTTGTATATGCGTCGCTTTACTGGATTTCTGTTAGTTGTCGTGGTTTATTCGTTGCTGTGTGGGTGCGAGCCTGTTCCGTGTGAATCGGATGTGGATGATGTCTCTTCGGCGGCCAATGCCGGATTGACGTATTATGATTTTCACGCGCCGCAACCCAAAGGGGGCTACTGCGAGCAACAGGTATTCGGGGCGAAGAACCCAATCGCGGAACCGGTGAATTTCGCGTTTGCAATCACCACATTCCTTTTGGGGTTGTTTGCGGTTTTACGGTCGGTGCGCACGACGATGGCGTTTCAATTTTTGTATGCTTTTTTGTCCGCTTACGGTTTATTTGGAGCGGCATATCACGTAACTGTAAATAATGGGTTTTACCGAATGATGGATGTGACCGGCAGTTTTGTTCAGTCATTCATTGTTGTGATGCTGGCGCATTCGCTGTATCTGTATCGAATGAAGGTCACCGATACTGAGGAAAAAAAACGCCGGTATCGGTACCTGACCAACCTGGTAACCATGGTGTTCACCATGTATCCGGCGGCGGTTCATGTGGCCGGCGAAAGCAGCGCCAACCCCTGGGTGGCGTGGCTGGTATTTGATTTACTGTGGATAGTGATCGCAACGATGCTGATACTGATTTGGAAACGTCGCAAGAGTTGGCCGGGCATTTCTCAGGATGCGCGGGTATTCCGGCTGGTTTGGTATGCCATTGTCACTTGTATCATCGCGTATGCGGGGTGGTGTATCGATAAATTTCTGTGCACCTGCGAAACCCCATGGCTTGCGTATTTTCAGACGCACGGTATCTGGCACTTGTTCATGGGACTCTGTTTTTACTATATGATCACGCTGAATCGATTTTTCAGCGCACACGAGTACAACTATACGCCCGTGTTGCGAAGGTTCCCGCAACACTCACCGATTGCCTTGCCGTTTGTGGAATGGCAGGTAGAGAAGCCATCCGCCGAGTAGCATCAGCGGAATACTTAGGATTTGACCGGTGGTGAGCAGGGAGCCGAAGAGATGGCCCGGTTCCTCCTTGATGAAATCACAGCAGAAACGAATGATGCCCAGGCCGATGAATGCCACGGATGCGGGAAGGTAGCGGTGATCTGTTTTTGTAACACGAATCCGAACATATAGGACGATAAGTATAACGAGCAGCATGAGCGCAAGTGCGGCTTCATACAGCTGCACAGGGTGCCTGATGACGGTGCCGTGATCGCCGTGAAAATAGAAACCGATTCCTGTCGACCAGGTGGTGGCAGTGCCAACCATTTCGCTGTTCCAGAAATTGCCGATGCGCGCACAGACGAGTCCGAACACCGACCAGATGCTGATGGCGTTTAACAGAGGGGGAAGGGGTGTGCGCCAAAGTTTTGAAATAAGAAATGCAGACAACCAAAATCCGGCCACCGCGCCGTGAATGGATCGGCCATGGCCCAACTGAACCAACAAAGTCGGATGGGCGATGTTTTGTTCGAGGCCCCAGAATAGAATATGGAAAAGGCGAGTGAAAAATACGGTGGTCAAACCGATG
The DNA here is from genome assembly GCA_016936575.1 of Deltaproteobacteria bacterium. Lineage (GTDB taxonomy): Bacteria > Myxococcota_A > Polyangia > JAAYKL01 > JAAYKL01 > JAFGXQ01. Next base: position 30,720 of record JAFGXQ010000072.1, read on the forward strand.
AGCCCCAGGGCAAGCAGTCTTTTTTTTACACCCACGCGGATTTGTCGGGTCATCACCAGCCAACCGGTTGCGCCGACAACGAGTGCGACTACGGTGACAATGTCGTACATCTGCACACCGAAATCGCCGAAAAGAGAAACATATCGCGCCGGCATCCAGATAAAGTGAGTTTCGCTTTCAACAGGGATGGTCATCGTCGGTTCCTGTTATCGGGTGAATAGTGCCCCGGGGGCCCAAAAGGGGTTTCCCCGATGGGAAAATAAAAAGTAGTAGTACGCTATCATGATGGCGACGAAGGTCAAATAAAAGAGATAGGTTCCAAACCGGGCAAGACGTTCATTCGGGTATATCAGAATCAATGCGCTGAGGCCGATGCCTACAATCGGATACCAGAACGGCAATAACAGGTAGCAGCCTATCATCGACGCCAGGCAGAACAGCGCTGCGCCGCGTTTTCCATATACGGTGGCCGCGGTGCGATCGCCGGCGGCGTGGTCGGGTGTATAGTCCATAATTGATGCAAAGCTGTGAATGCCTGAAACCGCGATGGCAATGGCGTACACATCGATGGGCAACTGGGAAATCGGACGGTGGAGCGTCCAGCCCAATGTTGCAGGAAGCAGAAAGTAGCCGATTCCATTGGTCAGGCTGTCGAACGGTGGGCGCACCCGGAGCCGAATCGGCGGCATTGAATACGCGTAGGAGACAGCCACCAGGCCGATGCTGATGAGAATGGGTATCGGTTCAAGCGTAGTTGCCGCGGCGGCTAAGACGATGAGTCCGCCAAGGTGCGCGGCGATTGCGACGATTCGCGCATCTTTCTCAGATTGAATGCGAATGGTTTTGCGCGGATTGGCTCGGTCAGAAGCCAAATCGTAGATGTCATTCAACCCGTATCCGTGAAGCGACATCGGAAATGTCAGGGCAAGCGCAATCAGCACCGTCTGAACAGGATAGTACGCCGCGCCCAGCGAGAACCAGGCCGCAGCAAAAAATACCGCAGGTAGAATGAACCACACCGCCGGTCGGCTGATCAGCACAAGCGAAGAGGCTGTCTTCCACGTGGATGAGGTCATCAGTGACAATTGATATTCAGTTGCCCGGTCGCGTATGCGCGTTCCACCATGTCTATAACGATATAATACATACCATCAATGGGTGCGGTGTATTCCGCAGTGCCGACACCTCCGTCTACGCAACCGGTGGGGTTGCAGGCATTGGGTAGAATCATCACGTATACATCTTGTCCGTTGGTGGTCTCCACATTCGTATCAGTATCGAAATCCGCGTCCGCTTCACTGAGTGTCACCGTGATGGTTTGCCCCGCAGTGAGGTAGATTTGATAAATCGAATCGCCGCCGCTGAATCCGGAACCGCAGGTCGTGCCGTAGTCGCTGACCCGATTGTATTCCATCGCGGTGCTGAAATCGATGGTGTCGGGGCCGGCAGCGGTGTCGACAGATGTATCGGTCTCGTCTAGACAACCCACCGTTGCAAAACTGTAGTCGGTGGGATCTTCTCCGCATCCGCCACCTGAACCGAGCACGCCTTCTCCCCATTCCGGTTTACAGATGTAGTCTTTACAGAACCCTCCGGTGAACAGTGATTCACACATGTAGTCTGTTCCAATAGTGCAGGTGCCGTTCAGGCACATGCGGTTTTCAGTGCCGAAGCAGGGCCCCAAATCCGGTGTGGTACACGGGATGCCGTTTTCTGCCAGAACAAAGGTGCAGACCGGCAACCCGCCATCGGTGTCTTCATCGCAAATATAGTAGGCGCAGTCGTTTCCTTCTCCGCAGTATTCGTTTGATTCGCAGACACCATCCACACACATATTCACGCCGTCACATCGGGTGCTGTTGTCGCACGGGGTATAGTTCGGTTTGAAGTCAACCACACATTGTGTGTTGTCTTCATCGCAAGCGAATTTTTCGCATATGCCGAGCGCATCGGTATCTTCTTCCAGACAGGGCGGGTTGAAATGAACGCAGTCCCCGGCCTGACACAAGTCAGTACCGTTGCAGAACAAGTCATCGTTGCAACTTACGTCGGTATCGTACTCCGCGGCCACCGTGCATTCCCGGTTGACATCGTCACAGCTGCCGAGTCTGCAGGGACCGAGCGGTCCGTTGCAGGGCAGATCACCTGTACGCGTGACGCAGGTGCCGCTGCTGCATACTTCCGGGCCATCGCACCATGAATCGTTGTCGCAGGGCGTGTCATCCGCCGCGGTCACGAATTCACAGGTATATTTGGGGTCAATACCGCAACTGCCGATATTGCACAGGTTGTCGGTGTCGGTACAGTCTTCATCGACCAGGCAGCACCCGGAGGGCATGGCGCCGGCGTCCGGCGCCAGGTGCACACATTCGCTGTTCCAGGCGTCGCAGGAGTCGACGGTGCAATCGTTGCTGTCGTTGCAGTCGGTATCCACGTAACAGCAATTGTCACCCAGGGAGGGATCGCCGTTGCTGTAGCATCGCCCCATGAAACACAAGTCTGTGGTGCAGTCGTTCCAATCGTCGCAATGGGCGTCCACACTGCAGCATCCAGCCGGCATATTGTCGGTATCATGTACAGTGTTTGAGCAGATATTGTCGTTACACACGTCCGCGGTGCAATTGTCGCCATCAGAGCAATCCCCGTCGTCGATGCAGCATCCATCCGCCGGAACTACCGGATCCGTATGGACACATGTGTACTCAAAAGTGCATACATCCACGTTGCAGTTGTTGCCGTCATCGCAGTCGTTGTTTTCAATGCAGCAGTCCGTTGCGAGGGATGGATTGGTTTCGTATTCACATTCTCCTTTTTCATTGCAGGTGGCTACGGTGCAGGCGCCCTCTCCGGGAGGGCAGTCTCCATCCACCACGCAGCAACCGGTTTCGGTGGTATCGAGGAAGCTGTATACACAGGCGTAGTCCTCGCAGGTGATGGTGGAACAGTTGCTCGATCCGCAATCGTTTTCATTGGCACAGCATCCTGAAATAGAATCATTCGCGATGTGAATGCACGCGCCGCCGGCTGCGCAGGAATCAATCGTGCAGCTGTTGCTGTCGTTGCAGTCGGTGTCTGACAGACAACAGTTTTCTCCTGTCGCATCTGTGTATTGACAAGTGAACGTGGCGCTGTTGCAGTTGTCTGAAGTGCATTCATCACTGTCATTGCAATCGTCATTGTCGGAGCAGCATCCGGCAGGAACCGGGATTGCTTGCCGATATACACATACGCCGTTGGTGCAGCTTTCGGTTGTGCAGGCGTTGTCGTCGTTGCATTCCCACGTCTCGGTGCACTCGTTCCCGGCAGTCGAGGTATCGCTGTCACTGTCGGTTTGGGTATCTGTGTCGTCGGTCTGGGTATCGCTGTCGCTATCCCGCGGGTCCGTTGAGGTGTTGGTGTCGCTCGATGAATCCGAGTCGTCGTCGCTTCCGTTTTGGTTCAACGAATCTGAGTCGGATTGCGTGTCCGTTGTGCTGACGTCCACACAGTCGCCGTTCTTGCATACAAACCCGGTTTCGCAATCCCGCGTCGATTTGCATTCCTTGTCGCTGCAGCCGCACGATACGCCCAGGAAGGAAAGAACTGTGAAAATAAAAAATGTTTTGATGTTGGTGTTGGTAATCATCTTCATCCCCCTACTCATTTCCCAGCCCGTCGCTGTTGTCTACCAGCGGGGATATCATACGATAACATCGGTCAGTGGGTATCAGATAAGAAGACGGTGACGTGGAATCACAGACGGTTGTGGTTCCGTATGCGGCTTCACATTCTGAGTCGTCACTACAGTTGATGGTGGAAATACCCCCGGATAAGCCGACAATAAAGGTGCCCCGTTCGACCGCCTCGTCAAATGCGGCGGTGTTGACATCCGGACGATAATAGAATACCACACGACCATCCATGCGCAGAATCACCTGCCAGCTCGGGCGATGGTATGATCTGGTCCAGGTAGAACTGAACGCTTCCGCCTTGTTTGCGGCTTCATCACTTTCCATACCCACCCAGCTCACCACAAACGCGGTGGTGCCTTCAAATACGACGGACTGAGCGGTCATATAACCGTAACTGGACGATGAATATTTCCAGTCTGTGGTGAACGACCCCCAGGCGCCGGCGATGGTCGGGCCGTATCCGCCGTCTTCCATATGCATGAAAAATTCTTCCACGTCGGGCTCCACGTCGATGGGGCCGGGGTCGTAGAAACATTTTTTGTCGGTCAGGGATGTTGCGCAGAAGCAACCTCTGCCGCTGGCGCAGGGGCCGGTTCTACATTGGTTGTCATTTGAACAGGTGCCTAACTCCTCAATCGGTTGCATCAGTGAAATACGCCCCGATGTGTCGAAATAGGCATAGTGGTAGGTGTCGTTACCCATGGGGAATGCGAACGGAAGCATTTTAAATTCTCCGTGTTCGTCCTGGTTCAGCCACTCGTTGTACTCAATCGCGCTGTTTATGCCGCTTGGGCCGTAGCAACGTGGGTGTACCAGCCATCCCCAATCCCAACCGCTACTCAGGTCTCCGTTAACATCGTCACAGGTGTCAGAGCCCTCTCCCACGTTGGTAACCGTCATCAGGTAACCGTTCAGGGTGCCGCCGCTGGGAATGAAGTCGAGACGATAGCCTTCCGCATCGAAATAGTCCATGGTGCCGCAGCCTTTGCCGCTGCCGTATGTACTGTAGCCGTTTGCAAAACCGAAGAAATCCGGCTGCAGTTTAAGCATGGTCAGTTCGTAGTCACCGTATTGCGCAGGGGTGTAGTTCCCGACCGCAAGCCAGGCGTTTTCATAGCTGGCATCCGTTGCATCAATCTGCAGTTGCGGCGCCCATTCATTGTCGTTCACCGCGGTGTTCATGTCACTGCTGGAGCATTCAGCTGAATTCCCCGCATCTTCGAACACCTCGCTCAGGGTGGCGTGAAAGAATGATGCGCCGGCAGTGGCGTCGTCAAGGGTAAGAGGGGTCGGCAAACCCGCTTCACACCGTTTGTCCAGCGCGTTCCAATCCACATAACTCAGGTATTTTCCTGAACCGGCGGGAATCTCCAGTTTGAAGAACGCCTGGTGAGGGTCGGTGGCGTTTTTGGTGCCGTCCAACCCCATTTGTGGTCCGGACGCGCCGTAGTAGTTGTTGTAGTCGCCCAGGCTGGTGGCACCCCGCCAGCGCTGTTTCCACTGGAAACTGCCGTCGATGACAGGGGCCGCACCGTAGGAGCCGATGTTGCGACAGTCGTTGTTGTTATGCTCCTCGTCATCTATTTCAATATCAAACGTACCGCCGTTGTCGGGCGTGCTGTAGCGTGAGTCAACAATGAGTGATGTGGTGTGTGTGCGGGTCACATCGAATCCGTCGCGCACGTTGTTCTGATCGAAATCCTGCTCGTTCACCGGAACCGGGTCAGGCACCACATGGTTGGGTACATCGGTTACTGCAAACGGCCCTGTGACAATTTTTGATTCGTTGGAATCGCAGCCCACAAGCGGAGAGAAGGTGTAAACAGTATCGTTGTAGTTGCTGCCGTTAAAGGTGCAGTTGTCATTGCATTGGGTCTGTGAGCTGCTGTCGGCGCAATCGCTGCGTGCGTATATCACGGGATCCCAGTCGCCATCCACGTCGGTCACTTTAACAACGCGATGAATCAGATTGTAGTCGTCGGTGACCACATCTCCGTAGTTGTACACTACATCAGAATATGTTTCGCCGCCGCACTCTGTAAACAAACCGGTGGTTACCGGTTCATAGTCGTCTGATGCGCAGACATTGGTTGCGTCCGTATCCGTAATGCTCGCAGCGCTACCCAGACTGTTTCCGGTGCAGGTAGCATTATCGTAGGTGTTTTCGGTTGTCTGCAGGTCGTCACAGCCGCCGCTGCCGTCGCAATAATATGCGCCGCAGGGGGGTGCATTGGGTGGCGAGCAGGTTTGGGTTCCGGCGGGAACATACGATACCTTGCTGCAGCTCCAGTCTTCGTTGGCGGGATCATCACACACTTCGTCGTAGCAGTCACCGCCCGCACCGCAGGGGGTGTCTTCCGCGGAATAGGTCAGTTCACATTGCGCCCACGCACTGTTTAGAATCGGGTTGTCGGAAAGGGAGCAGGTGGCGTCCTCCAAACAGGGACGGGTTACGCCGGGTTGCGGGCAGTCGCCGTCTTCGTCGCAGCAGAACGCGAAGGTGTCATTGGCGGTCCAGGTACAGTTGTTGTTGACGCAGTCCTCCACCACACAGGGGTTGCCGTCCGGGTTGCAATTGTCAGCATACGTGGTGGCGGTGCAGCATCCAGCCGGGAGCGGATCGTCATCGACCACCGGGTTGCGGCAACTCCAGTCATTGGCTTCAAAGCAGGGGTCTCCATCCACCGCGGCAGCCACCATCGCCGGGGAGCAACACACATTCTGGGTGCAGTCGTTGGCATCGTTGTCGTCTCCGCACTGGGAGTCATTGTTGGTGCCGCCTGTCGTGCAGCATACACCTTCCACGGCGCTGAGATCGCTGAGTGCTCCCCATGAACAGGTGTTGTTCACACAGGCGTCTTCGGTACAGGGGTTTCCGTCGTCGCAATCAGATGCGTCTGCACAGCAACCGGGAACCGTACTTGACGAAACCGCGCAGGTCCATTCCGCAGCGCCGAAACAGGGGTCTCCCGCCACGGCCAGGCCGATTGTGATCGGGTCGCAGCATTCCTCGATGGTGCACGCGTTGTTGTCTACATCCTCGCAGGCATCGGTGGGATTGGGGCCGCAGCAGCCGCTGGCCAGGTTCGGTTCTGATTCGCATTGGTGCGTGAGCGAATCGCAAATTTTGATGGTGCAGGAATTGCCGTCCGCGCAGTAGACGGACGCGTCTTCATCGGGGTCACAGCAACCGGCGGGCGGGGTGTCCCACGATGCCGCATCCGCGCAGTTGTAAGGGGAGGCGCCGAAGCAGGGGTCGCCATCCACCGCCGCCGCGATTTCATCGGGGGTACAGCAAACATCTTGGGTGCAGCTGAAAATATCGTTGCAGTTGTCCGCCAGACTTTCCGGAGCGGCATCACAGCACCCGGGTTCATCCACCACCTGCTGTACACATTCCCATGAAGCATCGTCCGCCACTCCTCCGCAAATGGAGAGACCCGCGTTGGCGGTGCCGCAGCAGATATTCTGAGTACAGGTGTTGCCGTCGTTACAGTTGTATGAATCGAGACAGCAATTGCCGGGCGCACTTTCGTCGTAGTTCGGTACATTTCGGTCGGTGTACGGGGTAATGTCCTCACAGGTCGCATCTGCAGAGTCGGGGGTGCAGCAGAAGTCGTCGGTGCAACCGTGCCCGTCGTTGAACGACGCGGAAACGTCGGGATCACAACATTCCGGATGCGCCGCGAGTCCGGCGGCGTCCAGCGGGGTATCCACACAGGCGGCATCGGCATCGCAGGTGGCGTCGGAGCAGTCGTTTTCACCCACTTTGCATCCTGCGCCTTCGCTGATGTTCACCGCACAGGTACCGTCGGCCGCGCAACTGCGGCTATAGCAATCCGTATGGGCACCTGCGGGAACCTCGCCGGGTGAGGAATTGCAGGTTTCGCCCTCATTCCAGTTCAATTCAATCGAGCAGGCGCCGTTGCTGCAGCGGGAACGCGCACACTCTAATGAGTAAATCGCACCGTTGAAGGGACAATCCGCCGCATCGGGAATCGTGTCCTGGGTTCCGGTCAGGTTGGTATGGGTGCAGGTTTCATCTGTGCACGCGTCCGCAGTGCAGGGGTTGTTATCATCACAATCTTCATCCTGGCTGCAGCCGCCGCAGGGGGTCTGAGTGAAATATCCGCCTAATGAAGGGTCTACGTCGATGGGGCTGGCCGCATACAGACCTTCGCAGCAGTACATTCCCTGCGCAGCGGCCAGATCGTGGAGTGTCTGTTCCGCATTGGCGCTCCACCATTCACAGCCTCCCCAGCAGGAGCAGACCAGATAGCCGTTGCACCAGGAAGGGCCGCAAAGACCGTCCACGCAAACGCCGTCATTGCATTCGTCATTGTTGTTGCAGGTGCATCTTCCCTCCGAGGCATTGCAGGTCCCGCTTTCGCAGTCTGTTCCGGAGTCACAGAGTACGCCGTCGCGTTCGGCGTCACTCATCCAGCATTCAGATGCATCGCCGGGCTGGGTACAGCATTCCTCGGCGAGAGGGCGCATCTCCTGAAAGGTTGACACAGAGAGTTCAGAAGCGGATTGTGCGGGTTCTTCGGTTTCAGCGGTTGCCGCATCGGGCGTTTCGGTTTCAGATGAAGCGACTTCGCCGGCCGCCATCGGCGGGAGTGATTCCGGTGAACTGCTATCACATGAAAAAGCAGAAAAGAGAAAAACGCCCCATGCCAAACCGATTCCCAATTGTGTTGCCCCTGTGTTGCTCATTGGTACCCCTCTTTGTTCCCAGGCCCGGATCATGCCGGAATAAATATTAGTGGTCTGGAATTTTGAATTTTTATGAAAATTTTCATATATATGATATTTTATCACCGAACTGTAATTGTAGTGAAGTCATTTCTGTATGTTATACGGGTCAATTCATTATTATTTTAGAATATAAAGGGTAAAAATAGACTACATCTATGCGTTTGTTCAGCGTTTTGTCGTTTTTTTAAAAATTGGGGGGCAATCCGGTTCAGCCGAACCGTTAATGAACGCAGCATCTTTTTTGTACTTTAGTTTGAAAAAGGTTGCAAAGGTTACAGCTTCCCTATGCCTTAGTCTCCAAATTCGACTTTCCAAATTCCGACTGCTACATTGGCAAGTTGCTTCTGTCGCGAATCAACCTTATCCTCGTCCCATTCTTCATAATTTTCCGCGATGGCACGTGTCATTTGAAAGCCGCTTTCTTTGTAAAACGTCTTCTTTTGCTCGTACCCGCTATTCCCCAGGTCTCTATTGGCCGTTCGTTTTAACAGAGTCATGTTACCGAGACGAAAGATTAACGAATCCTGCTTGCTTTCATCAATGTGGCTCCACTCCGCACCCGGATTTTCCGGCAAAATGTGTTCCAATGTAATGGACGCACTTTCAAAATCGAACTGCTGCTCGGAACGCTGACTTTCTATTTTGAACATGATATACCGCACAATCTTCTTGTTTCTGCTATTGGTTGTACGGAATCCTTTTTCTGAAAAAGCAGCTTTAAACCTGTCATCATCTGGGTAAATATCTTTAAGGGAACGAAGAACAGATTCGACGTTGCCATACTCCCCTTCTGATACTCTTCTTGCAATGTCGTTATATAGTCGTTCCTGCTCTTGAGGCTGAAGATTGCAAATCACGTTATATCTGAATGATACTACAACAACAGCTTTTAGAATGCGTGTGAACGCGTTGCGGTTGCTCTCGTAAAATTTTTCATTACAAGCCAAAAGCATGGCAAGCGGTTGCTTAACACTAAACATTAATAGCTGTTTAAGTGCGTCTTTTTCCACATCATTCCAGATGCTATCCTGAGGGTCTCGCAATGCAGCATAGATGGATGCCGAGGTGTCCAGTTCCCGCAATAGTTTGAATGCCTGTTCTTTGGTTGAAATGCTGTGGCGAATTGTCTTGAACAGCTCAGATTTGCGAACTAACTTATTCTTGCTGTTCCAGAAAATTCTTAAGAATTCAGGAAAACGCTCACTTCCCAACCAATCTACAATTCGTTCCCATCGCTCCTCCAATGAATTCATTTCAGTATCATGGACGCTATCGGAGCTGGCAATGACCGAGAAAAGGTAGTTTTTTAGAAGATCAGTCGATGAAAGACGAACGCCACGTGCATTAAGTGTCTCGAACACTTTAAACGCATTCAATTCGTCGGTGACTGAAATGACTGTGAAGACAAGCTTGTCCACAAGCTGATCTAAGAAAGAAGCAATCTCTTTACCACTCTCTTCCGCAGCTCCCACCCGTCGTTTCAGTTTTTCCCTGAACCATCCAAATGCCTTGCGCAATTGATGTTCAGATGCCTTGATACCGCGCTGTGGCAATTTCTCCAGCGGGACAAGATAATTTTGATAATATGCATTGTTATGCCGGTTAAGAG
>JAFGXQ010000073.1 GCA_016936575.1 Deltaproteobacteria bacterium
CGCACTTCCAGCACTTCGTTGGTATGCGCGTTCACAAAAGCCAGCGCCCCGCCGAAAACAGACGCAATCACCCCCAATATCAGAACCATGTACCAGATTTTGTCACGCACGGGTCACCTCACTTTGATATGCCGGTTTCCCAATCAGCTTATCGAGGAACGGCACCGCGAGACTGGTGACCGCCACTGCGAACAATGCCGAAGCGAACTCCAATCCGGCCCAACGCAAAACGATGGTCAACGCACCGGCAATCACACCGTACAGAATCATACCGGTCTCCGTCACCGGGCTGGCCGGAATATCGTTCACCAAAAACATGGCGGCGAACAGCGCGTATCCGCTCACCAGATGAAACCACACCGTGGGCTCCTCCGGGTACATTTTACCCAGCACAAACGCGGTTGCGCACAGTCCGATCAGATAGCCGAGAGTGGCGTACATGCGCGTAATTCGCATAAAAAACAGAAAAAAAGCGCCGATGGTGAGCGCCAGCCCGCTGGTGGCGCCGATTGCGCCCACTTTCCCCTGACCGGTAAACATTTTCACCGGGGAATATTCATATTCATCAGAAGGATCGGTGTACACCGCCTGAAGGGGAGATTCCGCAGCGTAGGTTTCGTTGTACTCGGCATCCTGATTGGGGAACTGCCAATTGGTCACCGCTTTGGGATATGACACAAACAGTATCAGAATTCCCAAAATGGCAGGCGCGATAAACGAACCGCCCAATGAACCGAATGGAATTTTACCGATTAAAATGGCCATCACACTGCCCAGCAACACAATCGGCAGCGGACATCCGGAAGGGAGCATCGCCGCCAGCATCAACCCGACAACCACCGAATGCAGATTGAGCGCCTTCACGGTTTTTCGCTTGGCCAGCAGGTCAATACCGAACTCCGTGAAAAACGCCCCCAACACACTCACGATGATAATCAATGCCGCCGGCAGCCCGTATTGCACCACACCGAATCCCAATGGGGGCAACAGTGCGATGATAATGCCGATCATCAACCGACGAATGCTGATTCCGCTGTGAATATGCGGAAACGTCGAAACGCTGTATCTATTCTGATCACTCATGGCTGCCCACCGCTTTCCGGGACTCCTGCTTGCCCAGTCTCATGAATTGAACCAGTGAACGCCGGGACGGGCACATAAATGCACAACAACCGCACTCGATACACGAATGAACGTTCAAATGCGCCGCGTCTTCGAAATTCTCCACGTAAATATGTTTCGACAACAACCCCGGCAATAGTCTGGACGGACACACCTTCACACATTTTCCGCAATTGCAGCAGGGCAGGTTCTGATACAGGTCATCTTGTGATTCGGCAAAGAGCGTAAGTGTATCGGCGGTCATCGCCACGTGCAACTCGTAAATCGCATCGCCCAGCAACGGAGAGCCCATCACCACTTTTTTGGAACCGTCAAGAAGAGACATAGCGCTCAATATTTCATAAACCGTGGCACCGCGCCGAACCCGGACCAATTGCGCGCCGCTTTGAGAAATGACCGTTACTACCGCCGAAATATCCGGTTCGGTCAGCAACATCAATTCTCCGATATCGACCACCAGAACCCCTTTTACCCGCACATGAATATCAATCACCGGAGATTCTCCGAGCACCCGCTTCGCCAGACACGGACGTGTCATCATCGGATAATGCGAATGATGAACACGAATTATCGATGCGGCAAGCGACACCAACTCTCCCAAGTCCTGCCCCTTGTGACAGGCAAACACAAATTTGGATACTCCGGTTTTTTCCGCCAGTTGATCCAGCGCCGCTTTAACCTTGTCCTTGCCCTTCTTCAAAGATTCGGTAATGGCTCGCTGGGTCAGGCTATGGGGATCTTCATCCGCCAAACGAATAACAACCTGTTGGCCTTTTTCAGCGACAAAATCAGAGATTCGCTCCGCCAGCGATTGCCGCGGCACATATTGATGCGTCGCGACCTCTTTGTACTTGTCGGCAAATGGAGAGGTCTGTTTCGCTCCGTCCTCATCAGCTACGGATTGCTGTGACGAGTGCTCTGGAACGTCGACATCCTTGATTTCAAGATTGCGCGGTTTTTTAACCGGCAGACGAATTCCTCTTTGTAAGAAAAATGTACTCATAACGACGCAGGCAGAATGAAACGAAGAAACCAATCTGTCAACTATCCAAAGAGAAATCTACCCGTTCGCTCTGTAGGTTTTTCGCATACAAAGCGTAGAAAAAATACAGCTTTAGAAGTATCTGTATCGGAATATTATCGCTTCAAAACACGACACAGATATTGAATCCAAACCAGTCGTTTTTTCACCCTGTGCGTTATTTTCGAAATTTATCAAGGAAACCGGGTTTCTTGTTTTTACCCGTATTCTTTGACCGCATCTCAATAATGCGAACCTCACGGGCCGCTTCGATATTTCGAGGGTTGATGGTTGCAGCTTCTTTAAAATGCTTTTTCGCTTCATTGGTTCGGCCGGCGTTTTTCAGCACCTGCGCAAAATAAAAATGAATCCGTTCCGATTTGGGATTCGTCCGCTCCGCCTCCCGAAACACGGTTATCAGGTCCTCGGGCTTTTCCTTTCCGAGCAACATTTTCAAGTATGCCCGGGTGGCAATGTACTCCGCCTCCTCCGGACAATTATCAAACGCCTGTTCCACCAAATTCAACGCATCCGTATTTTTCTGCTGGCGCATCAGCACCAATGCCTTCTGGTACATCCGATCGGCTTCGATAATTCGCCGCACCTCGGCTTCTTCATCGGATTCAACATTTCCCGCCGAATTCGGTGATGTGCGGGTGTCTGACAGCGACGCGTCATACATCCCCTTGGAATCAATATCATTCAACGTGCTGTGTGCTTCTGACAGATTCGCGAACAGGTAGGCCAGGGCCTCCCGCAAATCCTCCAGTCCCGGCTTGGCCGAGCGATCGGGATGGAAATTCTTCGCCAGTTTAAAAAACGCCTTGCGAATATCGGCATTCCCCGCATTGCGCTCGATTCCAAGCATTTCGTAATAGTTTTGCGAAGAAATCAGCGCGGCCCGTTTTTGTATTTCATCTCTCATGGCCTGAACTTCAGGCGGATAAGATGATTTTTCCGGTTCCGGCGGCATTGAATCCAATGTGATTTGCGGCAGTTGCACTCTCGATGATGCAACTTCTTCTTTTGAAATCACCTTCAGCGTTTTGGTAATCAGCAACACATACAGAACCCCTTGAAGCACATGTACATCCACTGCGTCCCACTTCTTCAGTGACATCAAATCCTGCGGGCTCTCCAGCAATTTTCGACAAATCAACCGTTCATTGGCATCGAGTCGCAGCTTTCGAAGCGGTTCCACATCATTCACATAAAACGATTTGTCGGCAAGCGAGGCCAGATACGGTGCCAAATTCAGCTTCGGTCCGTACTTGCGAATCCCCACCATCAGCAGCGTCAACGTATCGAGACTTACCAGTTCCGACGGCCCTTTGGTGATCAGATTGATTCCCTCATAGAATGCGTATTCCCCGGTCGAAAAAGTAAACGCCGTGATCATTTTGAAAATCATTTGTTCCGTAATGCCGGCTACCAATGTGGCCCCGTCCACAAACCCCATTCGAACCAGCGCCTGCCCATGGAGTTCTCCGGTCCGCTTCACCTCTTCGAGACTTTCCTGTATTTGTTTGGGCGTCAGCTTGCCCATTTGCTCCAGCACCTCGCCCAGCCGCATCCCGGGCTCCGTACTCTGCACTTTGGCCGGGCACCCGTTTCGAAAATAAATCGATATGGCGCGCGCTCCGTCTCGCACCTCCAGTGTTCCGTGCAATTCCTTCGTCAATATATAAACCAGAATATGTGCAAACGGCGTTTTGGAAAAATTCCCCTGCGCAATCGGTTTCGGCTTGTTCGATATCATGAATCCGTTCGTACCCTTCTTATGAAAATTCTTCGATCAATCGATCATCCCATTCATCTGCAACCGTGGCAATCGTGTGCAACATCTCCTCAAACTCATCGTAATCCAGTCCGGAAATCGTTCGCTGCGCCCGCAGACAAATCGTATCGGTGGCCTTCTCTATCGCAAATGCGGCGTCCGACGTGGCGGTGAAATTCAGTTCCAGAATTTTTCGAAAACACGCTTCCGTATTATCGCTCGGCACTTTCATCATCCGCGCAATGAAAATCAGCACATCGGATTGTTCCACCACATTGATTCCCACAGTCGCGGAGCCCCGCTTTACGCTGGTGAACCCGTCGGCATCCAGCAACCCGAATGCCACATCGCTGCCGGTCGCTTTCGAAACCACTGCCGAGAACCGCTCGATGAATGAATTCACCAACTGAACCGCAGTATCGTATTTCGTTTCTGTCTCTCTATCGATGTATTGTTTTTCCGTCATAACCGTCGAACCTTTGTCAAAATCTTGAACAAGATGATTTACCGGAAGCCCGTCAATTTTTCCACCGTGTACTCCACCAGCGGTTCCCAATTCAACGAACGATTCCATTTTGAAAAATTATGCTCCTTCAACATATTGTTTGTCCAGGTGTTTTCCACCTGCGCATGGGTTTGCAAACCGGTTAGACGCTTCACATCGTACCCGGCCTCACGAATCCAGCGCTGTGCCGCTTTGCGCAAATCAAACGACCGCGGCACCTGAGAAACCGCCATGCGACTCAGTTTTTCACCCAGCTGACGCGCGTTGTGATTTTCGTTGAACAAATGAACGGTTTTAGACGAATGCGGTTTAGACAGCGCTTCAAGCAAAAAACCGGACACATCATTTACGGAAGAAAACAGCATCCGGGCACTGCGACTTTTCGAAAACAGGTCCGGATACGCCAACGCCAGCATCACCACCGGACAAAGCGCATCGGCCATTCCCACCAGCGTTCCACAACGCACAATCGAAATCGGAAAATCCGCTCGAAACCGCGACAACACACGTTCCACCCGATACGTCGGCTGTGCTTCCTGCGCGCGCGGCGGCAGAGGAAGCGCTAAATCGTTTTCTGCGACCACGCCGCCGAACCCCAATACAAACGAAAACCCGCTCAATACCATCAGCCGTTTCAAATGAGCGGCTGCCTTGCAGAATTCAACCAGTTCACACACCAGCGCATTATAAAACTCCCCTGAATACAATCCACCGTCATCCCCATACACTACCAGGGTATGCCGAACCGTCTGCGCCAGATACAGATAGTCTTCTCCGGTCAGCCCGAAATCCAGGTGGTCTCCACGTCCGGCAAGCAACTGCAACTGCTTGCCGAATTTCTTTTTCATATGCGCCGCCTGACCGAAGTCGTCAGAAGAAAGAAGCAGAAACACCGAATGCCCTGAACTGAGCAACGCCGTCGCCACGTTTTTAGATATTTCCGAAGGAAACCCCAATATGAGTACGCTGTCCGTTTTTTTCACTGGCTCCCCCGATGACGATTCAATCAGGAGAATTGCGCTTTCAGCCTGGAAGCCACCTCCAGCGCAGCTTTCTCCAGTTCCGCATAGGTTCCGTTATTTTCGATCACATAATCCGCCACTTTCAGTTTCTGGTCCAGCGGATACTGACAGGCGATTCGAGTGACCGCATCTTTTTTAGATATTTGATCGCGCGCGCACAACCGAACGAGTTGATTTTCCAACGTGGTGGATACGACCACCAGCGCATCCATTCCTCTATAGATGCCGGTCTCCACCAACAGCGCCGCTTCATACACCGCAAACGGCGCCCCGGAAGCAGAAATCAGTTCCATCCCTTTTTGCGCCAACGCTGCAATTGCCGGGTGCGTGATGGATTCAAGCTTTTTACGCTCCGCTTCATTATCAAACACCATTTTTCCGAGCCGCTGGCGATTGATGGTTCGATCGTCATTCAAAATGCCCGTGCCGAACGCATGAATCACCTCGTCATACGCCTCGCCGTCCGGCTCCAGCACCATATGTCCCAGGCTGTCCGCATCGAGAACAGGAATATCCGCATTTCGAAACGCTTTGGAAACACAACTCTTCCCCGAGGCGATGCCCCCGGTGAGTCCCACCACACGTAGAGATGAATTCATCGGAATTAAATCAGAAGAGGTCGTTCACGTCTTCATCAAGATTACCGCCGCCGCCGCCCAGGGAGTCCATGCCGCCGCCGGAGGAATCACTGGAACCGCTGTCGGAAGATGACGAGGATGATGAAGACGAAGAACCGCTGGATGCGAACGGATCTTTACTTTGCGCTTCTTCGGGCGCTTTGTCTTCCAGGGTCAGCACTTTCTTGGTGCCATCCGGAAACTTCACCGCTTCCCACGCGTGCCCGGCGTTGTCTTCGAGATATCCCCATTCACCTTTGGCCCAGTGAACCAGTCTGGATTTTTCCGGCGTTCCTTCGTCGACAACGGTGTAACGAAAATAACCGTGGCCGGTCGTTTCACGGGTTTTTCCATTCAGGTCTTCATTCCACTGGGTCCATTTGAAGTTCAGCAGATCCCCTTCGGCGATTCCCTCGATTTTTCCCTTGTAGCGTTCTCCCTCGTACAGGCCCACAACGTTTGTGCCGTTCTCGGTCAACTCCATCCGACCATACGCCTCGGAGTAATACACCCCGTCCCATGCGCCCATCTCTGGCATCGAACCGGCGCTCAACCGTTTATAGACCTCGCTCCCGCCGCACGCCGCAGCCAGAATAACCAACGCAACCCATACACTCAATTGTATCGCTTTCTTTTTCATTATATGGTCTCCTCAACTAGAAAATTGTCTACGAAGCGAGCGAATTTTAACAGGTGACGATTATCGGTGCAATACGCAAACCGTATTTCCTGAATACACCTTTTTTTACACTTATACAACAATCCCTTTTTCATGTGTCGCTTTGTTTCACAGTGTCTGTGCCGGTTGTGTATAAACCACCACATTTTTGCATCTGATCTCATATTCAAAACGAGAATACATCATTTTTTCAGATGGCACGATTCTGGCTTCTGTTTGATTCAAAACATATTTGTGGAGGTTATCACCATGAAAAAACAACTGCTTTTCCATCACATTCCGTCGGTCTATTTTCTTTCCCGTATGGCTATCGTTGTCGTGTCCATGTGGGCCGTATCATCCCATGCCCAACAGACAACCGCAGAAGCCGCCAAAGACATGCAACACACGTCCGCACCGGAAATTCACGTTGCATTCGAGGGAAATAATTTAATTCTCACTACCTCGGAAGCGCCGAACGAACCGAAATCCATCAAACTCGATGCCCCCATCCAAAGTGTACTGTTGCACCGGGGAACCGTGTACGTTGCGCTTGGAAACAGCGGCATGCAAACGTTCAATATCACCGCCGACCCAGCGGCAATTCCGGAACGAACACTGCAACCTCAAGGTAGCGTCACCGGTTTTTTTTTGGTGGGCGACAACGTCTGGATGCAACTTGAATCCGTCAGCGGTCTTCCGGTAAACGAATGGCAGCCGGTGTCGATACCTTCACCCGCTGCGAAACCCGTAAAAAAAACGACCTCCACGCCGCCGCAGGTTACAGCAAAAAAGCAGTCGTCCGAAAAAGCGAAACCCACTGCGCCTGCCATCTTCGAACGGCAGGAACCGATACAAATTGTGAAAGTCGGCCAGGGAGAAGCGCTGTTGAATGTGGGCGCCAAAGACGGCGTCAGAGTCGCCCAGCGATTTTCGGTATTTCGGGAAACCCGATTGAACAAAAAAGAACTGGGCAGATTCAGCGGACGTGAGCAAGTGGCGGTGCTCACCGTCATCGCGGTCAACGAAAGCAGCTGTCTGGCCAAACTTCCCCGCGGCGACAGGGTGTACACCAGTGACATCATCGCCCCGTTCGAAGCCGATCACGCACCGCGGAAGGCCTACCCGCGAAGAACCGACCACATCACAGAGCTGGCATTCGCGTTGCGCCCGCTCATCAACGTGGATAGTCAGAAGGGCGCAGGAGCGTTGGTGGATGTGGAGGCAACCCACTACGGCGCGCATACATTCATCAATCTGAAACTGGGTCCCGGCGCGTTCGGCTACAACGAAGACTCGAATGTTCTGTCGATGAGTCTGCTGGCACAAGGCGGATATGACAGTCGGGCATTCGCGGTCGGTCTCGGCGCCGGCCTGGCGCTGGTAAACGGAAATATGGATCGCATGCTCGGTCGCTGGGACGCAGACAGTGCCGATGAAAGCACCAAAGGCGCATTCGCCCTGTCCCAATTTGTACGACTTGGCGCACGGGACGGCTTGAATCTCACAGTGCAGAACACGTTCTTTTATTATCATGACAAGACTGCCGCAGACGCAAGCGAGGACGATTCGGGATTCGTGTACGGCGGCACCACCGGAAAACTGAACATTCCGCTCAACGACCGCATGGACCTGTTTTTCAACGGCGGCGGCGGTCGGTTTGGATACGCCTTCGGCGAAGTGGGCATTTTCGCATGGATTCGAGGCAACGGCGACGCCGGCTCCCTGGGAATCTCCGCGGCGACCGGCGGCGCGGGAATGTGGGTATACAAACAGATTCAAACCGACTGGGGACTTGACTCCGAACGCATCACCGTCGGCGGGCCGATGGTATCCCTCGGATTCGCCTACCGCTTCGGCACCCCCCATCCGGCAAAGCCCTGAAAGAACATCCGATTATTCAGCGACAATCTGATGCAACGCCGCCTGAATCGCCGGGTATCTGAAATTGAATCCCGAAGCCGTCAGCTTCTGTGGAATCACACGCTGACTGTCGAGCAGAACGCACGATGCCTCGCCGAACAGCATGGATAATACCATTTTCGGCACGACCGCCACAGTGGGAACCCCCAATTCATTTCCGAGCGTTTCTGTGAACGCACGGTTGATGAGCGGGTTGGGCGAAACCAAATGGACCGGTCCGGTCACCGCCGGTGTGCGTAACAGAAAATGGATGCCGCCCAATACATCTTCAAGATGAATCCACGGAAACCACTGACGCCCGCTTCCCAGACGGCCGCCCATCCCCAGTTTAAACACCGGGAGCATTTTTTCGAGCGCACCGCCGTTTCCGAGCACCACCCCCAGCCGACAAATCACAATGCGCGAGTCGCCGGGAGCGTGCGTGGCTGCGTCCTCCCATGCCGCACACAAATCGCTGAGAAACCCGGTTCCCCGAGCCGACTCTTCTGTCAGCTCTTCAGGGCCGCGATCGCCGAAGTATCCGGTAGCCGAAAAACTGAGCAACGTTTGCGTTCGCCCCATGGCGTTCGTCACGTTTTTCGTTGTTTTCACCCGGCTGTCCCAAATGCGGGTGCGGGCATCGCCGCTCCAGCGACGGAGAATCGACTCCCCCGCCAGGTTCACCACGGCATCCGCGTTCGAAATCTGATTCTGCCATCCGCCCGCCATCGAAGTATCTGCGTGTATGTACTGAAATCCTGAACTCCCCTGCAAGGGATGCACATTTCTTCTGCCTATCCCGACAATTGTGTGGTTCAACGAACGCAAATACGAACAAACCGCCGAGCCCACAAATCCGGTGGCACCGGTCACTACAATCTTCATGCCCAAAATGTAAACCTCCTTTTTCAGATGTCCAGCGCACAGTTACCGCTTCCGCACAAACAAAATGCATGAATCTGTTGACCCGCGCGTGAACAATTGACTACAGTTGCGAAAACCGTTGTGACGTGGACCCAGAAAAATGAACCATATGAACAAAAAAATTTCCGAAATCGATACCGCATATCGCCGGGGAGATTTTTCCACCGCGCGAAAGCAAAGTGCCGCGCTCCTCGATGAATCCACAGACACTCCCCTCAACGAAAAACAGAAAATAAAAGTGCAACAGATAAAGCGAGCCGTGGACACCGACCCCATCGCCGCTGTTGCATTCGGCGTCACACTGTTTGTTCTGATCTTTATTTCAATGAAGTACCTGCTTTGATCACCGTACAGAAAACATTTTCAAACGACGGCCCCATTGCCCAAAAACTGGGGCGATATGAACAGCGAAACTCTCAAGTGCAGTTGGCCCAAGCGGTAGAAAAAGTAATGGAGATGGGCGGCGTGCTTTTGGGCGAAGCCGGCACAGGCACCGGTAAAACGCTGGCGTATCTGGTACCCGCCATTTTAAACGGAAACAAAATCGTCGTATCCACCGGCACCAAGAATCTGCAGGAGCAAATCTTTTTTCGAGATCTTGAATTTTTAAAAGACGCGCTGCAATTGAATGTCAGAACCGCCTATCTGAAGGGCCAAGACAATTATCTGTGCAAAACCCGTCTGCACGCTTTTGTGCATTCTCCCAAATGCCTGTCTTTTCCCTCCCAGGAAGTCGCACGCCTCACACAGTGGGCCAACATCACCGCGACCGGCGATCGCATGGAGCAGGAAAACATGGCGGATGACGCCCCTATCTGGCGGGAAGTCTGCTCCACCCGAGAAACGCGCATCGGCGCCAGATGCCCATTTTTTGATGAATGCTTTGTCACCCGCGCCCGTCGCGAAGCGATGCTGGCAGATATTGTGGTCGTCAACCATCATCTGTACTTTGCCGATTTGGCCACCCGTATGCAGGGCGGTGCTATTCTGCCCAATCACGAAACCGTGATCTTTGATGAAGCCCACCTAATCGAAGATATCGCCACGGAATTTTTCAGCACCAAAGTATCCTCTCTTCGAACAGAACTTGCCGTGGGTGACGCCATGGCCGCAGTCAATGCCGCCGCGCTGCGCGACGATGCATATGAAAGTCAGCGCGCGAAAACGGCCAAAACAATTATCTCTCTATGCGCCAATCTGTTCGATCTGTTTCGCGGCCCAAAAGGGCGCACGAATCTGGAGAGTTCCCACATCGATACCGCCCATAAAACCTACTACCACAAATTGGACAGCGCACTCGAATCATTTGAACTCTCGTTGAAACACCTGGAAGGCCAGGACGAGTCAATCGACCATTGTGCTCATCGTATTCAGGGGGTGCGCGATGATTTGGGTGAAATTCTCGAACACAACGATCATCGATATGTGTATTGGGCCGACACCCGAAATCGTTCTGTGATTCTCGGTGCGTCCCCCATCGATGTATCTGCATATTTTCGCAACGAAGTGTTGTTCAAACGCGAAAGTGTGGTGTTCTGCAGCGCCACCCTGTCCACGGGCGGCAACTTCGATTTTTTCAAATCTCGTCTGGGGATTGATTTCGAAGTGGAAGAGCTTCTGCTGGATGCCCCGTTTCAGTATGAACAGCAGGCGCGCCTGTACATTCCCAATCACCCGACAGATCCCCGAAGTGACGAATTCGTTCACATGGCATGCAGCGAAATCAATCAGTTGATATCGTTAACCGACGGCGGTGCATTGGTGCTTTGCACTTCATTTAAAAACATGAACGCCATCCACGAGAAAATTTCAGAAAACTGGTTCGGACCGGTATTGAAGCAGGGAGACGCACCCAAGTTCTCGCTCATCGAACAATTCGTCAATACCCCCTCTTCAGTGCTCATTGCCACCACCAGTTTCTGGCAGGGCGTCGATATACCCGGCGACGACCTCCGACTGGTAATCATCGACAAGCTTCCGTTCGCCTCCCCGTCCGACCCGATCACCGCGGCCCGCGTGACCCATCTCAACGATCAGCATAAGAACGCATTCATGGAATATCAGGTTCCGCAGGCGGCAATCACTTTGAAGCAGGGATTCGGCCGTCTCATTCGCACCGCCTTCGATCGCGGTATCGTTGCCATTCTCGACAACCGACTTCACACCAAACGATACGCCTCATCCTTCATCCGCTCCCTTCCGCCGGCCCCGGTCCTCAATGACTTCAACCGCTTGAAGCAGTGGTGGAACGACGTCTCGTAGCCGACTCAGTGTAAGGGACGGATGGCGTTTTCTTACTTTATGGCGATTCAGTTTACGGTTTGATTCGCTTATCCAGTGCGCCCACCGGGCATGCTTCGATGCAGGCCATGCAGTCGCCGCAACTGTCGGGCAGTGCCGCGCCGTACGCTGTTCCCACTTCGGTGAAAAATCCCCGTTTTTTGTAACCGAGCAGTGTTTTATTCACGACCTCAGCGCACATCTTA
>JAFGXQ010000074.1 GCA_016936575.1 Deltaproteobacteria bacterium
CATCCCCCTTCCCCCCTTTTTAAGGGGGATTATTGATGCTTTTCCCCAATTTTCTGTACATAAAAAGATGTGATGGATGATCAGACTCGAACCGCGGTTCTACAGTTCAAGGTTGGTCATTGTATCGGTAATTTCAAAATCGTACTCCGGATACTCATAAATCTGAAATCGAGATTCAGTGTACCCGACCGAATATCCATACAGACTGGCATATTCTTCAGGGTCGCCGCCCATCTCCTCAATTTGCTCCAGATATTCGGGAATAGACTTCGATTCGATGAAAACCACTTCCCCCATCTGTTTGATAATCGGACTGTGCAAACGCGACCCGTCATGTTCAAATTCGAGAATACGCTGTCCGTAGCGGGTAATGCCAATCACGCGAAACGCCAGACTCTTTCCGACGCCGGGCAGGTTACTGATATTGCGATCGGTCGCCAGAAACGGTAATTTCTCTTTTTTCATCGCACGGCCGAGCACATTCACCGCATTCTCAGGAGATTGGGCCACCTCGCAGATGTCTCTGGTCAGTTGCGAAGAAATGCGACCAAACACTTTCTCTTCTTCGGCTTCCTGTAAAATACGCGCAGCGGTCGAAAACAAGTGCTGGTTCTCCATGTATCCTTTCACCGAGAACGTGTAGTAGGGCAACACGCCGAGTTCGCTCATCACCTTTCGCAGTTTCGCCGTATGGCCGCGCCTCGACGATGCTGCCGTGAATACATGTTGGTTCACCACCAGCCAACCCGCCTCCTGAAGCAATTCGATACCGCGTTTCACCTCGGGCGTTATTTCCATGGCAGACTCAAAATGCGCCTGCACGACAAATTGCGTTATCCCGATGCGAAGCGCCTTTTCACGAAAGGCCGATAAAATATCACGCAATGCAGGCGTGATGCGCTGCGGCAAATACGCGGGCAAGCGAGTGCCCAGACGAACCCGTTGAATTTCGGCGTATTTTTCACCGTTTTTCCGCTGTTTATTGCGTTCCTTTTTGCGTATTGCCATATCGTATACCGCATCCAGAATACGCGTCAGGCTCTTATCGGTGTTCATCAGCGCGTCTCCACCGGTAATCAGAATATCCCGAAGCTGCGCATCGTTCTCGAAATAGTCCATCAGCTCCACCAGCTTGTCTTTCCAGGCTTTTCGAGGCGCCAATTTTTCGAGATCGAAGTTGAGTTTTCCTTTTTGAAAATTGTACATACGCTGACACGATGTACACAATCCGCCGCAGGCGCGCCCTTTCGTGTTCGGAATCAGAATCGCCGCGTCCGGATACCGGCGATGAACATTGCCTCCGGGGGGCAACAGCCAACCGGCGGCGTTGGGTTTCCCTTCCTCGATTTTGTCTTCTTTTTCCCATGCGACAATCTGCCCGAACTCCTCGACCAGCGAAATCGAATAAATCACATAATCCCGAACGGCCAAATCTGACGCGATAGCGAAGTCCGGCGTGCGAACGTTCAGGAGAGACGCGTAATACGGATTCACAAAAAATGGAATCCCCGACTCTTTGGCCCTCTCCAGCAACGATACCGTATCCGGATCAAGAGATTCACCCAGCATCAGGTTCAACACCCGAGGGCTGCGCGCAGCGAATCGCAGGTGAAACAGATTGTCATTCCACCATTCCAACACCTTCAGATATTTCTGTTCACGGCTCATCCCCGGCTCAAATTTAAATTTGCTGTCACTCTTTTCACCGGAGTCCATCAAATCGATGATCACATGAATAATCCGATCGCGGTTTTCATTACGCAGTTCCACCACCCGAGGATCCAGCCCGGATGGATGTCGCGCCATCCATTGCCGTACCTTTTTCGCGCTCGGAAATTTGCGTTCTGTTCGGCCGGCAAACTGACGAAACAGTTCGAGCATATCTTTAAAGAAATCGGGCTTGGCACCGCCCGTGCCGCGATTGACCGCTAACCAGATCATCTCGATGGGGTTCGACACGGTTATCTCGCCGTGCTCATTCTGATCGACAAATTCCCTTCCCGCGTGGTCGATGTAGTCCAGAATGCGAACAGCTGCGTAGTCCTTCCACGACAGTTTCGAAAATTGTTCCCGCCATTTTTTTTCTTTCCGATAAAACCGAAGCGCTGCCGGAGAACTTTTTAATACCGCCAGCACCCAGTCTTTAACGCGGACCAATGCGTCAGTTGCGCTGCGGGAAGAACGCATGATTTCATTCAAACGGGGATTTTCGTCTAACAGTTCATGTAACAGCACGTGAGATTTGGCACTAATTGCGATTTTGTCGAACATTTCTAGCGTAGACATGATTCCACTTTCAGCTTTCGAATGGTTCAGGAGGAGTCAGTTCAGGATTTCGAGCTCAACAAAAGACGGGACGATCGTTTTCACTTCAATATCTTCAGGCAGGCCCTCAATCTTAATGGGCACCCGATGTTTCCCGGGTTTTCCCAACTGGACATCATCCGTCGTCACCATGGGAGAAATCACAGATGGGTCCAATCTGTCAAGGGATAACTGGGGGCCGGTCAAAGAGACCGCAACCTCGGAAGGGGTTATCTGCATGGCTTTTTCGCCGTCTGCCGCATTTTTTATCAGCAACCCGGCAATCATTCGCTGACCACGTTTCTGGACTACTTTAAACGTTACGCGAAATTTATCTTGCGTGTATTCCAACCCTTCAATGGGAATCAGCGGTACTTCTTCGGAATACGGACCCAAATCAATACTGTCGATACCAACTTCCTGGGTGGTCAGCGATGTGACGGAACGAATCACCGACGCCGGACCGGTGGCAATCACCGACGACGGAATCACCTCAGGCGGTTTCTCAAATTCGGTTCCCTCTTTCAGGCGCCCGACGGTTTTTATTTTGATGGGCAGTCGTCTGGATTCGAGTTTCTCCGTGCGGATGGAAACCGCTTCGGGATTGATATCCACCACTTCAACCCCGTCGAAATTAAACATCTCGGGCTCAAAGAAAAACGTAGACATGCCGGGACGGGTACGGTTGCTCAAATCCATTTTCACCAGATGGCTGGCTTCGTTTTTAATATCATTCACAATTGACCGACGCCCGCGAATATGCACCCGGACCGCGTTAATCGGTTTGTTAGTCAGCACTAGTCCCGATCCTTTTTTGGGATACACCACCTCGACTTCGACATCTACCCACCGTTGCACCTTCTCCTGGGCCCGCACTGCGATAAACAGCCCCAGCGTGATTACCAGCGCCAGAAGTTTCAATCCCTTGTTTTCAGAGAACGCTTTTTTGATAAAGGTTTCAACCTGTTTACCCGAAATTTTCACTTCGCCCCCTCCCTTTCCGCTTTCGTTTCGGCTTCTGCATCCCCAGCAGTGTTTTCCTGCGTATCTGTGTCCACGGGAGCATCGTCAGCATCAGATTCAAGCGCTGCTTCGGCATGGCCGGCTTTAACCAGCTCTTTCTCGGTTTCTTCGGTGCCGTTTTTGTCAGAAGTGAACAGGGCCAGCAACTCTTTGCGCAGCCCGGTCGCATCTAAATCCGTAACGATTTTGCCGCTATGACAAACCGAAATCGTGCCGCGTTCCTCAGATACAACCACCGCGACCGCATCGGTCTGTTCTGTGATTCCCAGCCCCGCGCGATGCCGCGTTCCCAGATTTTTTTCCAGATGCGTGTTGGTGGAAAGAGGCAGAAAGCTGCCCGCTTCGCGAATTTGAAAATTGCGTATAATCGCCGCACCATCATGAAGCGGGTTTTCCATCATCGGAATAAAAATTGTGTACAACAATTCTTTGGTGATGTTGGAATCGAGCCTCACGCCGGGTTCCAGAATGAATTCATCGAGCCGGGCTTCCCGTTCAAATACGATGAGTGCACCGATTTTCTTTTTCGTCATCATCACCGCCGCCTTGGCCACTTCTTCGATGATGGCCGTTTCCTTGGCCTTTGAAAACCATGCGAATTTCCCGAAGCGCACCAATGCACGACGAATGTCGTCCTGGAATATGATCAGTGTGAAAATCACCACTACCGACATAAATTGATCGAGCAGCATATAGGTTGTGGCAAAACCCAACTGACGACTGAAGGTATACAGCAGTACCAGTAACAACAGGCCTACCGCCATGGGAACCGTACGCGTCCCGCGAACCAAGCGCAATGAGATATAGACCAGGTAGTAAACAATGATTAAATCAATCAGTGAAACCCAGATTTCGCCTGTATCCTCAACAATATTCTGAAAAAAATCACCCATCGGAGTCCTCTGCCAGCTGGTTTTCTCGAATCAACGCACTAATATCTGCCGTCTGTTTCATTAAGGAAATATCATGAACCCGCACCGCATGCGCGCCCAGAAACACCGAAATCGACACCGCCGCCGCGGTCCCGCCGATGCGATCATTCACGCCGGCGCCGGTGTATGCGCCGATAAACGATTTCCGAGACGGTCCGGTCAGCACAGGATATCCGCATGCAACCAGCTCCCGGGTGCCCGCAATCAGCGATAGATTCTGCGCGGCGGTCTTGGCAAATCCAATACCGGGGTCCAACCATATTCGATTTTCCGGCACCCCACATTGTACAGCTGTCGCCACTGCCTGCAGCAATTCCGAAATGACATCTCGCACCACATGGCTATAGCCGATTTCGTGTTGCATATCTTTGGGCCGCTTTCGAGAATGCATGAGCACTAATGTCGCGTCGTGTTTCGCCGCCACATCGGCAAGTGCAGTATCGTAGCGAAGCATGGACACGTCGTTCACCATCGACGCGCCTGCCGTCAGCGCGGCATCGGCAACCTGCGGTTTTGTGGTATCCACCGAAATTTTTACATCCATTCGAGAGGAGATGGCCTCGATCACCGGAACCACCCGGTTCAATTCCTCTTCATCGCTCACAAAATCACTCCCGGGACGGGTGGATTCCCCTCCCACATCGATAATATGGGCACCTGACGCAACCATCTTTTTCGCATGAGCCAATGCCGCATTCACCGATGTGAATTGCCCGCCGTCCGAAAACGAATCCGGCGTAACATTGAGGATTCCCATAATCTGAGTTGTTGATTGTGTGATCATATCGTTACCCTTTTTGCAATGATACATATATTGATATCAATAATAAAATAAATGCACTTTCTTTTATTTTCGGAGTAAGGCTGGCGAACACAGCGTTCATCTGATAAACGCGAGAGACACGCAGACCTCGTTCGCCGACGAAACGATTTTTTGAATAATTTACGCGTAAACTGGATCTAAGAAAAAGAATAAGGTTAGAATTAATTTCATGCGTTTAAACACCCATATCGCTTTTTTAATTTTTATTCTTCTCGTTTTCGGTACATCCGCAGTGGTCGCCAATATTTATTCGTATACCGACAAGGACGGAACCACACATTTCACCAACATGGCCCCGAATGGTACCCAAAAGGGGCGATACAAACTGTACATGAAAACCCCGGAGCAACGCCAGGCACGACCGGGCGTCACGCCGGTGGCTGCGCGGGATACTGATCCCGCCCGTTACACCCGCTATGATGCGTCTATTAAACTGGCCTCCCACACTCATTCCATTCCTGAAGCGTTTATTCGTGCGGTGATCAGAGTGGAGTCCGATTACGACCCTAGGGTGGTTTCGGTAGCCGGGGCGCAGGGATTGATGCAGTTGATGCCGGCTACCGCGAAACGGATGGGGTGCAGCAATTCCTTTGACCCGCATCAGAATATTATGGGCGGCACCCGATATTTGCGGCATCTGGCCAACCTGTTCAATGGCGACATGGTGCTCACGATTGCCGGGTATCACGCGGGGGAAGGCGCGGTGCGCAAATACAGCGGCGTGCCGCCGTACAAATCCACTCACGGTTACATCAGCAAAGTGCTGAAATACTATTACCATTTCAAAAAAAAATACGGCACCCAGTAGCCGACCGTTTTATTCGGTTTCGCGGTCCTCAAATCCAACGGCGACACAAAGCACCATCATAACCAGTCCCACCAGCCAGGCAGTCCCCGCATACCGCGCCGCATGAACGGTGCTTATATCCAAGCGCCCTTCCCCACCCAGCAACTGTCCCCAGTGCCCCCAGTAATTACCCAATAAATCGACCAGTTCCGAAATCGCAATATAAGCGAATAATCCGCACACGAGCATACGGCCCAGTGCCGCGGGCCAGGAATTTTTCAGAAACCAGGCAACACTGAAGTTTATCGCATAAACTCCGAGAAGAATGAGCAACCACTGCCGCGCGCCATGCACCATTTGGGAAGGTACATCGTGCACATTGGCGCCCAAAAAATAAATCGCAATCGCGCCGACAGGAAACATCAATAAAACCGGTATTTTATTTGCGAGTGTCATTTTCAGCTGCTCCATAACGAACGTTCTCTGTTTTCTTTACCACATTCCACTTAATCTTGAACAAAAAGAATAATGTTGGTAAGCACAAGCAGTAAATCGTACCGTAACAGGAAAGATTATGGAGAACAAATTACCCATACCGAAACCGACGAAAGAAAAAAACGCGACCGGTGAAATTGCAAAAGTGCTGATTCTCGCTGTGATTTCGTTCATCGCGGGGTTTGCATTAATTTTCTTTTTTCTGCGTCCGTCCGGGCCGGATGTCGCCCCTGACGAGTTGCCGTCCACCGAGTCCAACGGTCAGGCAGTTGCTGACACCCCCGATACGCCGGCGGCGGGGACCGCACCCAAATCCGCCGTGGAAACCGTATCTCCCGGCGAAACTCCCGACGGCGTCACCCAGCCTTCCGAACCGCATTACCTGAAATGCTGGGACAAAACCGGTATTGAAAACGACGGCGCGGAATGCGATCGGTTACTTAAACTCGAAAACCGGTTCACCGAGCGACTGTACGTGGTAAATGAGTGCAAAACCGCCGAAGCGGGAGAAGCGGCTGATGGTAAGCTGGTCGTTGCCTGCGAAGTGAATTTCGATACGCAGTCGATTAGTTTCTGGCACGGCGCGGCGTCAGATATACGAAACGCATCTGATATTGGCGATTGTCTGCGAAATAAACTGGCCGGACTGCCGCTGGAAGCCATCGACCACGAATTTTCGCGGTATCGAATTTATTTCGGCGTTCAATTCGGTGTAGCGGCTCCCGCGGTCGCGGCAGGCAGCGAGGCGGCGGAATCCGATGGAGACAATGAAATGTCGTTTGCAGAAGGACCGACCGCACCGCCCGAAGGCAAAGGTCGACTGGTGAACGTGGCGAAAGATAGGGTTCGCGTACGTCGGTCACCCGTCGATGGCGAGGTATTCGGCAAAATCAGCACCGGAAATAAAGTACGATTGTTGAAACAGGAAAACGGCTGGTGTCACATCGTCACTCCGAACAACAACGAAGGCTGGATGATCTGCAGTGCGCTTGAACTCTAATCGGCTGTTTTCAGCGGTACTGATTGCAGCGCTGGGCGGCACCGCCGGTTGTGAAAGCGACGAGGATGTGCAGCGTCGTGAATTTATACAACTGGAAGCCGCGCTGCATTCCATATCTGCCCATGAAGACCCCAATTGGGAAACGAACCTGAAACAGGCTGAGGCCATTTCCATCGGGCACCCTCGAATTCGCGAACTGCAGTTGCTTTGTGTGTCTGCCTACAAACAGTACGCAGACGGGATGAAACGACTGGAAGAGAGCGAAAAGAAAATTAAAGCACTTGAAGCGGCCCTTGAAAATAAAGACATCACGAATATTGCGCTGAAACATCGAGAAGCACAGACGGCGGTCGAAGCCACCACGGCGCATCTGAAACAGGCCGAAACGTTTATTGACCAGTGCACAGACATGAGGCGAAATTTGCAGCAGAAATTGGGCGTCATTGTGAAATAATCTCATTGCTCGCCTGTTCATTAACATATGAATCAGACTAAAATAAATCATATCGCGCTATTTTGCATGATCCTGGGTATTGGGGTATTTATGGTTTCGTGCGATGAATCCGATACTCGGAAAGCAGATACAAAACCCTCGTCCGATGGTGCGGCAGGCAAAGTAACAACGCCCGTTGTGACTGACAGCACCCCCAAACTGCTGTTCAGCTGGTTCGAGGAAAATACTGCGAAGACCGCCGTGAGCATTGATGAGATTCCCGACAATGTAAAAAAAGAAGTGCGGGTTCAGGACCTGAGCATTCCTCCTGAAAAACGCGACCCGTCGTGGATTTTTCTGGCGGATTTAACCCTGAAAAACGCAGCCGGCCGCTATGCGGTGCGCGCTGTGGAGCGCGATAAATATGAGGCCAAACGACATCCGGCGCAAACACAAACGGCGCAAAAAGCCGACAACTCCTCACAGGTATCGGTTGTGATGTATTCCACCCCCCATTGCCCCCATTGCAAGCGAGCAAGGCGATGGTTGCTGGAACAGAAAATTCAATACAAGGAAGTGAATGTTGAAGAAAACGAACAGGCGGCCGCCGCGCTGGCGCAGAAGGGACTGGCCCAGGGGGCGCCGACATCGGGCGTACCTATGTTTGAAATCAACGGTCATCTTGTTCCGGGGTTTGACCCGACGGCGATAAAAAATGCGCTGTCTTTGCCACCGCTTTACAACTCACCGGCGCCTCCCCGGACGCAACCTGTTCCGCCTGCCTCGCCCTCGCCGATTCCTCCATCTTCAGTAACCATCTGATTCAACGAAACCAATATTTTCATTGGGTCGTTTTTCATGCTATGCTGGCCCGGTAATGACAACACAAAAGGCAATAGCATGACAGCGGATACACAAGCGAAAGATCAAATTCACTTTTGGGCGGCGACCGACGTCGGAAAAAAACGCGACCACAATGAGGACAATTTTCTCGTAGATAAAAATATGAATCTATTTGTAGTGGCCGACGGCATGGGGGGGCATGCGGCGGGAGAAGTCGCTTCCGGTATCGCAGTGAAATGCATGCGCGACATTGTATCGCAGAATAAAGACTTGCTCGAAGCATACGAAGAGGGTTCGGCCATGGCCACCAAAAAAGATGTGGCCAACCTGCTGGAGCATGCCGTTCACAAAGCTTGCGAAGAGATATACGCCATAGGTGAGCGGGAACCCGAAAAGCGCGGTATGGGAACCACACTCTCTTCACTGCTGATTATCAACAAAGACGGTTTTCTGGCGCATGTGGGCGACAGTCGAATTTACCTGCAGCGGGGCAACCGTGTAATACAGCTTTCCGAGGATCACTCCCTCATCAATGAACTCATTAAACGCGGAAAGCTCACCGCCGCTACAGCTGAAAACTCGCCGTACAAAAACGCGGTGACCCGTGCCGTGGGCGTGTATGAAAGCGTTGAAGTGGATACCATGGATTTTGACGTGCTGCCGGGCGATCAGTTTCTGCTCGCATCGGACGGTCTCACCGGCTACCTGAAAGATGAAGAAATCCCGCCGATTATGCGGCTCGATGAAAACATCAAACACATACCATCGGCGTTCATCGACCTGGCCAACGGCAGAGGCGGCAAAGACAATATTACCTGCATTGTGGTGCGCATCAACGATCACGAGGGCAAAGCAGCTGAACTGAATCTCGAGATCGATCGCAAAATCGAAACCATCAAACGTATGCCCATTTTCAAATATCTGTCTTACAACGAGCTGATTCAGGTGATGAATATTACCCAGGTGAAAGCGGTTGCAGCGGGCGAAGCCATTGTGAAAGAAGGCGATGAAGGCGAAGAACTGTACATCGTTCTGGAGGGTTCGGTCCGCGTGCACAAGGGCGAGGTCGATATTGTCTCGCTTCCGGCCGGTGCGCATTTCGGTGAAATGGCGTTGATTGACAAAGCGCCCCGGTCTGCTGATGTCAGTGCGGAATCCGCCGGTAAGCTGCTCAGTATCGCCAGAGACGACTTCTTCCAGATTATCAAAAGCGAGCCGCGCATGGCGAACAAACTGCTGTGGAGCTTCCTGCAGGAGCTTTCCACACGACTTCGAACCACAAACGAAGAATTGAGCGAAGACCGCAAAGACGCACTCGAAGATTTAACCGAAGAGCTGTTTGACATCGACTGAAGCCGATTCACCGGGGCGGCGACTGCGGCCCACTTTGTACGGCGTGGAGTAATTATGCAAAAAGAATCAATCGACACACCGATTATCGTTCACGTAAACGACGTTCCATCGTCAGATGTTCCCCGCAGCCCGGGCGCCACCATTCAGGTGATGCTGGGCAACAAAGAAAACATGCCGCGTTTTCATACCCGAATTTTCACATTGCAGCCGGGAACCGTTATTCCCGCTCATCAGCATGACGTTATCGAACACGAACAGGTAATGCTGGAAGGCACCATGAAGCTGACCGTCGGTGGCGTAGAGCACGTGGTGACCGCGGGCAACGTGATGTATCTGCCGGCCGGTGTGCCCCATTCATATGAAAACATCGGTGAAGAAATCGTACGTTTTGTGTGCTGTATTCCCGCAAAACTCCCCTACTCCACAGATTTCACCGACTGACGATTTCTGTTTTACCGAACGACGGACCACGGATGTGAAAATTGACTGACCCAAACCACACGCCTTCCGCTGACAACAACGCGCCGCTGCATGTGATTCTGCATATTCCCAAAACCAGCGGAACCACCGTTCGTGAATTTTTAAAGCCGCATTTTCAGAATGACCAGATGCTCCTGTGCTACGATGCCGAATTGTACCGTACCCAGGCCGCCGGCATCGCCGGGCTGATCACCGAAAAAACCAGGGTGGTTGTGGGGCACTTTCACTATGGGTTGCATGCGCATTTGAGTCGCCCGGTTCAATATCATACCATTTTGCGCGACCCGCTCTCCCGACTGATCTCCTTTTATGAGTATACAAAATCTCGCGACGTTGCGGTGTCCAAGGAGCATAAGCTGGTAACAGCGGCGAAAACGTTTTCCGTCGCTGACTTTTTCGAGATGGTTCCCGAAGTGTACAATGGGCAGTGCCTGTATCTCTCACCCGATGACCCGGGTAACGTGGATGCGGCGCTGAAGAATTTGTCGACTATGCACTTCGGCATTCAACATTACACTGCAATTTTCATTGAAGAACTGGCGCAGACATTCGGCATTCGATCGATTGTTTTTAAAAATAAAAAAGTGCGAAAAACACCCCACTCCATTCCGTCCGACGCGCTTTTTGCGCTGCAAAAAAAGTGCGCCCTCGACGCCGAACTGTTCGAACGCGCCACCGAACTGTTTCTCAAACAACGAAACCGCACCGCCGACCAACTCAACCGACTTAATCGCAACATCGAAAAAAAAACCGCCATCCGCAGCTTCCTCCGCGGACTGCATCAGTGAATGCAATTGGGCATTACTTTTGTGAAACTAAAAATCTAAACTTAATTATACCGAATCCGTTACAAATTAAGTATGATGAATGAATGCTTATCATTCAACGGCTGATGCATTCGTGTTCACGGCTTCTGTTTCATTTGGATTCTCCGAAACCGGACGCTGACGTGGACTGGCGCGCGTTTGCCATTCGCGGCTGGGTAGCGAACAATGACCGGGATTGCCGGCTGCTTCTTAATATCTCAGGACAAATACAGGAATATGAATGGAACGAACCCAGACGCGACGTTGACAAGCATATCGAAGATGTCGCCCCTTCGTTTGTCGGACACGGTTTTCATATCCCGCTGCAATTCGGCGATATTCATTCTATAGAGGAGATTCGCATCGGTGTGCGCATGTACAATGCTGACAATTGGTTGCTATCGCTGAAACCAACTGAAGCGATACCTAAAGGCATTCTATTCGGAGGCTCTAATTCCATTATCATCGGAGGGTTCGCAGACGGCCTTCAAAGCAATTTACCCAATCTGAAGAATGTTGCTGTAGGTACTTCTTCTTCGCTACAGAATCTGTTTGAACTAATCCGACATGGCGACGAAATCGCCAATGCAGATTTTATCATTACCGAATCAAACGTGAATGACAGCCTGGCAGCGGCGAAGCTGCAGGACGTGCCGTTTGTTGTGAAAAATGCTGACTGGTACTACCGGGAACTGAGTCGAAGCGGGCTGCCGGTGTTTGTGTTGATGATGCCGTTGAAACGCGACGGCAGTACCAGAGAAACACCGGAGTTGATTCGGGAAATGTAATCGGTCTTCTATTTCGAGATGCCGATGCCTCGTTGTCAATATCACCTGAACGCACCGCATTCTTTCTCGACGATGTGATTCCAGATGTTGTGCCGTATCTTCACAATCATCAATTTCAATTAAAAGTGCGAAATCGGTAGTGAACAGTTCGAAACAGCCATTATTACCACCAAACCCGTTTTGTAGACGATTCATTTGATACGTGGTAGGTAGAATGCAAATCAAAAACCGTTTTGGAAAGGATGTCGTTTATGAATCGAAAAACTCTCTCAATTTCTATTCTGTTTTGTGCACTCTTCGCCGTTGCGTGTGGTGGACCGAGCCACATGGCGGAAAGCACCACTGCAATAACCGCCGCTGCCGACAAAGCCACGGTCGTGTTTTATCGTCCGTCATCGTTCGGTGGGGCCATCACCAGCGCGGTATTTGATGTGACCACTCCCGAAACCCAATTTCTGGGGTCGGTGAAAATGAAAGGAAAAGTGGTTGCACAACTGCCCGCCGGAGAGCATGTCTTCATGGTGTTGGGAGAAAACGCTGATTTTTCCTATGCCACCCTCGAAGCCGGCAAAATCTATTACATGCGCATCCAGGTGCGGATGGGCGTCATGAAAGCGCGATTCTCGCTGAACCCCATGGCGAAAAGCATGCTCGCCGAGGCCAAGGCCGATGTGGCGGACTGCACCCGTTACGACAAAACCGCCGAATCTGATGTATGGTTTCAGGAACACCGCGCCGATGTAGACGACAAGAAAACCCGGTACTACGCAAAATGGATGGAAAAACCTGAATCCGAACGCCCCCGACTGCTCGCCACCGACGGTGAATAACTGTCCACCCAGCTATCTAGATCGATTCGGAATTCGACTGATCGTTTTCTGCTTGCCCTCACGTCCTTCCGCGGCGTTATCCTCCTCGACAGTGGTCACACTACCTTTGTCGTCTGCCTTGTTGAACGCCGCAATTGCTGCGCACAATTACAATCATTCAAAATCCGAACCGGTCTAATATCCATCCCGGGACATGCGTTCCGGGACGGACACTATTTAACCTTTTTCGGTCGGATAATTTTTCGTTTCGGCGTGGGTGTCCACCGCTTTCAGCCTTTCGCGTAAAGAGGGGTGAGAATTGTAGTATCCGCGGTACCAGCGATGGGAGCCGGGGCTCGATAAATTCTGCTTGGTCAGCGTAATCAGGGCATCTTTCAAATCATGACTGTTTTTCACCGCGTCAACGGCAAAACGATCGGCGGCGTATTCGTCACGCCTTGAAAACAATCTCGATATAAATCCGAATGGGAACGACACTTCTCCGAACAACAGACCGAATACAATTAACGCGGCATATGCGCTCGGAGTCGAAAATCCCAAACCGTGATACATGGCGGGCTGCTGCGACATCCAATATAATGCGCCGAAGACTCCCAACCCCAGTACGGCCATAGTGGCGAGTCGTTTTTTGATGTGTCCCAACTTGAAATGTCCCAGTTCGTGCGCCAGCACCGCCACCAGGGATGGAATCGAAAGCTTTTCAATCAGCGTGTCATACAGTACGATACGACGGGCACTTTTAAAACCGATAATAAACGCATTGGAATGGGCAGAACGTCTGGAACCGTCCATCGCCACTACGCCTTTTAACGGGAATCCCAGGTTTTGCGCCAGTCCCGATACCGCATCCGACAATTCTTCGCTGACAGGAACAAACTTATTGAACAGCGGCATGATTACCAATGGGTATATCCACATCATCAGCAACTGAAATACGAGAATGACGCCGTAAGCGATGAACCACCAGTACGTGGTGGCGCTCATAATCCATAACACCAGTGCGAGCAGTCCGCCGCCGAGTATCAGACTGATGAACGATTCTTTGAGTTTATCTGCAAAAAAACCGCGTATTGTTTGTTTATTGAATCCGTGTTTCTGCTCTATTACAAATGTGAAGTACAGGCTGCTCGGCAGACCCAGCAATGCGCCGGCCCCGCTGACAATGCTGATAAACGCGAGGCCTCGCCACAGCTCCCCCTGGAACCAGCTTTGCACCAAACTGTCGAGCCATTCAAAGCCGAACAGAATGAATACCCAGAGCGGAACCATATCAACAAATCGCATCAGCAATCCGAAGCGCATTTTTTCAGTATTGTAGGCAACGGCCTGCTGAATGGTTTCCAGTGAGACTTTGCCCCGTAAATGTTTGGGAACCTTTTTACCTCGAGTTTTCAGGTGTTTAAGTTGCAGTATCGCAAGCGTAGTCTCCAGCACCTGATGAATCGCGAATGCCGAAAGAAAAATCCAAGTGTACATGTTGCAGGTCATAATACGTACCTTCTACTACTTTCGGTAATATTGGCCAGTAATATTGAAAGGCGCTGTCGCTAATAAATCGCAACCGCCAGCGAAGCGGTGCCGGCATAACAGACTGGCTCGCAGCCTTCACCGTTGGGATATGAGGTGTCGTAATCGGGCTCTATATACTTCTCTGAAAGAGTATAGTCTTCATATAATACACGTACGATACAGCTGGGCGGCGCGCCGTTCACATGAAAATGAATCAGCGAGTAGTCTTGCGGATCGATCCACGCGATGAGCTCATCAATATTCGGTCCCGAGCAGTCCATTCCCGCATCCGGCCGCACCATGTAGCAGTCAATGGCATATTCAGATTCATCCGGTGCGACAATCTCAAATGAGTACATACCTGCAGGGTACTCTTCGGCGTCGGCCAGTAGAATATCGAAGTCAAGAGAATGATTGCAGACCTCGACGTTGGCTTCACATCCCTCTGATGCGTCATCCTCGTCGTCGGACGCCGGGTCAGAGTCGAGCACATCGCAGGGACCCGCACCCATGGCGCAGAATACAAGAACAAAAACGAAAGTTAGTTTGAACCAGTTCATGTATTGGATACTGCCAAGGAATGACCGAAAAAACAAAAAAACGGCGGTATTTGCTGCTACAAAGAGAGTTCCGCGCCTATCACCGGCAAATCGATTACAAAACACGCGCCCCCGGAAGGCAGATTCGTATGAAAAATTTTACCGCCATGCTCTTCAACGATGCCGCTGCAGATCGCCAGGCCCAGGCCGGTTCCTTCGCCGGATTCCTTTGTGGTGAAAAACGGATTCCAGATGCGTTCTTGGTAGCGTTTGGGTATTCCCGGCCCGTTATCGGCAACGACAATCCGCTGATATTGCCCGTTGGGTTTCAGTGATACATCGATTACACTGTCGATGCCATCGTTGCGGTCGGTCATGGCGTCCGAAGCATTGACCAGCAAGTTCACAATTACCTGTGTGATTTCCTGTGAATTGATAGTTATGGGCGGAAGCGAATCGCAGTCTTTGTTTACCGCCACATGGTATTTCCACTTGTTCCGACTTAGTTCAAGGGCATCATCAATGCACAATTCCACCCGTGCTTCTTTTCGTTCGGTGGAACCGCGGTGCGCAAACTTCGACAACCCGGCAAGAATGGCGGTAATGGTACTGAGACCTTCAGACGCCGCACTTAAGATTTCATTGAGATTATCCTGGATCATCTTCAATTTGTTTCGATTGCCTTCATTGGATGAGAGCGCGTACTGAACAGCGTTTAGAATTTCGTCCTGATACCGTTTCAGGATCTGTATGTTTCCCGAAACATATGCCACCGGATTTTTGATTTCGTGACCGATTCCCGCAGACAGCATCCCGAGGGTGGCCAGTCGTTCCGCGTGGACCAGTTGTTTGGCTCGGGTACGCGCCAACTCCTCCATCATCTGCGCATATTCGGCGATTTCTTCGTTTTTCAGCGACAGTTCTCGCTCATAGCGCAACAGCCGAACCGCCGCATTCATACGAACATTGAATTCAGCCACATTGATGGGCTTGGTTAAGAATTCGTGCGCTCCGGATTCCAATCCTTCGATGATGTCATCAATTTCTGTCTTTGCAGTGACTAAAACCGTGTATACAAAATGCGGTACCTGTTGTCGAATAAGACGACATAACTCTGTTCCGGAAGTTCCCGGCATTACCCAGTCCAGAAGAGCGATGTCCGGTGGACGATCGCTGAGAAGTATTTCCCGCGCTTCATCGCCGTCCTTGACCGTGATCACTTCATATTCTGCCTGATGAAGGGTTTTACTCAGAATTCGGCGCGAAGTCGGATCGTCATCGGCCACCAATACCACGACAGGCTCATTCGCTACCGTTCCGGGAGGAATGGTATCTTTCGACTTGTCTAGAAAAATCTTTTCGTAGTCGTTGAGCATCGGCGACCTATTGCAACCGGTGTAGTGTCATGGTGTACTGCATATATATGATTATCTATTTATAATCCGCCTTCGACTGTGATTCAACTCACAATCGTTATTTCGCGATGCACAGCAACTATATGTCAATTTCAAGAGAAATGGGGCAATGGTCAGAACCTTGAATGTCCGGGTGAATGGATGCGGCGGTGACTTTTTCGTGAAGTGACGCAGACACGCCGAAATAATCAATGCGCCACCCAATATTCCGATCTCGGGATTTGGCAAAATTGCTCCACCATGTATAGTGCCCGCCTTCGCTGCAGAATATTCGAAAGGTATCAACAAACCCGGCATTGATTAGATTGTCGAACGATGCCCGTTCTTCCGGCGTGAATCCGGCGTTCTTCTGATTGCTTTTGGGGTTGGCCAGGTCAATTTCTTTGTGTGCCACATTCAGGTCACCGCAGAAGATGACCGGTTTCTTTTTTTCGAGTGTTTTCAGATAGGTTAAAAACGCTGTGTCCCATTCTCGAGTTCGATATGCCAGACGGGTAAGCTCCCGTTGTGAATTGGGCGTATACACGGTAACCACAAACGCCGTATTCAGTTCCGCGGTGATCACCCTCCCCTCGATATCGAGTGCATCGATCCCCATGCCGTTCGTCACCGAAAGAAACGGACGTCTGCTGAGAATGCCGGTACCCGAGTAGCCTTTTTTCTGTGCGGGATTCCAGTACATTTCATATCGTTCAAGCGGGATCTCGAATTGATCGGACATCGCGCGAACTTCCTGCAGACAGATAATATCTGCCGACAGCGATGCGAGAGCATCCGCGGCACCTTTTTTTAAGGCGGCGCGAATGCCATTTACGTTCCATGAAACCAATCTCATATTTTTTCCTGTTCGATAGTGACTATTGCGTTTTGTGGATTATGTATCGAACCGGAGCGATTCATACAATAGCAAATTGCCTGCGGGAACCGTGTTTGCTAAACTCCGCCCATGAAAGAACGCCCCAGCCATATTCCACCTGAATACCTTGAACTCATTCTTCCTGTGGTAAAAGAGTTTTCGGGATGGCGCGCCGATCGGTTCGTTGCACACAAAATCCCCCGACTTTCCAGAAGCAAAGTTCAGCGAATTTTAAAAACGCTGGCATTCGACCAGAATGGGAAGCCGGTAAAAGCCAATCGCATACTGCGCACGGATGACCATGTCGTTTTGTACAAAGAACCCCCTGATGAACCCGATGTATGTAGAGATATTCGCATTATCTATGAAGATGACTGGTATATTGCGGTCGACAAACCACCGAGGCTGCCGGTGCATCCCACTGCCAAATACCTCAAGAACACCCTGACCTATCTACTTGAGGAATTGTACGGCGCTGAAAATCGCCCCAACCTCACCCACCGTCTCGATTCGGAAACATCGGGTATCGTGTTGTGCGCGAAAACCCTCGATGCGGAGCGCCTGGCCAAAGGGTTGTTCGCCCGCAGGAAAGTGCAGAAAGTATATCTGGCCATCATTGATGGTGTGATTTCTCCGGAATCCGGCCGTATCGAAGCGCCGATTTCACCGGATCCAACCACCATTATTAAAGCGAGAATGTGGTGCGGCGACCCGAATGGATTGCCCGCCCTGACTGAATATGAAACCTTGAAGCACGCTAACGGCAGGTCGCTGCTGCGTATGCGACCGCGCACCGGCCGGCAGCATCAGTTACGTGTTCATTTAAAACATAAAGGGCACATCATCGTAGGTGACAAACTCTACGCTGCGGATCAGGACCTGTTTCTGGATTATATGCAGGAGGGATTATCCCCCTCCATCATTGAACGCGCCGGCCACGAACGACAGGCTCTGCACGCTCATACGTTGTCATTCGAACATCCGTATACCCGCAAACCGGTCAATATCGAATCTCCGCTTCCAGAAGACATGCAACGACTCATTTAAATTTGTGAAATTAAATTAGACGAGAACAATTGAAGAGCTTATTCGGGTGGTGTGTCATCGAATGCGCCGCATGCGCAGTCAATAGCCAGGGTTCCCGCTGTGCTGTTCTGAACGGTATCGCAGGCAGCGCCCACCAATTCAATTTGCGAACGGGTATTCAAGCGCCATCCGTCGGGGTCGTTGTACGTGAACGGTGCATCGTTGAAGGTGACCGTACATTCGCCTTCCTGCCCTTCCACTACTTCGCCGTTCAGAGAGAACAGACAATTGCGCACGCCGTTGATAATGGTAGTGAACGCGGTGGTGAGCGA
Organism: Deltaproteobacteria bacterium; assembly: GCA_016936575.1. Classification (GTDB taxonomy): domain Bacteria; phylum Myxococcota_A; class Polyangia; order JAAYKL01; family JAAYKL01; genus JAFGXQ01. Next base: position 18,575 of record JAFGXQ010000074.1, read on the forward strand.
TTCAGGGTTCATCGCTTCATAGTACGGCGCATTGGTGGTGTTTAAACCCGCATCGGCCAAATCTTGAAAGTGACCGGTGGCATCGGCTTCGCCCACGCTGACAACGTACGTCGAGATGCCGAGCTGATTCGCGGCGGTAACCGCTTCAACTGCGGCCTGCCGTGCGGCTTCATCCTGGGAGTCAGGAGTCAGGCACGTATCGGGCAAGCCGTCTGTAACCAAAACAATCACTTTATTCCCCGGTGCGGTATCAGAAGCCAGCATTTGCGCTGCATTGATAATCGCCGATGGCGTGGGTGTGTTCGATAGCGGTTCAGAAGCGCTGTAGATGTCGGCAATTTCCTGATAATTGTTGAGTGCCGGAGCAACGCTCTCCAGATAGGGGCATTCTCCGCCGTTCTGCGCACCGGCGTACATCGTGAGGCCGAAACGAATCTCCGCTTCCAGTGCGGGAATAAAACCGTAGTCCGGATTGATCATCGCATCTCGCGCCACTGCCCACCGGGTTCCCGATTCAAAATCCTCGCGCATGGAGCCGGAACGATCGACCAGCAGCAGAACCGTTGGGCTGTCAGACGAAATGTCGACCACTGTGTCACCGCACGAGGTATCGTCGCTGTCGCCGTCCGAATCTCCATCGCTGTCGCTGTCTGAATCGCCATCGCTGTCGCCGTCCGAATCGCCGTCCGAATCTCCATCGTTTGAGGCAGCGTCTCCCCCCTTATTGTCATCACTGCACGTGATAGCGAAAGCCAATAGTCCTACGGCAAGTAATGCCCACAAAATTCGGGAAACGTTCATTTCGACCCCCTTGGTTGTGCCATTCTCGGCACCTGCAAATATTTTGTCATCGTATGTGTCATCTTGTTGAAGTATGACAAATGTTTTTCTTATTTATTTTTCGACAATTACAATATTATTGCGCGCAATATATCCGCAGTCAAATGATACTAAATACTTATAATAACATCAATTTCATATTGTCGCCATATTTGTTTAGAAGGTTTACTCTCGACAAAAAACGAGAAAAAAAATGAAAAAACTTTTTTTCGGGTCTCTTTTTTTTGCCGATTATAGCAGGGTTTTATTAATGTAGTTTGATTGCATTGTTGGTCACCAGCGCTGCCAGATAAAAGCCATACATCCCGGTGATGTGCACCGACGATCCGTTGATCTGTTTTTTACTGCTGCACCATTCGTGCGCCGGCGTCCCGTCCTGCAAAGCCGGGCAAACGCAGTTTCCGGAACCGCATGCGATATTGGATGGATGCGCCGGTAGGTTTTCGGGGCTGAATACACAGACAAAGTCTTTGGTCACATTGCGGTTGCGCAGTCGTTTACGAACAAATTTGGCCAGTGGACAACCGAACGTTTTCCAGAACGAATCGACGCGAATCAGGGTCGGATCCATTTTGCAGGATGCCCCCATGGAGCTGAACAGCGTCACCTCCGTGCGCAGCGCACGGTCAATTAATTCGACCTTGCTCGACAAACTGTCTATCGCATCCACCACGTAGTCGTAAGCGGTCAAATCAAACTGATTCGCAGAATCTTGATTGTACACCGCATTTATCGCATTGATGGTTGCGCCGGGGTGAATGTCACGCAGCCGGTCCGCCAGAACATCCACCTTGCTTTGCCCCACCGTGGAGTGGAGAGCCTGCAGTTGGCGATTTACATTGGTGACACAAACAGCATCTGAATCAACAATATCCAGTCGACCGATTCCGTTGCGAATGAGCGCTTCCGCGCACCACGACCCCACGCCTCCGACACCCAGCAGCAATACGCGGGTTTTCGACAGTTTTTCCAATGCGTTTTCGCCAACCAGAATTTGAAATCGATGAAACTGAGCGTACGATGGTGAAATCAATGGCGCCTCTTTCAGCGTTATCCGGAAACGGTTTCCAGAACAATCAATACAATGCCGATCAGCGCCCCTCCGGCAATGCCTCCGGCGCAGACCGTCTCGTGATTTTCTACAAAAATGCGATATGGGAGACTGGACGGAGCGGTACATTTCTTCTTCAATATCCAGAACAGAATCGCCCCTGTCGCCATAGCCAGCGAATCCGCGAACGGCAAAATGAACGCCAGCCCCATTCCCACCCCCGAAATCGGAAATCGACCATGGGTTTTGATGGAGATAATCTCAAAAAGAATTCCCAGAACAGCGCCTACCACGATGGCGACTTGTGCGGACGGGTGCAGAAAGCTCAAGCCCTGGGTGAGCACTTCGGCCACTGCGCGCCAAATCTGAGCACTCGGCATAGGCATTTTTTCTGATGTCATCAGCGAAATATTGTTATTCAGTATCAAATAAAAAACAGGAACCGCAACCACCGAACCGGCCAGGATTCCCAGCACATGCCCTATCGCCTGATGGCGTGGTTTTCCGCCGAGCATGTAACCGGGTTTGATGTCCATCAGCAGGTTACTGGCGTTGCCGGCGACCTCTCCGGTAATTCCGGCAGTCATGATATTCGTGGTGATGTTTCCCGGTGCGATCACACTGTATGTCAATTGCGTCAGCTTGCCCAGCGCGCCCGTGGGCGTGATGGAGGTCAGACCGGTGGAATTCACCGCAATCAGGGTGAATACAAATACCAGCGGAATCGCCAGAATTCCCATAAACACACTGACATCGAAAAAGAGGTGCGCCAGCACCACACACAAGCCACCCACCACCGGAATACCCACGAGGAACACGCCCATCGGCAACTCAATGTCTTTCAGTACGTCTTCCGACCGGCTTCGTTTTTTCAGCAGACTGGTGAATGCCCGAAGAATGACTTGGGGTTTTGAAAAGAACGAAAACAGAGATGCAGTCGTCATCATCGCGACGCCGCCCCAGAGCGCCCACATAGTAATGGCTTTAAACGATGCTTCCGCGATGATTTTTTCCTGTATCAGCCAGGGGGCTAGTACAAAATAGTTGATGACCGCACCGGCCAACAGAGAGAGTCCGGTTTTGATTCCCATGAGCCCTCCGGCCGCCACCATGACGATGGACGTGTCCATTCGAATGGTCATGTCTTTGAGCGGCGTCCCGAAAATGGACGGCGTTGCCACTCGATAGATCAGTTCGTCGTAGTAATGCGGTATTCTTAAAAAGGGGGCTCGAATCATCGACATAAAATGATCATTTCTCAGTATTTCGATAAGCGCGGAGACACCTGCGCCGATGGCCAGAATTTTCGCTTTGAACAACCCTGCAGCACCGGTCTCGGAATGGAGACTGTCCATAACCACTCCCGCCGCCCTGCCTTCGGGAAACGGCATCTGCTCGTCGTTGATGAATCGTCGTTTCAGCGGAAACGCGAACAGTACGCCCAGCAGAGATAAAAAGATGATCCACAGAATCGTCTGGTACATCGGAATCATCGTATCAGTGATTAACATGTACGCGGCGATTGAAGACACCAATGGGCCGGTCATGTAGCCTGCAGCGGTTGCAATCGACTGCATAGCGTTGTTCTCGAGCAGCGTCATCTCTTTCGCAATGCCGATTTTGGACAGAATTTTAAATGTGGCGAACGCCAGAATCACCGATGTGATCCCCACGCCGAGTGTCCATCCGGTACGAATACCGACATATAGATTGGTCAGGCTAAGTACGCTGCCGAGGATCATTCCGGTCAACGCGGAACGTATCGTGAGCTGCGGCATGTCCCCTTTGAATACTTCTTTACGCCACCAGCGATCCTTCTGTTCCAGGGTCCAGTTTCGAACTTGTTCTGAAGTTAATTGTTTGATAGCCATTGAAATCAAAAATGGGGGGTTCAGTGAATCCGTTCAAATTCTCCCCGCGCGCGATTTTTTCGAACGTTGTCGTGCGCGAAACAGCATCCATTCATCACCACATATACACCGTGGGGAAGACTTTGTGCAAACGCCAATGCACTGCCCAGATTAAACAGGCCGTCAGAACTACCGAATTTAATGGGGATCATCGCTCCCATCAGAACCACCGTTTTATCGGTAATGTGCGCGCCGAGCAGACGCGCGGTCTGGGCCATGGTGTCGGTGCCGTGCGTGATCACAATCTGTTCCTCTTCGCAGCGCTGCACATTCTCCAGAATAATCTGCCGGTCATCGTCGCTCATATCGAGACTGTCGATCATCATCAGCGTTCGAATCTGAATATCGAGTTTGCTCCGGCCCATAGCCAGCATTTCCGGCATATGAGTATCGCGAAAAAACAGTTCCCCGGTGATCTCGTTGTACTCTTTGTCGAATGTGCCGCCGGTGATGAAGATTCGAATGGTCATAGAATGTGCCTTTAATTGCGAGGCTGGTACTGCATTTTAAACACGAACTCTTTTGCCAGGTTGCGAATCGACTTCTGATATGCCGGGTTCTCCGCCACTCGAGACATCTCGGGAACCGCGCGATAATCACCGATATGGGCGATTTCGTAGATGATTCGGGCGACTAGATTGGAGTTGTTGCACAGCAGCACCTGTTTGCCCGTAAAATCATGGGCCACCAGTTCGTTGCATTGGGCTTTCTTGTCGGCTTTAGGAATAAACGCCACCATTTTGGGCGAAGAATCCGCCGCTCCAATATTTCCGAGCGCCTCCAGAGCGACACATAAGGTTTGCGTATCGGTCTGGGTACTGAGCAGCGACTCCAGGTACGGCAACCCTTCCGGGCTTTCGAATCTGTTCAGACACCAGATTGCCAGGCGGGTCAGCACTTTATCGAGTTTACGACTTTCCAGCAGCTGAACCAGAAACTGCCCGACTTCGTGTAGTTCGGCATCGCTGAACAATAAAATGTCCTGACTGTTGCCGATGCGCTTTTTGCCGATCATTCCCAGAGCAATCAACGCATCGCTCTGAAGCTTTCCGAATTTCGGCCATGCGTCGATAACCAACCGAATAAGCCTGGGATCTTCCATTCTCGCCAGTGCCACTGCGGCTGCCGCCCGTTCGCGCTCGTCGCCGGTTCGCAGTAGTGCCGCAATCGGGTTTTTGAGCTTTTTGTCTCTGCGGACCCCCGCCGCGTAGACGGCCCATTCTCTGGCTTCACCGGGGGTCTCTAAAATCCTTCGCAGCGCAGACTCCACTTCCTGGTCACCGACCAGCTGAATTGCCCCCGGTACCGCATCGGCTCGCTGCTGGCCATCGGGAGATCGCAGTCTGGTCAACACGTGATATCGTTTTGATCCGGTAACGAGAATCCCCTGCCCCGCATAATCAAAGGCGAAAATATTCAACGCCAGAATCGCAATGAAGATGAAGGACTTCTTCGCCCCCGTGACCTTCATGGAACGCATGGAAAAATCAATTTCATTCAGGTCTTCCGCAGACGGCTCATGCTTTCTTTTTTCTTTCTCTGTCAGAAAGTTTTTCCCCCAAATGAGGGTTACCAATAAAAAAGTCTGGACGCCGGCAGTCATGGCCAACAGAAACATGAACCCGGCAACCATATAGAAATTGGTCACCACATCAAGCGAGCGATGTGCGATAAAATTTGAAACCGGAAATATCAGGACCGTAGCCACGCCGGTGAAAACAATACTTAATACTGTCAGGAAAATCTTAGAATTAAGTAATGATTTCAGCTTGTTCATGACTCTTGTGCATACTCCACAGTAACTTTTCGGCCGTCCACTTCTATCTTGGAGAGCATTTCGAACACGGCCTGGCAGTGAACGTTCGGAACATTGATAAACGTGGACCGGGTCAGCATTCTCACCTTGCCGATATCGGTTCGCTGCAATCTGGTTTTCTCGACGATTTCTTTCATCAGTGATGAAATTTTCAATCCGTCTTTCCGGCCGGCATCCATGTAGATGTCAGTGCTGGCATTTGCATCGGTAAAGTCGGGAACTATGCTGGTTCGGGAGTTGATCAACTGTTCCTCTGATTTTTCAAGACTCGCGATGTCGCCGCCGCGAATGGCGGATTTCGGCTCGTCTTTTTTCTTTTTCACGTCATTCCGATCATTCTGTTTCGGTGAAATTGAAGGCGTCTTCGGAGCGAGTTGCTCTTTTGATTTTTCGTTTGATCGCGATTTCTGTTCCGGCACCGCTGTTTTTGCAGCAACCGCTTCTTGAGCAGCTTCCGGTTTGGCCGGCCGTGATTCACGTATATTTTGGGAAGCCGGCTGCGGCTTTTTTACCTGGTTCGCCGGTACAGTCGGTTGTTTTTTATGGGGCGCCGGTGTCTTTATTTCGCCGTCGTCAAACAGCTGCTGCAGCAAATTTCCCATCAGGAACTGCGCATCTGTGGCGTGAAGCAATCTGGTCGCCAAACGATAGTACTGCTCCTTTACCTCGGTTCCGGCAACGGATGACCGGAAATAATCGAGCATGGCCAGTTCATCCTGGAGACCTTTGTTGGCCACCTCAGGAAGTTTTTTCTCCACCGGAAAAATTTTGTATGTCAGTCGGAGCATGTACAGATTGCCGATGTCATGCGGTGTGATCAGCGAAATCGCAGCGCCGTGCTTCCCCTGACGTCCGGTTCGACCCGTGCGATGAATGTAGCGTTCCAGAGAGTCGGGAAAACTGAAGTTGATCACATGGCTCAAGTGAGAGATATCGATTCCGCGGGCCGCCACATCGGTGGCCACAAGAAATTGTATTTTGTTTTCGCGGATGGCTCCGAGTACTTTTTCGCGCTCTGCTTGCGACAGATCGGAGCTGATGGCTTTGGAGTGATATCCGTTGTCGCAAAGCGAGTTGCAAACAAACTGGGTTTCTTCTTTTGTGTTACAGAAAATGATGGCCGAGCCGGGACGCTCTTCATCAATCACCCGTACCAGATCAGTGACACGCCCCATGCCGGATACCAGATAAACGAAGTGGCTGATCTCGGTGGCGCCTACTGCATCTCCGGAAACGCTGATAACGACAAACTCATTCATGTATTTTCCGGCCAATCGCCGGATGTCATCGGGAATCGTTGCTGAAAACAGCAGGGTCTGCCGAGCGACGGGAAGCGCTTCCATGATCTCCTGAAGCTCCTTTTCAAACCCCATCGAAAGCATTTCGTCGGCTTCGTCGAGTACCACGGTTTTCAGCCCCGCGAAACTGATGGTTTTTCGTTTGATGTGATCCAGAATACGTCCAGGGGTGCCGACTACGATTTGCGCACCGGCCTCATATTCCCGCACCTGGTTAGAGAACGAGGTGCCGCCATACACCGGAATACATTTCGCGCCCAATTCGTCACCGATGGCGGAGATTTCTTTCGATACCTGCAGCGCAAGCTCGCGGGTTGGTACCAGAATCAGCGCCTGAACCACTTTGCTGTCCATGTTCAACCGCTGCACCACCGGAAGGCCGAACGCTGCGGTTTTTCCGGTTCCGGTCTGCGCCATGATTACGGCATCCACACCGCTCATTGCACATTCAAAACATTGAGACTGTACGGGGGTGGGCTCTGCAAACCCCATTTTCTGAATAGAAGTCAGTATTTCGGGCTTCAATTGAAAATCAGTGAAAGTACGCAATGCGTCCTGGGGAGAATTCGTCGGTTCCGAGAGATTGGCGGTGTCGTTACTCATTTATTATTTCCTCGTTAGTTTCGGACAATGTGATCAAAAAAAAGTTCCATCTATGATGGTCGTCCGTACATACCCTTATGACACGTACAACGTCAAGACTACTTTCATTAATTAAAGCATGCGGGGTCCTGGGTCGCGAGCGTCTTCGATTTCATTTAACATACTGATTTCATAGGCATATTGTCGAAACAGGCATTTCTGGACGAGTAACCGAAGACCAAAAATATCTTTTCTGGCTGAGCCATATAAATTTTCACTGCGATTGACCGTAACAAGGCTATGGAGACCAACCGAATGGATACGAAAATGAGCAAAATACTTGTGATTGAAGACGACAACGCGGTGCGGTTGTCGTTGCAGATGATGTTGGAGGACGGTGGGTATGCGGTGTGCGTCGCTGAAAACGGCGAAGATGGAATCGAAAAGTTCAGGCAGGAACCGGCGGATCTGGTGATTACCGATTTATTCATGCCGAAAAAAGAAGGCATCGAAACGATTTCTGAACTGAAACGAGACTACCCGAATATAAAAATTATCGCGATATCTGGTGGGGGGCAACACATTCCCGGTGGTTTCCTGGTATTCGCTAAAAAACTGGGCGCTGTTCATACTTTTCAGAAACCCATCGACAATGAGGAACTGCTCCAGGTGGTCAGGTCCCTCCTCTCTGAGCCGAATTAGTCAGTTTTGTCGATCTCGAATGAAATGTTCAATTGGATTTGTCAGGGGTGTTCGCGCCTGGAATGGGCACGATCTCTTGTGAACGGCTGATCACATCGCGCTTGGCGTCCCCGAGAATACTTTTAATTTCTTTGGAATGAACGCCGATAATCTGTCGCATGCTGCTGCTGTCGGAACCCGCAATGGCTTTGAATTTGTTGTTGATCACAATCACGTCGCCCTTTGAAAACTCCCCTTCCACAGAGACAAGACCGGAGGGAAGCAGGCTTTTTTTCAGCCAGATTGCCGCTTCGGCGCCGGCATCAATGGTCAGTTTTCCCTTCGGTGTTGCATTCAGAATCCAGCGGGATTTATTCGGCATTTTCTGTTTGTCAGCCAAAAAGAGTGTCCCCAGCTCTTCTCCCGCCAGAATTCGCGGCACCACATCGGGTTCCATTCCATGAGCCAGCACGGTGCGGCACCCCGCTTTTCGGGCGATATTCACCGCCATGATTTTGGTTTTCATGCCACCGGTGGCAAATGACGACCCTGCTCCGCCGGCGTTGGCGATGATTTCATCGGTGAGCTCTTCCACCACCGAAATCGGCTTCGCATCGGGATGATCAATGGGATTCTTGTCGTACAATGCGTCTACGTCGGTCAGAATAATGAGCAAATCCGCGTCAAGCTTGCTGGCGATATGCGCGCTGAGCTGATCGTTGTCGCCGATATACGGCTCGATTTCCGAAGTGGATACGCTGTCATTTTCGTTGAAAATGGGCACCACGCCCATTTCGAGCAGTTGCTCCACTGCGGTCTTCAAATTCACGTACATTTCGCGGCTGTCGAGGGCTTCCTTTGTCAGCAACACCTGGGCAATGTGAATGTTGTATTTCTGAAACTCGGTTCGATAATAGTGAACCAGAATGGGTTGACCGATAGCCGCGCATGCCTGCTTCAACCTGGTCTTCTTCACCTTTTTATCGATACCCATTTCCCTTGCCCCGAAACCGATGGCGCCCGATGAAACAAGCAGCGGCTGGTACCCCAGCTCCTTGATTGTCGCGATCTGGCCGGCAATATTGGCAATATATTCAACATTCAGACGATTGTTTTTCGTGAGCGTGTTGGTGCCGATTTTGATGACGACTTTTTTGCTTTTAGAAAAGTTTCTCATAGTCGATGCCTACAACACCTCTTTGTGGGTGAACGCTTTTTTGCCTGACGCATAGTCCGCCACAATATTGCCGTTTCCAACCAGCCGATATTTATAAATCAGGAGCCCCTCCAGACCAACAGGACCGCGGGCGTGAATTTTGTTCGTGGAAATACCCACCTCCGCGCCCAGACCATATCGGAATCCATCCGCAAAGCGGGTGGAACAGTTGGTCAGCACGGAGCTGGAGTCCACCGTCGCCAGAAACGCATCACATGCTCCGGCATCTTTACTGATAATCGCGTCTGTGTGATGACTGCCGTATGTGTTGATATGTTCAATTGCCGCATCGGTGGAATCCACCACCCTTATCGACAAAATCAAATCGGTATATTCGGTTTTCCAGTCTTCCTCGGTAGCGGGAATGACAGATACGATGTTTTGCGTCGCTTCATCCCCGCGCAGCTCCACGTTGTTTTCTACCAGCTTTTCTGCCACTTTGGGCAAAAATTTGCTTGCGATGTCCCGGTGAACCAACAAGGTTTCCATGGCATTGCATACGGCTGGGTACTGACATTTCGAGTCAACACTCACGGTAACCGCCATATCCAGGTCTGCATCCTTGTCAACATATACATGGCAAATGCCGTCCGCGTGACCCATGACCGGAATTTTGGTATTCGCCTGAATATGTTTCACCAAATCGTTGGACCCCCTGGGAATCATCAGGTCCACGTACTGATCGAGCGACAGCAGCTCACTGATGTCTTCTCTGCTTTCAACCAGCTGCAGGCAATTGGTAAACCGGGAATCCATTTCGGCCATTGCATCGATAAAGATACTAAAAAGTGCCCGATTGCTGTATTGTGCTTCCCGGCCGCCTTTTAATATGGCGGCATTTCCCGACTTAATGCACAGGCTTGAAATTTGAACCAATGCGTCGGGTCTGGATTCAAAAATGATACCGATGACACCGATGGGGACCGATACCTTCTCGAGGATCAAGTCGTCGTCCAGTTCGCGTTTCACGGTGACATGGCCGACAGGATCAGGTAGCCCGGCGACGTCTTTCAGACTGGCGATGATGCCGTCAATTTTCTCTTCTGTCAGAACGAGTCGTTTATACATAACCTGACTAATATTTTCGGCTTTTGCTTTTTCAAGGTCTTTCTGATTTTCAGCAAGCACCCAGGCCTGTTTTTCCTTCAATAATTCGGCAACCCGAAGAATTACACCGGTTTTTTTCTGATCGCTGATTGACGCCAGTTTAAAAGATGCCTGCTTGGCGGCCATTGCTTTATCAATTGTGTTCATTTTCTACTGACTCCCGTTTAATTTTTTCGACGCAATGCACATATGAACGTGATGAATCCGTAACTTTATCTGCTATGGTTCATTTTTGTCTAATGAGTTTCTATAGGTGTATTAATCATTTTTATTCATGGTACAAATTTGTGGCAAATATTCGTTGGCTTTCGTCGTTGGCAATCGGCGCTGCGCTTGAACAAAAAATGTCATGTAATTTTTGTTCTATGTGTTATTTAAGTTGGTATGACGTCGAAACTTAAAATATTCGAGCCCATACTCGCCCTGGCGGTGATTGCGTTTTCATTGTGGATGGTTTTTTTTCACACCCCCGTTGAACAACAGATGGGAATCGTTCAGAAAATTTTCTATTTTCACGTACCCAGCGCCTATTCCATGTATCTGGCGTGGACCGTGTGTACGGTCGCATCGATTCTGTATATTATCAAGAATACCGAGAAGTTCGATGTGCTGGCCAAAAGCAGTGCCGAAGTAGCCTTGGTATACGCAGTCATGGTGATGACCACCGGGCCGTTGTGGGGCCGAAAATCATGGGGGGCCTTCTGGGCATGGGATCCGCGGCTGACGTCCGCCCTGGTGCTGACGTTGATTATTGTATCCTACGTTATACTACGCCACATGAGTAAAAGTGACGTTATCAAAAAATTCTCGGCGGCGCTGTCAATCGTCGGCGCGGCGATGATCCCTCTGGTGCATATATCTGTGTACAAGTGGCGTGGGCAGCATCCGTCGGTATTTAAAAACGGCGGTCTTTCCGGAGAAATGCTTCGAACGCTGATGATCTGCATGGCGTCGTTCACCATTGTGTTCATCGTATTCCTCAGAAAGCGGTACGCACTGGAAGCGCAGCACCGAAAATTCGCCGAACTGAAACAGCGTGCGTTTATAAAGAGCGCACTATCCGATGAATGAGTCATAATGAAAGCATTCAACCTATTTTGCATTCTTTTATTCTCCGCGTCGCCGGCGGTCGCCGCCGATGAATACGTGGCGGTGGATCCATCTCAGCTTGACACCATCAACGGCCGGACGCTACTTATCGCGGCATATGCGATTGTTCTGGGGCTCTTGGCGTTGTATTGGGTGTACATGACCATTCAGGAACGAAAATTAGACAATAATATCAGTTTATTAGAGAATAACGAAAATTTATAAAACAGGTACATATATGGCGAAAAGAATTGAAACGTACGACACCACGTTACGAGATGGAACCCAGGCCCGGGATATTACGGTTTCTGTGGAGGACAAACTGATTCTGACCCGGAAACTCGACGAATTCGGTATCGATTTTATCGAAGGCGGTATGCCGGGGAGCAATCCCAAAGACGAACAGTATTTCGATCAGGTCAGTCAGTTGTCGCTACAGACCGCAAAAATTGTGGCATTTGGGGCAACCGCCCGAAAGGCCGATAAGGTGCGCGTTGACGACAACATCCACAAGCTGTTGAAATCCGAAGCACCGATCATCACCCTGTTCGGCAAAACCTGGCGATTTCACTCAAAAGAAAGTTTGGGGATTTCCGATGCTGAGAATGCCGATCTTATTTTCAATTCGGTTTCATATCTGAAAGAAATGGGTCGAGAGGTTTTTTTTGACGCGGAACACTTTTTCGACGGCTACAAGGATGACCCCGCTTTTGCCATTCAGATGTTGAAGGCAGCGGCGGACGGCGGTGCTTCCAGACTTGTGCTCTGTGATACCAACGGCGGTTGTCTGCCTGCTGAAGTGTCTGAAATTGTTGCCGATGTCTGCAGTAAAATGTCTGTTGCGGTGGGGATTCATTCTCACAACGACGGTGAACTGGCGGTCGCCAACGCGCTGGCGGCAATTGACGCGGGCGCCGTTCACGCCCACGGAACCATCAACGGCATCGGCGAGCGTTGCGGCAATTGCAATCTGTGCAGTCTGTTGCCCAATCTGGTATTGAAAAAGAACTTAGACATCGGTAAAGTTGCTGAAAATATTAAAAAATTAACCAGTCTTAGCCATTTTTTTGACGAAATGACCAATCAGATCCCCAATCATCGCATGGCGTTTGTGGGGAAATCCGCATTCACCCATAAGGGCGGCATTCATGTCAGCTCCGTTCTCAAAGATGCGCGAATGTACGAACATATTCAACCGGAACTGGTGGGAAACAAACGAGATGTGGTGATTTCAGAGTTGTCGGGCAAAAGCAATATTGAGTATCTGGCCAAGGAATCCGGCATTGATTTAGGTGAAGACGTTCAGTTCAGCCGCAACTTTGTGCAACGAATCAAAGAGCTGGAACATGCGGGATTTCAATTTGACGGTGCGGGTGCATCATTGAAACTAATGCTTCTCAAGGAGCTGAAACAGTATCGTCCGTTCTTCAAAATCACATATGCAAAAGTTAATGATATGTTTGATGAAAATGGTGTCAAATACTCGGAATCAGTAATGAAAATACAAGTGGATGGAGAGACGGAACACACTGCCGCAGACGGAAACGGCCCAGTAAATGCCCTGGACCAAGCCATGCGAAAAGCGTTGATTCGATTTTATCCTGATCTGAAAAAAGTGCATCTCGTCGATTATAAAGTGCGGGTACTGGACGGACATGACGGAACCCAGGCAAAAGTTCGAGTGCTCATCGAATCCGGCGACAAGCAGGATACATGGTCTACTGTCGGCGTATCGCAAGATATAATCGAGGCGAGTCTCGACGCGCTGTGTGATTCCATGAACTATAAAATTTATAAAGATAATCTCAAATCACAAATCTGACCGATTCAAGACGCCACTGAAACCCAACCGTGAGGACGCTCCATGAGAACGATTGATTCAATAGAAACTACAACGCAACTTTGCGGAATTATTGGAAATCCGGTAGCACACTCCATGTCGCCGGCGCTTCACAACCGCGCATTTGATCTGCTTAATCTCGACTACGTGTATCTGGCTTTTCGCGTGGCCCCGGGCAATGTACGCGCGGCTCTTGACGGAATGCGCGCCCTGGAGAATTTTCGTGGGCTCAGCGTGACTATTCCCCACAAAAGAGAGGTCATCGATTGTGTTGATGTCATTTCAGAAGTGGACCGCGCCATCGGATCAATAAACACAATCATAAACGATAACGGTAATTTATACGGATTGGGAAGTGATGGCCCCGGCGCACGCCAGGCGTTGCTCGATAACGGGATTAATTCCGAAGATCAAACCGTTACCATTCTGGGGTCAGGCGGGGCGTCGAGGGCAATTGCGTTTGATCTTGTCGCCAACGCCACTCCCGCTGTGCTGAAACTGTGCGGTATTGTGGAAGACGAACTCCACGAGCTGGCGCACGATATTGCCGCAATGACAACCATTCCGGTGGAAGCTGTCTCTATGAATGAATCCGCGCTGAAACAGGCGATATATGCTTCGCAGGTTCTCATCAATACAACCCCCGTGGGCATGCATCCGAATGCAGCGCAGTCTCCGGTTCCCGCAACGCTTCTTCACGAAGATCTGGACGTGATGGATATCGTTTACAATCCACTGGAAACCAGATTGCTGAAGGACGCCGCCGCCAAAGGGCTTAGAACGGTGTCCGGGCTGGAAATGTTTGTCAATCAAGCCGTCATTCAGTTCGAAAGCTGGACCGGAAAAACAGCACCCAAAACGGTGATGCGCGACGTGGTACTTGCAAAACTTACAAGCGGGCAGCGGAGTTGAAAATGAATATTGCACTCATCGGATACCGGGGAACCGGGAAATCCGCGGTCTCAAAAATGCTCGCCGAGAAAACTGGAAAATCCGCGATTAGTCTTGATGATGAAATTGTTTTGTTCGCAGGCCGGTCTATTTCTCAGATTGTAGAACAGCACGGATGGGAACATTTTCGCGATTTGGAGCAACAGATCACCGAGCGATTTTCAGCTGAGGACAACCTGGTAATCGATTGCGGCGGCGGTGTCATTCTGAGAGAACAGAATGTAACAGCGCTCAAACGAAATGCCGTCCTCATTTGGCTTACGGCGTCGCCTTCGGTCATTGAATCCCGTATCGCGTCCTCGACCGAACGCCCTGCCCTGGTTGCCGGGAAAACATTTCTCGAAGAAATCGAAGAAGTGCTCACCGCGCGAACCGCCCTGTACCAATCCGCAGCTGATTTTTCTGTGGACACGGACCTGCTGACCCCTAAAGAAATCGCAACTCATATTCTCTCCAAACTGCAGCAAGGCTGAAACAGAACAAACGCTTAACTTTATTTTATTTTTTGTCGAGCAGACGGCGGATTTCGCTGGCGAAACGGTCCATTGGGATGGGCTTCTGCAGAAATGCCGCGGCTCCGGCGTCCAGTAATGCATCCGCGTAGGTTTCGCGGTCATAACCGCTCATCACAATAATTTCCATTTCGGGGTACAGGTCTTTCAATTGGCGATATGTATCCATTCCATCCAACCCGGGCATAATCATATCCAGTAACGTAATGTGAATGGGGCGGTCTGATTCTCTGGCCATGGAAACCGCCTCGTCTCCGCTCGATGCTTCGAAAACCGTATATCCCAAACGTTCCAGCAGTCTCTTGACGGCTTTGCGCAACATCGCTTCGTCGTCCACCACAAGAACCGTTTCGGTACCTCGTGCGAGTTCCACAGGTTTGTAGGCTTCTTCGCGCGCGCTTGCGGCGTCGGCCTCAATGGGCAGTTCTTCTACATTGCTGGCGGGAAGATGAACCGTTACCGTGGTTCCCGTTTCTTTTTCAGAATCAACGAAGATATGCCCTTCATGACTGCGCACAATTCCGTAAGCGCCGGCCAGACCCAAGCCTCGGCCTTTCTTCTTCGTGGTGAAAAACGGCTCAAATATTTTCTGCCGGGTTTCAGGGCTCATTCCGCAGCCGTTATCTTCGATGGCCACACAGATGTACTTGCCGTCTCGAAGCCATGGTTTCTGCGAACTGGCGGAATCAACGATATGTTCATTGGAGGTTCGAATAACGATTTTGCCCGAGCCCTCTTCAAATCGCTCACTGGCTTCGATGGCTTCCACCGCGTTGTTGAAAATTTGTGACAGCAGCAATCCCATCTGTGCCTGGTTGGCGTCAATAGACCACAATTGGCGATCGAGCTGATGTTCGAGAGATATTTTTTCCGGCAGTCTGCGGGAGTGGGTCTGCAGCGCTTCGGTGATTACCTGATTAAAGTTAATACGTTTGGGCAGGTATTTCCCTCCGCGTGCAAATGCGAGCAGTTGTTCGGAGAGCTCTCCCGCCACGTGGGCGGCCTGCTCTATTTCATATAGCAATTGCGTCGCGGGATGACGCTCATCAATATCTTGCAGAGCCAGGGACACATTTCCCATCACGCCGGCCATCAGGTTGTTGAATTTGTGGGCGATACCTCCGGCCAACGTCGCAGATGCCTGAATTCGAGCGGCGGTGCGCATGGCCTCCTGAGCAGGAGAAACGGCTGACATATCAAGGGTACTGGCCATAACACCAACAACTTTTCCTTCTTCATTTTTTACCGGATAGGATCGCTGCAACATGGTGTATCCGTCTAACGTCGTAACCTCAGCTTCCACGGATTCTCCGGTTTCCACCGCTGTTGCGATGGGACATTTTCCGTTGGGCACGCCGCCGTTTTTCCATATTTCTTTGCAATATCGTCCAGCCAGATAATCGTACGATGAAACTTCGCCCTCTTCTTCGTAGGCGTTGGACCAAAGAATTCGCGTATCGGGTTGATGATATGAAATAAGCGTCAGGCTGGAGTTCAGCAACGCGTGCTGTTCGCGTTTCAGATTGGCAATCTGTTCGCGAAAACGGTCATATTTGCCCAATTCACTTTTGGTACTCACATTGATGCGAATCAGCGTTGAGAGAATATCAAAATGTTCTCCCTTAGTGGAACGAATCACATAGTTATTGATTCCTTCGGCCAGCTCTTTCGAGATGATTTCGGGGTGTTCCGGAGAAAAAATACCGAATATGGGCAAATCTGTGTCAGAGATCAATATTTGCGCCGCGCCGGCGGCAAGCGTGGAATCGTGCTCGTAGTCGATGATCGCAGCATCAAAGGCATCCTCTGTCTCTTTTTCGATGAGAATATCTAAATCTTCAACATTATCAATGAATACCATTTCACAGTGAATCGTTGATTTCTTCAGCGCTCTGCGAAATCCAAGCACGTCAAAACCACTGCCTGAAAAAACGATCACTTTATATATAGTCAACGACATCACTGGGAAACACTGCTTTCTTCTGACGGATTCCACAGATAAATTTGAACGATTTTGCCTATAAGTCAAAAACAATTAGTAAATTATGAAACAGATGATTTCATTTATGAAACGGCCCTTTTACCACGGATAAAACAGATTATCCCGAAAAAACGAAACAATTGCGAACTTACACGACTTTTGGTCCCGCTCGGTTTTTTGAATATATTGGCACAGGGATTGCTCAAAAGAGTGCTTGTCAGTAACGGCGAACTCGATAACAATGCCCCCCGATTCGAGTTCGCCGTTTTTTTTATCTGTGGATAAATCGTTGATAAACTGTGGATTGCTGTGGATGAAAAATCAGTTCTTCCAAACACCTGTGAATACTTGTGAATAACTTGTGCAAAACGTTTTGTGACTTTTTTCACATCGTTATCATCTGATTTTTTACAAAACATTTCAATGGTTTAAAGGTGATAATGTCCAGCATTTTAGAGGAATTGCTGAGCGGGAGGTTGTGGATAACTTTTTAATCGGCATCCGGTTTTACTTTTGCCGGAACCCACAAGCCAACCATTGTCTGCGCCCATTCAAAACCGACGGCGTGTTCTTTCGGCGGTGATTCCGCCCATATTTTGCCACCGAACCGTTCGATGATTTTACGCGCAAGGGCCAGACCGAGTCCGGTACCACCGTGTTCTCGAGTTGGAGACCCGTCAATTTGATAGAACGTTTTAAAAATCGCCTGTAGTTCCTGTTCCGGAATACCGGTTCCCGAATCGTACACCAGGTACATGAACCGGTCGGCAGTACGCCTTGTGCACACATGCACCTGTCCTTCCGGCTTACAGAACTTAATCGCGTTTTCAAGCAACTGCACCATGGCACGGCGCAATTTCTCAGAATCGCCGACACCGGCGAATTCAGATTTAGGGATTGATGAATCCACGTGGATTCCCCGTTCGCGAAATTGCTCGGCACACAGTTTGATGGCTTCCCGCGCCTGGGTATTGAAGTCGTATTCCCTCGAAAAGAATGACATTTTTCCGGTTGACAACGCAGTCACATCGAGCAGGTTTTCCACCATAGCTCGCACTTTGTTGACCCCCCGCCCGATGGACTCAATCGCCTTTCGTTGCAAGGGTGTCAATTCTCCAAGGTCTTCATTCAATAACATATTGAGATACCCCACCGCAGGGGTGAGTGGTGTGGATAGCTCGTGAGACAGGTTGCGATAAAAATCGGTACGAATTTTTTCTGATTCCAACAACGCGCGATTGGCGCGCTGAAGTTCCTCAAGTTTGTGCTGGAGTTTATCGGCCAGCTTGTGTCCCTGCAGCAACAACAATCCGCTGTCGTCATCACGTTCCGCCAGACTGCGAATATTCACGGTAGGGCGCCCGGCCTGGGCAAACGCATTCACCTGGTTGGTAATCTTTGAAATTTCAATCGGCTTGATAATCAGTCCGTCACAGCCGACCGCCTGAACCATGCGGCTGTCTGCCTGGGTGGAGAGCGCGATAATCGGGATGTCGCGTGCCCGGGCGTCTCCTCGGATTTTCAATGTGACTTCGTATCCGTCCAAATCGGGCAGCTCGATGTCGAGTAAAATCACATCGGGCGAAACGGAAAGCGCCTTTCGAATGCCGTCAATCCCAGTGGAGGCTTCGATTACCTGCACGCCGTTGTTTGTGAGTATCTCTCGAACCAGTCGGCGATTGTCCGCATCATGTTCAATATGTAGTACAGTTACCTCTGTTTTTTTGGCCATGGTAGAAGATGTCATAGTGAGGCTGTCATACCTGAATTCGTTATGG
The DNA here is from genome assembly GCA_016936575.1 of Deltaproteobacteria bacterium. Taxonomy (GTDB): domain Bacteria; phylum Myxococcota_A; class Polyangia; order JAAYKL01; family JAAYKL01; genus JAFGXQ01. The sequence goes on from JAFGXQ010000074.1 coordinate 37,227, forward strand.
ATCGCCAAGTTTAAAAGACGTTTTCTCGAAGTTGTCAAAACAATGTTTTTATATATTGCCCATACTTCCGTTTTGCACTTGACAGATGAAATCGATTCTACATATTTACAAATGAAAATATTGCTATATTGC
>JAFGXQ010000075.1 GCA_016936575.1 Deltaproteobacteria bacterium
AGTTTTGCAAGACCCTGAAAGTTATGAAAATATGCGAAATGCGATCGGATTGTTGAAACTGATTTCTCAAGGTGAAGAAGCAATTCGTGAAGGTCGTTACAGATCACAAGATAAAGTATTTAAAGATATTGAATCTCGATTAAGTAAGAGATGAAAAATACTTACAAAGTACATTGGGCAGATGTTGCTGAGCTGGATCTTGTTGAGATTATCGAATACATAGCGGAAGACAGTCCCGTTGCAGCCAAACGTGTTTTCAAAAATATAACAGAACGTGCAGAGAGCCTTTGCCATACCCCTGAAAAATGTCGAGTTGTTCCTGAATTACTAGATCAGGGAATTACAAACTATCGAGAAATCATTGTAGCCCCGTGGAGAATTATCTACAAAATTGAAAAGAAAGATGTTTACGTTCTTTCTGTGATTGATGGTCGACGCAATGTTGAAGATGTTCTTCTCTACAGATTAGCTACAAGAAAATTGCGATAACAATCGTTTGCACAGGACACCGCACCGCGGGTTCCCTTGGCACAGCGCCCCTGAAACGCCGCGGCGTTTACCGCCGAGCGCTTTTACTGGTCGAACAGAGAGTTCTTCACCACGTCGGTCCATTGTCCGGTTTTTACGTCGATTCCCTTGCAGTGACCGCCGTCATCCCAATAGGCCCAGCCGATGCCGCGGCGTTCAGATTCTTTGCGCACCAGTTTAATGAAGATTTCACGACTGCGCGCATCGGCGAAGTCCATGGCGCTGAATTCACCCAGATAGGTGGGCAGCCCGGTTTTTTCGATAAACGCGGTCACGCGGTCGAATTCCTCCCAAACGGTTTTGGGGCCGCTCGGGTTTTCAAGGGTGGGTGTGTTGTTGTACTGCAGCAGCCAGCCATACACCCAATCGGTGGTTTCGGCGGCGCCGGTAATCTCTACCGGGGTTTTCGGTGGGCCTGGAAAAACGATACCGCGGGTGTGAAACTCCGGCGGCATCCAGGGGGCGCCCTGGTGGGTGAACAGAATAGGTTGGTACATATGAAACGTGATAATCGTTTTGTCATCGACAAATGAAACGTCCATTTTGTCGAGCCATTCGGTAGACGCCCAGAAATAGGGATTTATAAGCACCCATCGGGTGGGATTGGTCTCCCGCACAATGTTGAACGCCTGTTTCATAAGCGGGTTCAGCTTTTCAATTTTCAGGTTTTCACAGGGTTCGTTCATCAACTCGAAGGCCACCGTTTCGGGGCGATCTTTATAGCGCTCGGCAATTTGCTTCCATAGCCCTAAAAAACGGTCCATATGCGCATCGGGGTCTTTCATGATTTCTTCGTAGTGGTGCAGGTCTACAATGATGGAGAGATTGTACTTGGCGGCCATATCGAGGGCCCAGTCCACTTTTTTAAAGAATTCCTCGTCAATGGTGTAAGGCGCTTCGTGACTTGCATACGCACTGAAACGAACAGGCAACCGCACGTGGTCGAGCCCGGCTTCACTTACATATTTAAAATGATTTTCTTCGAGGATGACCCCCCATTCGCCGATACTCGGGGCGTCGAAGCCGTTGCCCAGGTTGATTCCACGGGTGAATCCGGGAACGGTTTTGTTCATGGCGGATATGGCCGGCGGCTCCAGCGTGATGTTCAGGTTCTCGTCCACAATATCTTCGGGCATGATGTTCATATTTTCTCCCTCAGCCGACTGGGAACCGGACGGCGCGCCCCCGCACGCGGCCAGCAGAAAACCCACCGTCAACAAACCTAATCGGTACAGCATTGCAGAATCCTTTCGCTACAGTTGTTGCAAAAATGCGGTATTGTCGTGCAGCCGCAGCCGCACAGCGTTGCATACAGTAAGTAGGCCCCCGGGCCCGAAACGGTCCATTTTTTTCTGTTGAATGGCAAATACCAACTATCTGTTCACAGGGCGCGCCTCATGTGATAGCTATCCAGCCTTTTTGTGTTGCAGGAGGACATATGAAATCTTTTGGTATTCACATCCGTGTCGGTTCATTTGTTGTTTTTACATTTGTATTGTTCTATCTGAATTCTTCTTGTTCATCTGTTTCCACAAGGAACAGCAGGCAGCATTCTGCAGGTTCCACAAGTGCGGTTTCCTCAAATGCTGCCCCCTCCGATGAAGGGATTTGGAAGCCCATACGTTCCTATGGAAAAACAGTATCTTTTTGTGGACAGCAGATTCCTGAAGACAGTGTGATAGCGTCGTGTATGACCGGAAGGCGCATGGACATCAAACATCTGGAGCCCCGAGACCTCGAAAAACTGTCAGAATTGCCCAACCTGGAAATGCTGTCCATTTTTACCGAAGACGATGTGGACCTTCGTTATATCGGCAAATTGAAGGCATTGACATACCTTGCCGTGAACGCGGACGGCGTGAAGAATGTTGAGGACCTTGCCAAGTTGACTCGCCTGACGCATTTGTTTTTTCGATTCGACGAAGAGCGAATGGACTATTCATTCTTAGGTGCGCTGAAAAAGTTGCATACCTTGTTTTTTGTTGAGGTAGAGGAGTCATCCAACACCTCGGCAATCGCAAATGTAAGAAAACTGCAACATTTATCGATATGCCATGCATCGAATGAAACACTGAACGCCTTGCGGAAAAATCGGTCTATCGAATCGCTGTCGCTTCATTTTCAACGAAGCGGAACAGCGCTTAGCCCCATACGGTCGTTGAAAAAGCTTGTTTCATTCAACACAGACTTCATTGACGAGGATGGTTTGCAGCATCTGAGAGAACTGAAGAAGCTGCAGACGCTTACCATCGGTTTTTTTGAGGGACGTAATCTGGACGCACTTCGGCAACTGACGCAACTTCGGGTTTTGTCGTTGGCCACAAATGATTTGGAAGATCTTTCTGCGTTGCGAAGTCTACGTTCGTTGCGGGTGCTTTCAGTTGTCGGGTCACATGTGAAAAAACTGGAGCCGTTGAGCAGCCTTGAAAATTTACGATACCTTACCATTTCGGACGCCCATCGGCTTGTCGCGATAGAACCGTTGCGGCATATGAAAAAACTGCGATATTTAGATGTCACAGGCACTAAAGTAGACGATTTACAAACCGTACGAACGCTCACGGGCCTTCGTTTTCTCAACTATTCACATTTGGCAGATTCTCTCAAGCAATGGGCCCCACGCGGGGATGACAATCTGAATATCGATGGGTTGTATCCGGACGAGTTGCTGTACGAAATGAAAATGGGCACTCTTCCCGCGGGAATCGTTGATTTTCCGTTCTCGCAGTCGGTGACAGACACAGGAGCAAAATGCGTAACGCCAGCTGAATTTAAAAAGTCTCTTCCGTTTGAACCACTTACCGTTCCATCTTTTTCATACGACATCGGCATTCTTCCCGGTCTTGCAGTGCACCAGGAAATGTGTCGCGATGCATATCTTGATATGTCTCCGACCGAACTGATATCCAACAGCCGTGTATTCGGGCATGTGGATAACTACGGATTTTTTTTAATATGGCTGCTCAAAGTGCATACAACATGGAAGATAATGGGAACGACTTTTCAAATGTCGTAGCGAATTAGATGTGAACATGCGGATAAACCGGCAGTTGAAGTTCAATATTCAGCGTTACTTTTGCCATTTGCGCATTTTGGAGCGCAGGGTGCTTGGGTTGAGTCGTAGTCTTTGGGCGGCGCCGAAGGGGCCTTCGATGCGACCGTGGCATTCGGAAATGATTTTTTCGATGTGTGCGCGGATGATCGCATCCAGAGAATCGTCCTGCGTACTGTCGGAAGGCGGTTGTTCTGCGGAAGGGGTGTTATTCGCAGCCGCTCTGTTAAAACTGCCCAATGCCTGGGCAATCTGCAGGTTGCCGGTGGCTTCGCTCAGCAGCAACGCGCGATTGATAACGGAGGCGAATTCCCGAATATTTCCGGGCCAGGGGTAGCTTTGGAGCATGCGGATGTCCGCTTGAGAAAGCGACATCGGTTTAATGCCGAACCGCTGTGCCGCGCGCGCGATGAAATATTCGCTCAGGGCGGCGATGTCGCCGGTTCTCTCCCGCAACGGAGGAATAATAATTGGAAACCCCGACAGTCGATAGTACAGGTCTTCGCGGAACCGATGCGTTTTAATCAGCGATGGAAGGTCACGGTGGGTGGCGGCGATGATGCGTACATCGGTTTGAATACTTTGCTCGCCGCCGACCCGGGCAAAGGCGCTTCCCTCCAGTACGCGAAGCAGGCGAACCTGCGCGCTGAGCGGGAGTTCGGCGATCTCATCTAAAAAGAGGGTTCCCTTGTCGGCCTGTTCAAACCACCCGCGATGGGTGGTACGCGCGCCGGTGAACGCGCCTTTTTCGTGTCCGAAAAGTTCGGAATCTATCAGCTCGGGTGCGATGGCACCGCAGTTGACGCGAACAAATTTTTGGGTCGATCGGTTGGACCGCTCGTGAACGGCCTGTGCAATGACTTCTTTACCGCTGCCTGTTTCGCCGTGCAGCAGTACCGGAATGTTTTTCGGAGCGACCAGGTTCACCCTGGAAAGCACCGATTTGAGCCCGGTCTTCGCACCGATGATGTGTCTGGTTTGTGCCATATAGAGAATATTCTGTTGAATATAACAGAAAAGCAATCTTTTTCATTGCGCGTCGCGTACTGCAGGTGGTTTGCTCGGTCAAAACAGTTCCCCGCCCCGTTGAGTGTGACCCGTTTGCGTGCGCACAATGCACTTCATTAGTAACAAATTATTCATTTTCAACCGGAGGGGTCGATGAAACGTGCATATTGTTTTGGTCATATTTCCGCAGGAATGCTGTATCGCATCAAAGGGAACTATCCAGCGGCGGATGGATACGGGGAAATTGTTTCTGCGGAGCGTAATTTCTGCGGTGAGGCACTTTCTTCGGCCGTAGTACTCAACCGTTTGGGGGTTGATGTCGAGCTGGAGGGAAACTGGCTCGGCGATACGGATGTGGGGCGGGAAACACGCGCCTTTCTTCGGCGCGAAGGCATCGACGATGGTGCGATAGTCACGAGGGAAGGGTACCCGGGCGTTGAGGAAATCGTGATTTGTGACAGTGTTTCAAGAACTGTGTTCGGCCGCTACGAGGATTTGCTGTTCACTACCCGCCAATGGGAAATGCCCACGATTAAAAAAATCACTCGGTCCGACATTGCCTGCGCGGATCCGTCTTTCGGAGAAGCCTCGTGTATTGTGGCGCGCACCGCGGCTGAAAATGACATTCCTTTTGTGGCGATTGATGCGCCGGTGGACAGCCCGTTGGTGACCCGGGCGCAAATCGCCATCATATCTTCTGAATTTTTGACACGGACGTATGGAAACGACGGACTGGAAAAGCTGTTTGACAACTATCTCGCATCGTGTCCGGGTCTCGTTGTGTTCACATTCGGCGCAAAGGCCCTGTGGTACGGCCGGGACTGCCGCTACACCATGGTGCCGCCATCCGTTGATGCGGTTGTGGATACTGCCGGCGCCGGGGATTCGTTTCGCGCGGGTATGATGTACGGTATGCTGCAGTGCATGTCAGATGTCGATATGTTGCAGTACGCCTGTGCGGTAGCCGCGGTGGTGGTGACATCCAGTCCGGGAGTGCTGGGATTTGTGCCTACCGAGCATCTGTTGTCATTCGCGTAAAATGCTTTTTCCCTTTTATATGGTGTGCTAGATTCGGGCAGCTGCGATTGAATGGAAATTTGTCCATCCGAAAAAGACAGAGTCGAGAATGATCATGTCGATGGGTTGTATACCGGATGGTTGTATGCACGAGGGGAAAATCATGTTGTACCAGAAAGTGTTCGAAAAGCCTGAAGATTTTAATTTTAATGTGGACCAGTTGGGCCGGGCGTCGGTCGAAAGCCCGATTGTCGGTCGTAAGTATGTAAAGGATGAGGAACGAGTGCTGTTCGGTGATGATGAACAGCATTTCATTCAACTGCTCAACGACGGACGTCCGTTGCCCTCGTTTGAAAAGGCGGGGCCCAGGCAGCTTATCTATCACGATCCGTCTTGGACCCGCGCTGCCATTGTCACATGCGGGGGCCTATGCCCCGGGTTGAATGATGTGATAAAAAGTATTGTTGAAACATTGTATTTCGACTACGGCGTGCGACATATATTCGGTATTCGCTACGGCTATGAGGGGCTGATTCCGGAATATAAACACGAACCCATGATGCTTGATCCCGACGCGGTCGACAAAATTCACGAAGAGGGTGGAACAGTGCTCGGGTCCAGCCGCGGGCCGCAGGACGTCGGCCGAATGTGCGATACCCTGGAGCGGCTCAATGTAAACATGCTGTTCTGCATCGGAGGGGACGGCACCCTTCGGGGAGCACATGAAATCGCCAGGGAAGTGAAGAAGCGCGATCAGAAAGTGAGTGTGGTGGGAATTCCCAAAACCATCGATAATGATTTGAGTTTTATCGGCCGCAGTTTCGGGTTTGAAACTTCTGTGTATAGCACGTCATCGACACTGACATCTGCGCACATGGAGGCGAAGGGCGCGTTGCGCGGTATTGGACTGGTGAAACTGATGGGACGGGACTCCGGGTTCATCGCAGCGTACGCGTCACTCTCCAATTCGGTAGTGAATTTTTGTCTGATTCCGGAACAGCCGTTTGCGCTGGAAGGAGAAAACGGGCTGCTCAGGGCATTGGAGCGTCGGTTCGAGAGCGGAAAAGACCATGCGGTGATTGTTGTGGCCGAAGGGGCGGGGCAGGAATTGTTCAAGGGCGTACCCGAGCAGCGGGATGCGTCCGGAAATGTGCTGAAGAACGATATCGGCCCGTTTTTAAAGGCAAAAATCAATGCGCATTTCAAGTCGAAGGGCATTTCGAGCACCGTGAAGTATTTCGATCCCAGCTATGCGATTCGCAGTGTGCCGGCATTCGGCACCGATGCGATTTTGTGTTATGGGCTGGCCGAAAATGCGGTTCATGCGGCTATGGCGGGAAAAAATGACCTGGTGGTGGGGCACAACGGCAGGCATTTTATGCATGTTCCCATAGAGATGGCGGTAATGCAGCGTCAGAAGGTCGATGTGGAAGGCCCCGTGTGGAATTCGGTGCTCAGTTCCACCCGCCAGAATGACTATTTCAACGGGAGCGTGAAGTGACCGCGGTGCTGGTAACCGGCGGCGCCCGTCGTATCGGCCGGGCAGTGGCGAGTTTTTTGGCCGGTAGGGGAATGACAGTGGCGGTTCATTGTCATCACTCGGTTGCCGAGGCGACTTCTCTGGTGGACGAGATTGCTGCCAACGGGGGAAACGGGTTTGTGGTACAGGGAAACCTGGCCGATGAAAGTGACGTGTTGTCCTTACTTGAGGAGGCCAATCAGCGCTCGGGTGGATTGCATGTACTGGTGAACAACGCTTCTGTCTTTTCGGAAGACCATGTGCTGGATTTAACCTTCGGCAGCCTAATGGAAAACATGATGGTGAATGCGTATTCACCGCTGCTTCTGTCTCGAGAGTTTGCCCGTGACAATGCGGCGTCGTGTATTGTGAACATGTTGGACAGCCGCGTGGTGGATTACGATTCGATTCACGCATCGTATCATTTGAGTAAGCGGGTGTTGAGTGATGTGACAAGAATGCTGGCGCTTGAGCTGGCCCCTCAAGTGCGAGTGAACGCGGTGGCGCCGGGGTTGATTCTGCCTCCGGAAGGGAAAGGCGATGCGTATGTGGATGCGCGAAAGCAGGAGCTGCCGTTGAAGAAAAAGGGGACCGTGGCGCAGGTGTGTTCAGCGGTGGATTTTTTAATTGAAAATGAGTTTGTAACCGGACAGACTGTTTTTGTGGACGGCGGACGACATTTAAATGGGGCGATATATCAATAAGAGAGAACGAAATGCTCGGGAAGATCAAACTGAATAATTTACGTATGCGTGGTCGGAATAGCCGACTGGGAGCAGCGGGTCAGGCAGGATGTAACGGTGTCGGTCGTGTTACATATGGACTTGCGACCGGCCGGGATAAGCGATGATGTGAATGATACGGTTGATTATAAGTCGCTGAAACAGAAAATCATGTCACATTTGGAAACACAGTCCTTTGCATTGATTGAACGAATGGCCTATGACGTAGCCGGAATCTGCCTAACCGATGCGCGGGTGGTACAGGCCGATGTCACCATCGATAAGCTTGGCGCGTTGCGATATGTGGATAGTGTTCAGGTGGAACTGTCCAGACGTCGAGATGACTGATGACGTTGAGCGAACACCTGATTTATGTGGGCGTCGGGTCGAATATCGCGCCGGAAGAAAATATTGAAAAAGCGATTACACTGTTGGCGGCATATGCGCAGGTGGTCGATGTTTCCGGGTTTTATTGGAATGCGGCGCTCGACAGAGATGGTTTGCCCAGCGGGCAGGCGAGATTTTTGAACGGTGCGTGCGCCGTGGCGACCCAACGCGATAGCGATGCGTTTAAGGAACATGTATTGCGCTCGATAGAGCATACGCTGTTGCGGGTTCGCACCGAAGACCAATTTGCCGCTCGAACCATCGATTTGGATGTGCTGGTGGAGGCCGGGCAGAACGGGAAATGGCGGGTGCTGGACGATGGAATTTGGAAACACGCATTTATTTTTCGGCCATTGTATGAGCTGTTGAAAGACAAACCGCTTGACGGGGAATTGAGCGGGTTTAAAAAGATGGGAATGCAACTCGATGCCACTGGGTTGGAGCGACACGCGGTGTTGACGTCGCGGCTGCAGGAAAGGATACGACAATGAATCAGGATCGGGTAGAACAGTTGATACGGGAATTGCTGGTGGAAATTGGGGAAGACCCCAATCGGGAAGGGTTGCTGGACACACCGAAACGGGTGGCGAAGTCGTGGGCGTTTTTAACCAGGGGGTATTCCCAGCGAGCGGAAGATGTCATCAACAACGCGGTATTTGAATCTGAAGTGAACAACATGATTATCGCGCGGGATATTGAGGTATATTCGCTTTGCGAACATCATATGCTTCCGTTTTACGGCAAGTGCCACATTGGCTATATCGCCGATAAAAAAGTACTCGGCGTGAGCAAACTGGCTCGTATTGTGGATTGTTTTGCCCGCCGGTTGCAGATTCAGGAACGATTGACTGCGCAAATCGCCCAGGAAATAGAAAGTGCGGTGGGGGCGATTGGTGTGGGCGTGGTCATGGAGTGTCGACATCTGTGCATGATGATGCGGGGTGTGGAAAAACAGAATTCGGTGATGACCACGTCAACCGTGCTCGGTGCGCTGCATGATGAGGTCGCCGCGCGAAATGAATTTTTACAGTTGATTCATCGCTGATTTCTGTGTCATTGGGGAAGAAGGCGATATGTTCAGCGCGGAGTGCTGATACGTTAAATAATTAGAAAGCGGAACAGATGAATGACTTGAATGACCCCGCATATCGAACGTTCGTGCAAAACATCATCGATAATATCAAGAAGAACGGGTTTCCGGAAAAGCGCGTGGCGTTTGATTTGGAAAAAATGTACGAAGCCGCAACTCGGAAAGATATTAATTTCAATAAAGTGTTGGTCACACTCGATGACATTCAGATTGCTCACGAGAAAACACCTGAAAAAGTGATTTTTTACGCAAAAGATAAAGTGGAAGCGCAACCACGGGCGCAGGATGCACGTGATGTTACGTCACCGTTCTCGAACATTGATCCGTCCCTGTTTTCGAACCTGGACCCCTCCATGTTCTCATCGATGTTCGGTCAGCTGGATATGTCGTCTTTAAAAGGCATGAATCTCACCCAGATGATGGGGACTGTCGCGAAAATGATGAAGCAGATGTCTCCGGAACAGATGGACGCCATTAAGAGTATGTACGAGAATATGTCGGATGAGCAAAAACAGGATTTAATGGAAAAAGCCAAGAACTTTGGGATGTTCTCTCCCGATAAAGATAAAAAGTAGACGGGTTTTCATTTTTTTTGCCACCCGTTCTGGACGTTCTGTCTCTATTGCCAAACCCAAAATTGCCGGCTGTGAATCGGCGGTACAAACAACACAAAGAAGGTAATGAAGGACAGAATTATTATGACAGAACAAAAATCGGTTTCACAATCGGAGCTTCAATTTAATCCACTCAAATTTCTTGCGGCACTGGGTGCCGGCGGTATCTCGGTGATGCCGTTCGCCTTTTTTCAATTCACACATCATTCAGGCAAAGGGCTGATCAGTTTTTCGCAGGTGGGGCACGGGTCATTGCCTTTCTGGAAAGAAGGATTATTCTACGGCATGGAAGGCATCATGGTTGTCTTTGCATTGCTTCATTTTTTTCTGACGGCGAGGTTTATGGGTGGACTGCTTCCCTGGATGAAAACCCAGTCCTACAAACAGTTTCTACAGGATCCTCTGAAAAACGCGAGTATTCTGGCGCCGTTCATTTCATTTGGCATGACGTTTAATGTGTTTATTGCATCAGTGCGCTTTTTTGTTCCAGCCATGTCTGAGAATCTGCAGGTGCTGATGATGCCGGCGTTGATTGCCTGGGCGATATTGTGGCTGGCGCTGTTGCGCATGGAAATCAAACTGCTCGGTATTTCTTTTGCTCAATCGTTCGATGTGAGCAAGATAAACTTCGGATGGCTGCTGCATCCGTTCGCGCTCGGGATGATCACCGTGACGGGAACCGGTATTGCGGCAATGAGTAAAGATGCCGATATTGCGCATATCTCCGCATTCATGAGCGCAGTGAGCGGATCAATGGGTGTGTTTCTGCTCACCGTGAAAACCGTGGCTATCTTTAAAAGTCATTTTAGTGCGGAAGGACTTCCCGACAAACAGTTTTTACCCAGTTTGCTCATTGTAATTCCCAATATTACGCTGTACGGGATTTCCGGGTTCAGGCTGGTGCATTACATGGATAACCAGTTCGGCACCCATCTGCACTGGCTGGCGCAGGTAATTGTGGTACTCTCCTTTGCGTTCGAGGTGTGGTACATGGCGTTCGGTATTTCGATGCTTCGAAGTTATTTCAAGAAACACTTTTTCAATCAGGAATTTCATGTTTCCCAGTGGGGTCTCATCTGTCCGTTTGTGGCATTTGCCGTTCTGGGGTCGTTTTTCTACAAGGTGTTTGTACCCAATCCGTTCGGCTACGCGGTGGTTATCGCCACGGTCATCACTTCGGTGACCATTTACGGTATCCTTTTCAAGAAGAATATAAAATGCATGGCAATATCCAGGAAAATAAAGGGACACGATTGTTCAGACAGCCTGATTCCCAAGCCCATTCAGCAAGCGCAGTAGTTTTCGGTATCTTTACCTTTTTGAATAAAGTTACAAAAGTTCCCCCGGCCCTAAATTCATTTCGGAAATTCATTTTTTATCGGTTCTCAAATTATGGGTTAAAAGACTTATGTCTTGTACAAAGAAGCGGTTACAGGGGGGGATTATTATGTATAGGATACAAAAAAACGCATGTAAGGATAGGGGGTTACAATGACAAACGCGATGACAAAGGTGCTGGCTATATGTCTAGAAGATGTGCTCGCTGAAGATCCGGATAAACGGTATTTGTGTTGTACCGTAAAAAATGGGAGGTCCGGCGGGCTTTCAGTGGATAATAAAGGTACCACTCAGTGGATGGTGGATAAAAATCCGGCATTTCAGCTATTTTTTACCAGAGAAGATACATTGGGGTTGTACCGATTGAAAAATGGTGCTGCGGTCCAGGTAAGGCGAGGCCGAAGAACCTTGGATGCCCCTTTCGAAAAACCGGTAATATTGCGTCATAAGGATGAACTGGTGATCGCCGGACGTCATTACCGTGTTCACGTGCATGGCGAAGTGAAACACACCTATGCACCGTATTTTTTTAAACAACAGATATCTAATGTAGCCGCTGCAACGGTTTTAGGAGCTGCGTTGACGTTGGGCGCTTGCTCAACAGTGGATGGGGATACCCCTCCGAATGCCAGCGCCGATACAGATACCAATGCAGATGGCGATACGGGTACCGATACGGACACATATACGGATACATTTACAGACGCCTATGCAGATACAGACACAGGGACAGG
>JAFGXQ010000076.1 GCA_016936575.1 Deltaproteobacteria bacterium
CCCTTCGATGTGTTGCCGCTTATCCTGTCGGCGCCCACGGAAAATTTGCGATTCTGCGTTGTTTGGATTAGAGATATTACCTTCAATTATTAGAGGAATGCGAATATTTACCAGGGGAAGAGCATGACACAGAAAAAAGTCGCACTAATTACAGGGGTCACCGGGCAGGACGGGGCATATTTATCTGAACTATTGCTGCAAAAGGGGTATGAGGTTCACGGTATCAAACGCCGTTCATCGCTGTTTAACACCGATCGCATCGACCACCTGTACCTGGACCCACACGAATCCAACGTGAACTACTTTTTGCATTACGGCGATTTGACCGATTCCACCAATCTGATTCGCATCATTCAGCAGGTGCAACCCGATGAAATCTACAATCTGGCCGCCATGAGCCATGTGCATGTGAGTTTTGATACGCCGGAGTACACGGCGAATGCGGACGGCATCGGTACGCTGCGGATTTTGGAAGCGATTCGCATTTTGGGGCTGATTGAAAAAACAAAAGTATACCAGGCTTCGACCAGTGAATTGTACGGGCTGGTTCAGGAAGTTCCCCAAAGCGAGAAAACCCCGTTTTACCCGCGCAGCCCCTATGCGGTGGCCAAACTGTACGCCTATTGGATTACCGTGAACTACCGCGAAGCGTACAACATGTTCGCGTCGAACGGCATTCTGTTCAATCATGAAAGCCCCATTCGCGGCGAAACCTTTGTTACCCGTAAAATCACCCGCGCCGTGGCCAAAATCGCATTGGGATTACACGACAAACTGTATCTTGGAAACCTGTCGGCCCAACGGGATTGGGGGCATGCCAAGGACTATGTGGAAGGAATGTGGCGCATTCTTCAGCACGATACCGCCGACGATTTTGTGTTGGCCACCGGGGTCACCACATCGATTCGCAATTTTGTACAAAAGGCGTTCCGACATGTGGGCATTGATATTGCGTTCAACGGGGAAGGGGTGAACGAAACCGGGATTGTGACGCGCTGCGACAACGACAGATTCCAGATTCCGATTGGACAGGAAGTGCTGGCGGTCGACCCGCGCTACTTCAGGCCCACTGAGGTGGAACTGCTGATCGGCGATTCCACCAAAGCGCGCGAAGCACTGGGCTGGAACCCCTTGTTCGACCTGGACGGCCTGGTAAAAGATATGATGGACAGCGACATCGCATTGATGGAGAAAGAACAATACTTGAAAGAAGGCGGACATCAGATTTTGAATCGGTTCGAATAGGAGCAGCGCGGACGGTTCTCGTTAATGAGCGGGCGATTCGCGAACCGCCTTATTGGAGCACACCATGAACAAACAAAGTAAAATATACGTTGCGGGGCACACCGGACTGGTGGGCAGCGCGATTTGTCGCTCCCTTGAAAAGCACGGCTACGAAAACGTTATCGGCCGCGACATCAGCGAGCTGAACCTGGAAGATTTCAACGCCACGAATGCATTCTTTGAGGCGGAAAAACCGGAGTACGTAATCCTTGCCGCTGCCAAAGTGGGCGGTATCGTGGCCAACAACACCTATCGGGCGGACTTTATCCACAGCAATCTGCAAATTCAAAACAACGTGATTCATTCCGCGTATCTTCACGGGGTGAAAAAACTGCTCTTTTTAGGCAGCAGCTGCATTTACCCCAAAAACTGTCCGCAACCGATGCGCGAAGACGCACTGCTCACCAGCCCGCTGGAATACACCAACGAGCCCTATGCCATCGCGAAAATCGCCGGACTGAAAATGTGCGAAGCCTATAACCTTCAATACGGCACCAATTTCATTTCCGTTATGCCCACCAATCTGTACGGCCCGAATGACAACTTCGACCTTGAAAAATCACATGTTCTGCCTGCGCTGATTCGCAAGATGCATTTGGCCAAACTGTTGAAGGCAAACGACCTCGACGCCATTGAAGCCGATTTGAAAACGCCCGACTGGCCGTCTGTTTTGCAGCAGTATGGTATTTCCACCGAAGGGGTTACCATCTGGGGCACCGGAACCCCCTATCGCGAATTTCTGTATTCAGAAGATATGGCAGACGCCTGCGTCTTTGTGATGGAACATGTTGATTTCAGCGACCTGGCCCAAGACCGCACCGAAGTAATCAACACACACATCAACATCGGCACCGGCAAGGACCTGACCATCTCGGAGCTGGCCCATCTGATTCGCGATATTGTGGGGTTCAACGGGGAGCTGATTTTCGACAGCACCAAACCCGACGGCACGCCGAAAAAACTGCTCGATGTGAACAAACTGACCGCACTGGGATGGACCTACAAAACTGAACTGAACGACGGCATCCAGAAAATATACGACTGGTATTTACAGAGATAATCCCCTTTTGCAGCAGCTCGAAACGAAAAAAGGACCGGGGGTTAGGTTACCGTTTCACGCTCTCCCCACGGCCGATGGCGTAGTATACAAAACCCATCTCTTTGAGCAGTTCAGGGTCGTACAGATTGCGGCCGTCAACAATCACCTTTTCTGACAACGTTGCTGCGATGTAATCGAAGTCCGGTGCGCGGAACTGACTCCATTCGGTACAAATCGCAAGCACATCAGCGCCCTGAAGCGCCGCTTCCTTGGTGCCCATCAGCCGCAGGTTGGGATTGCTGCCGTAAATTCGCTGCGCTTCATTCATCGCTTCGGGGTCATACGCCTGCACGGTCGCGCCGGCATCCCAGAGAGATTCCATCAGCACACGGCTCGATGCCTGACGCATGTCGTCGGTTTTCGGCTTGAACGATAATCCCCAGAGCGCCACGGTTTTTCCTTTTACATCCCCGCCGAAATGGTTGCTGATGTACCCGAACAGCTTTTCTTTCTGACGGATATTCACCGCTTCAACCGCTTCGAGCAGTTGCGGCTGATAATCGACACCGTGCGCCGTACGCACCAGAGCCTGCACGTCTTTGGGAAAACAGGACCCGCCGTACCCGCAACCGGGATAGATAAACTGAAATCCAATCCGGGAGTCTGATCCGATGCCCTGACGCACCGCTTCAATATCGGCCCCCAGGCGCTCCGCCAGATTCGACATTTCATTCATGAACGAAATCTTGGTCGCCAGCATGCAGTTGGCCGCATACTTGGTGAGTTCGGCGGACGCAATATCCATAAAAATGATGCGATCGTGATTTCGATTGAACGGCCCATACAACTGCCGAATCGCTTTTTTCACCTGTTCGCTGTCTGTCCCCACAACAATGCGATCGGGTTTCAGACAATCATTTACCGCTGCGCCTTCCTTCAGGAATTCGGGATTGGACACAACGTCATACGGAATAGACTCCCCGCGCGCGGCGAGCACCTGCGCTATCTTATCGGACACTTTCTTTGCCGTTCCCACCGGAACGGTAGATTTGTCCACCACGATTTTGGGATTGGTCATGTGCGTTGCAATTGACTCGGCAACCGCCAAAACGTACTGCAAATCCGCAGAGCCGTCTTCATCGGGTGGGGTTCCCACCGCAATGAACTGAATGGCGCCGTGATCAACGCCGCTCTTGGAATTTACCGTGAACTTCAGACGACCGGCTTCGTAGTTCTGCTGTACCATCGGTGTCAGTCCCGGTTCATAAATGGGAATGATGCCTTTTTTTAATTTTTCCACTTTCGTTTCGTCCACGTCGACACACATGACATCATGCCCGACCGACGCCAATGTGGCGGCCTGAACCAGGCCCACGTATCCGATTCCAAAAACTGTTACTTTCATAAGTGATGACTTTCTTTTTTTTAAATCAATATTTCCCTGGCCCCTTTTAAGGGAGTTTCAATTGTCCTGTCAAAATCCCCCTACCCCCTTTTCAAGGGGGATTTTTTGCGAGATTTCCTCTTGAAAAGGGGGGAAGGGGGATTTCGACTTTCTTTTTTTTATGCCTCTTCGGCGTCGATGGCGTGCAGGAACTCCATGCGCAGCGCCGTGTCGGTCAGGAAATCTCCCGCATAATCAGACGTAATCGCTCGGCTACCGGGCTTGCGCACGCCGCGAACAATCATGCAGAACTGCTCCGCATCAATCACACAGGCGGCGCCGCGGGCGCCCAAATGGGTCATCAACGCATCACACACTTCTTTCACAATGGTTTCCTGCAGGGTCAGTCGGTGCGCAAAACAATCCACCAGCCGCGATATTTTCGAAAATCCGACGATTTGATCGCCCGGCATATAGGCCACATGCGCGACCCCATGACTGGGCAACAGATGATGCGGGCAAATGGAGTGGAAAAATATGTCTCTAATGACCACCATGCCGCGATTGTTCGCGGCCGGCAGCCCCCCTTCCAATATTACTTTCGGCTCCCACTCATAGCCGTCCAGTAAATCATCCATCCACATATCCGCCGCACGGACCGGCGTATCGAGCAGTTCAGGAAAGGTTCCCGGAGACCGTCCGATGCCGCGAAGAAAATCTTCAAACGCCTTGGTTAATTTGGCTCGTTTCTCATCTTTTTCAGTCATAATTATCTTTCGTGATATTTCAGAAAAATCAGACAGATCACGGGTTAATGAATGACGGGCTGAAGTGCATGACCCGCTCCCCCCAATTGTTGACGTTCGGTATGTCTGGTGTCAGCCGACATTCGCCAATAGGAAATCGCCGGCTCCCCGGGCTGCCAACTGAGGAAAGACCCCTCGTGGGGCCCGCCGGGCAGCAGAATTTCCATGGTGTTTTTGTCAACCACCTTGGCACCGAAATTATGCAAACCTTTTAGAATGTTCTCTTTGTGTCGAAAGAGCTCGATAATCTGCTCTTTAATTTTTGACACCTCAAAAGAATCCATGCGCGTCACCGTGGGCGGAAGTGTACTGACAATCACGCCCTGGTTCGCCAGCGACCGGGTCAGACTGCCTATCCGGGCACGAACACGTACGTATTCAGATGCCCACAGTTCCAACCGTTTTACCAGAATGGTATCGCTTTTGCTGAAAAAGGTCATTTATACCGGCACCACATCTTCTATCTCGGGAATCTCTTCTTTGAGCAGTCTCAGCACGCCCATTTGAAGCGTGATTTGCGCAGACGGACAGCCGTGGCATGCCCCCTGCAACTGAACCTTCACTTTGTTGCCGTCCATGCCCATGTAGGCAATATCTCCGCCGTCCATCTGCAATGCGGGACGAATTTTTTCCTCGATAATTGTTTTAATTTTGTCTTCCATGTAATTCACCTTTTTGATCGTAGTCGTAAAACCGATTTGCTTTATACCTTAAATTGTTTCGCCGTGAAAAATATCTTTCGATTAATTCGCCTGTTTCGCCGCTTCTTCAAATATTTTAAGTGCACCTTCAATGGTAACGTCACTGACGCAATACGCAATACGAAAATACCCCGGTTTTCCAAATCCGCTGCCCGGTACAGTCAGCACCCGCTGCCGTTTCAATCTGTCAACGAACGAAAAATCGGTTCCGTTAGGAACTTTGGGAAACAGATAAAACGCACCGTCCGGATACGGCATCTGGTATCCGTAGGCGGTAAGCGCCGTGTACAGTCGGTCTCGACGCTCCCGGTAACGACGCAAATCAATCGTTGCCTTTTGCAATGACGCGGTCAAATACTGCATCAGTGCCGGCGCGTTCACAAAGCCCAGAATACGAGCCGAAAAAGCACAGGCCGCGTGCAACGTGTCCACATCGTCGATTTGCGGGGACAACGCCAAAAACCCGATTCGCTCCCCCGGCAGGCTGAGATCTTTGGAATGGCTGGTGGCCATCAGGGTGTACGGATACGCGTCGAAACTGCTGGTGCAGCGCGGCACGTCGTACACCAGCTTGCGATACGGGGCATCGTCAAGCAGATAAATCGGTTTGCCCCGCCGCCCGGATGCCTCGGCCAATGCATCGCCCAGCTGATTCAGGCTTTCCTGCGTGTACATCACCCCGGTGGGGTTATTGGGATTGGTGATCAGCACGATTTTTGTTTTATCGGTAATTGCCGCGACAATCGCCTGCACGTCGAGCTGAAAAGACGGCGCCGAATCCACCACCACCAACCGTCCGCCATGATTTTCCACGTAGTACCCGTACTCCACGAAATACGGCGCCGACACGACCACCTCATCGCCTGCATCAAGCAATGCCTTCAGCGCCACATTCACCGCGCCCGCCGCACCCACGGTCATCAGTACATTCGCCGCCGAAAACGAACAGGCGTGTTCGGTGGACAATTGCGACGCAACGGCCTCCCGCGCCGCGGGCAGACCCGCATTGGCCATATATGAATGCGCATGTTCGGGGGGAGAGGCGGCATAATCGCGCAACGCGTGCATGAATTCCACAGGGGGATCCAATGACGGATTCCCCAACGAAAAATCGTACACCGGCTTCCCGGAGCCGTCTTTCGTCATCGCGGCGCCTTCTTCGAACAACTTGCGAATGAGCGACCCCCCGGTCAGATACTGCTGCATTTTTTTTGAAATTGTCATGATTACCTCTCCCCCCTGCCCGACCCGAAGCGAAGGTTGTTGCACATTTCGAAATCCCCCTTACCCCCTTTTAAAGAGGGAATTTTGTGCTGGCTCCCCCTTTAAAAGGGGGCCAGGGGGATTTTGACACATTCTGCAAAGGTTTATATTCTCGTTCTGCATCACCCTCGAATAAGCCGAGGGGGCGGTCCCCCTACAAATACGGGTCGCCGCACAGAGTTTCCCGGCGGTTCAACGCGTCTTCAAATTGTTTCGGCACGCGCGTGGGCCGCATGGTGCCGACGTTAATCGCTGCATGGTTGGTGAACCCCCGAATCAGTAGTTCACCTTCAAAAAACACTTCATAGGCAAACTTTACCTGCACTGCGGTAATATCTGAAACCCAGACTTTTATGTCTACCAACTGTTCGTACAATGCCGGTTTGAAGTACCGAATTCCCGCTTCGGTGAGCGGAATCTGCGTTCCGCCTGCCTCGGTGATGGTATACGGCAACTCCCGCCGTCGCATGTATGAGCCGCGGGCCGCTTCAAACCAACGAAAATAATTGGAGTGATACACGATACCCATTTTGTCGGTATCCGCGTACAGTACACGGTATTTTAAGATGGAATAATTTTCCGGGCCGAACCCGTTCATTTCTGTCATTGCCCAGCACTATCAAAACTTTGTGGCAATTGGCAAGCCTTATTGAACGTTCCGGCCGACAGTCCACGCGAAGGCAAAAAAACCGATGGATTACAACTCCAGGTACAGAAGCGACAGCAGTTCGATGCGCTCGACGTCATCTTCTGTTGCAGGATGTAAAATCGAATCGATATTATGCTCACCCGCACGGGACGGGACCGAAGGCGGTGTGAACCTATTTTGTGCAGCGAACCGCTCCCATGTATCCGTTCCAACTGAATTCATGGCAACTCCTCCCCCCGGTTTTTGTTGTTGTAAATAACTTACTCACCCGTCGTTGCACCCAGGTGACGCAAACGTAGCAAATTGTTGAAACTTTCACTGAAGTATTATTTCGCCGATTTCTGCCCGACTGAAATAAATCCGCCGCTCATTCGTTATCACCTATCGATACATCCGTACGCCGATGAAAAGCGAAAGCAGTTCTTGCAACAATCAGGGTTTCTGGCTATTACTTCGGCACAATGTAAACAGAGGCCATCGTCTCTTGGCAGGTTGAGGTCTGAATATGAATATTACCGAACAGTTTAAAAGTTTTGCGCTCCTCGGCGCCGAATGGGTTATGTGGGTGCTCATCGCTCTTTCCGTCGTATCGGTCACCATCATGGTGGAACGTGCGATTTACTTTTTCGGCAAACACCCCGACGTGAGTGAAATCATCGATAAAGTACGGGAGTTTCTGCGCAAGAAAGATATTGCCGGAGCCAAAGAGTTTCTCGCCTCCAAACAGGGAATTGCGCCGGCTATCGCTCATGCCGCGCTGAAGGAAGCGCCCAACGGCCTGCAGGCGGTGGAAGAAGCCGCCTCCAGTGCGCGCATTCGCGAAAAACTGAAACTGGAAAAAAACCTCGCGTACCTGGGAACCGTTGGAAACAACGCACCGTTCGTGGGGTTGCTCGGCACCGTAATCGGTATTATCCAGGCATTCGACGACCTGTCGCTCAATGCCACCGGCGGCGCGTCCACAGTGATGGCCGGTATTTCAGAAGCGCTGGTGGCCACCGCCATCGGCTTGCTGGTGGCGATTCCCGCGGTGGTGGCGTTCAATATTTTTCAACGACGCATTAAGACCCGTCTAGGCGACGCGGATGCAGTGGTGCACACTATATTGTCCGGTCTAAACCCGACGTCACCGGCATCAAAGAAAGGCTGAGTCATGGCTTCTACGATGCAAGACGATGATGAGGAAATCATCAGCAATATCAATGTAACGCCGTTCGTCGATGTCACTCTGGTGCTGTTGATTATCTTTATGGTGACCGCCACCTACATTGTGGCGCAGTCCATTCCGGTGGACCTGCCCGAAGCTGCCACCGGTGAAGATGTGGTCACCACGCTGGCCGTCACCATTACCAAAGACGGCACCATGTACGTGGACGGCAAAAAATCATCAGACAGTCAGCTGGAATCCATTATCAAAAAAACCCAGGGTGAAAACGAGGATGTTCGCGTCATCATCGCCGCGGACTCGAAGGTAATCCACGGCAAAGTGGTTCATATGATTGATTTGGTCCGACAACTGGGTGTGTCGAAGTTCGCAATTAACATTGACGCGCCCAAAAAAGATGCATCCGAAAAAGAAAAATAGATGAACACCAAATCCACCGGCCGACACAGCATCGCCATGATTCTCTCCGTGGCTATCCACGTGGGTGTGGCCATGGTGTTGCTGGGGCTTCCCAAACATCTGAAAACCATTTGGGACACAGTGGATATTGAAATGTTTTCGGATCCGCCGGAGCCCGAACCCGAACCCGAGCTCGCTCCCGAACCCGAACCCGAACCCGAAGTCGAAGTCGAACCGGACAAACCGAAGTTGACGCCTCAACCCAAGGCCGAAATGCCGGAGCCCGAACCCGAGCCCGAAGAAATTCCCGAAGAACCGCCCCCACCGCCGGAAGCCAAGGAGGCGCCGCCGGTTTTTGATTTAGGGGACAACACATTTGCGCAAAACGGACAAGGGGCCGGCTGGGCGCTGCAGCGCTCTGAGGGCAACACCAAGTTTGCCGGCGTGCAAAAGGGAACAGAATCGGTTCGCGGCACCGCCCCCAAGCGAACGGAAACCACCACGTTGTCCAAACCGAAACCCACCTTCTCGCCGGTGCCCGCCAAGGACTGGTCACGAAAACCCGAACCCGCAGACTCAGTAGACAGCATGCCTGAATACCCGTTTGAAGCCAAACGGGACGGGGTGGAAGGAAAGGTTCGTCTGCAGGTGTTTATCGGCAAAGACGGGCTTGTCAAAAAGGTTCGCATCATCAGCGACCCCGGCAAAGGCCTGGGCGAATCTTCAAAAAAACACGCTCTTCAAAAAAAATGGCGTCCGGCTCTCGATAAAAACGGCAATCCGGTTGATACCATCATAGTTTGGACGTATACATTTATTCTTGATAATTAATCTTGAGTTGTGTTGAGTTATGAATTTGAGTCAAACCCCGGTACAAATTGCTTTACTCGTATAGTTTGACTAAAATTTTCTACAAAACACATAAATCCGTTTACACTTATCTCGGCCAGATGTAAAATTTTGGATAAACTTTTACCGCAGTGAAGAGAGAATCGATGAAAAAGACTTTACACAAAACCAATTCGTTTTTGCTAGTCAGTGCTATCGTTGCATCATCCCTATGCGTGCTATTTACTGCCGCCGTCCATGCGCAAGGCACCGAAAATATGCCCACCAACCTGCTGGAGCCGGCACCGGGGTCGGAAAACTTCATTGCGGTGGAGTCTCCGGAGCTGGGCCTCGACAATAAACCAGCGGTGGGTTTTATCGCGTCTTACCAACATCGTCCGTTCGCAACCCTCGCATGCGATGCCAATAACGACTGCGGCGATGATGTGACGATTTCGCAGGTGCAGGGAACCATCGACAACGTTGAAGCGGTCATCGTATCGGACATTCTTTTCAGATATAATTTTCTGAAAAGATTCCAGGCCGGTCTGGCCATTCCCCTCTACATCTGGCAAACCGGATTTGTTCCCCAGGAAGGATACAATGCGGTAACCGGAGAGCGTTGGATTGTTGCCGGAGAAGAAACCCGATACAACTCGTACGGCGTTCTGGGGGATATTCGACTGCACCTCAAAGCACGCATCATCGGCAAGGAACGAAAAGACGGTTTTGTGGTATCGGCTGCGGTAATTCCCACGCTTCCCATGTCTAAATGGACCGGGCAAGGAGAAGGATATGCGGGGGCGGACTCAATGTCGGTTACCCCCAAGGGATTGGTATCATTTCGCAAAGGGCCGTTCCGAGTAATGGCCAACCTCGGATTCAAATTCCGCAAGAAAATGGAGTACTACTCCGCAGAATACGGACATGCCATTACATTCGGCCTGGGCGCAGGATACAAACTGCCCATTAAGCAAGATGTTTTTGACATCGAGTTTTTCGGCGAACTCTACGGCGAAAAAAATGTCATTTCCGAAAACTTTCTCGACATGGAAAGTGCGCCGCTGCTCTTTGATGGAGGCGCGAAATTCCTGATAAAAGACTTTCAGATCATCGCCGGTGTAGGCGGTGGAATCATCAGTGGTATCGGCGTTCCGCAAATTCAGGGAATGCTCGGATTCTCATGGGTACCCACCCCGAAAAAAGACCCGAACGCGTTCTACGTAATCAGTGAAGACGATCTTGACGGAGACGGCGTAGAAAACGATGCGGACGAATGTCCCAAGCAACCTGAAGACCTGGATGGATTCCAGGACGAAGACGGTTGCCCCGATGAAGATAACGATAAAGACGGAATCCAGGATGGTTACGACTCCTGTGTGAACGAACCGGAAGACAAAGATAGTTTCCGTGATGACGACGGTTGCCCCGACCTGGATCACGATGAAGACGGCATCAAAGAACCGGCCGACCAGTGTCCGGAGCGGGCCGAAGACTACGACAACTTCGAAGATGAAGACGGCTGTCCCGACGAAGACAACGACCAGGACGGCGTACCGGACGACAAAGATTTCTGTGCGTCCGCCAAAGAAGATGCCGACGGTTTCGAAGACGAAGACGGTTGCCCCGATGTCGACAACGACGATGACGGCGTTCCCGACAGCCAGGATAAATGCGCCGATGAAAAAGAGACACTGAACGGTGTGGACGACGGCGACGGCTGCGCCGATGCCAAAGCCGCGCGTGTTGAAATATCACCGGATGCATTCATCTTTGCGGAAGAGCCTGCGTTCAAGAGCAAGCGCGCCATCTTTAAAGACAGAGATACCGCATACGCAGATTTGGATATTATCGCGGGTGTGCTCAAAGCCAACAACACCTGGAAGCTGACTGTGGCCTCCCACACGGATGCAACCGGCGACGAGGCGGCGGACGAGGCGCTTACCAAAGAACGTGCTGAAGCCATTAAAAACTATCTTGTGAAAATGGGTGTGAGTGCCGATGCGATCACCATTGAAGCGCACGGCGGCAAAATGCCGCTCGGCGAAAACGACTCCAAGTTCGGCAGACAGTCCAACAACCGCATCGATATGCTGATCACCAGACCGCCCACACACGCAGGCAAGAAGGAGAGCACATCAGGAGGCGGCGCGGCGTCCGGAGATGACAGCATGGACTTCACCGAGGAAGGCGGCGACGATACCATGGATTTCACCGCCGATGACAACACCATGGATTTCAGCGCGGATGACTTCGAATAAGCGCGGCGGTTCCGAGCAACACCCCTGTTCCCCCCAACATTGACAGTGCAATCGTCCATGCGGGAATTCCCCCGTGCTGGGCCCAGTTCCACCATAGTTGCAGGCTGGCCCAATACACCGCGGCAACGGCCAACGACACCCAAACCGAACGAATGCTACTGACAATGCCCAATTTTCCCCAGAGAACGAGTGCGAGCAGCGGAACGCACCAAAACGTCATCACCAACCCATGTCGCAAAGAGAGGGCCGCCTTCACTCGCGCCGCAGATACGCCGTGATTGGATAACCGCTGTGCGTGTCGACGCAGTTGCGACGAAGTCACCGCAGCGGCGAAAATGCCGTTAATGCTCATCGCAGGCATCGAGATGGCAACCGATTGATTGGACGACGGGGCCACCGGTTTGTCATCGTCTTGCCGCGTCCACTGAAACACTTGCGTATTCGTTTTTGTGTCTCTTACAATCAGTTGACGGGTCCGCCCGGCGTCACTGCGCTGAATTTGCACTTCTTTGGCAGCGCTATCGGAATGAATGGTAAATATCAGCCATCCGTCTGCCTTCTGACACAGGGTATCCGACGGGGGGGTACCGGCTACAGCATTGTCAAAAGTCGCAACCGACGCAGGCGACCACTCATGCACCAGACACCACTCTGCCGGAACCAATATAAGCGATGGCCAAAGCAGAATGAAAAACAACCAGGCCGGCGGTATTCCGGTGGCTTCCAGGGCCGTCCATTCTCCGGATTGCTTCATCTGATTCGCCGTCAAAACCGCTCCCAGCCCCAGCGCCAGCGGCAGCACGTGAGATATTGTCTGCGGGAGCTTGTACAGATAAAACCGATGAAGCACATCCGACGACACCAGAGAGGCGGTCTCCACGTAATCGATTGCGGTATAGAGTAAAATGAAACCGGCGAGCAGTTGAATGCTGCGAAGCAGAACCTGACGTACGATGAATCGAACCAGAATGGTCGACAAGCGCCCTATTCTCCTCGGCGCTCGGCGATGATGATCAGCTTGGCGGATTCCGGGCCGAAAAACGCACCGGGGGTGGCTCGATGTCCCGAGACTTTCACTACCGCAAACCCGGCCTGGTGCAGCAATTGCCCAATTTCGTGAAGAGAATACAGGCGCAGGGAAAATTCATGTTTGCTCTGCTTCTCGTTGTCTCCGATAATCAGTTGCCGACTGATGTAGAGGCGATTATTGATATAGTTGAAATCGGTCTCTTCCATACAGACCATGTTGTCCATCTGGAACCACACCATATTCGGCTGCTGTTTGATCACAAAATCGCGGTTGGCCAATTCGAGCAGAAAGGTGCCGCCCGGCTTCAGCGCACGGTACACGCCCTGAAGCACTTTCATATTTGTCGGTTCATCAAAATAGCCGAAGCTGGTATCCAGGCTGAAAACGCCGTCGAATGTTTTGTCAAAACCGAGATCTCGCATGTCACCGTGAATGAAATTGATTTTCTGCCCCGCATCCTGCGCCGCATCTCCGGCCCGCGCCAACATCGACAAAGATAAATCCACACCCACAATACGGTAATTCCGCTGCGCCATGCCGATGGAATTGCGACCGTTTCCACACGCCAAATCGAGCAGCAACGCTCCCGGAGGCAATCCGAGATACCGCTGGATAAAATCAATCTGCTTTTGCTGCTCGTACGCCGTTCGCTCCGGTAACAGCATCAGATACTCATCGTCGAAAATCGAAGCCCACCACTCGCGTTTTTTCCCGCGGGACCGTCTGGCGGTTTTGGCCTGCAGTTTCAGGGATGCATTCGCCGCATCAATTTTGTCATTTCTGAAGAAACTGTTGATGGGACGTCCGGTTCCGGGCGGTGGCGGCGGTTTTGCGGATTCACAATGTTCCTCAACCACTTCTTCCACTTCGTCGGTAATATCAATATCCAGCTCCACGTCGGCGGCTTCTTGAGACGACACGCTCGACGTCCCCACACCTTCCATGGCAGAGCCGGTGGCCATGGCCGCCCACTCAGGCACCGCAGAAGCGGGATCGGAAGCTATCGGTGCTTCCTCTTGCGGTTCCGGCACGATATTCACTTGTGGTTCCACTGCTTCGCTGCCCGCTGAAGGTACATCGTCTGCGGCGCCCGATTCCGTTGCCGGAGGCTTGGGAATCACAGATGTGGAACCCGCGTCGCCGAACACTTCATCCACCGTGGACGGCCGTTTCGGAACAGCCGGTGCGTCCGATGAACCCGCACCGGAACCCGGAACGACGTCATCAATAAAACTGACATATTCCTGCGACGAAGCGGACTGTTCGGAGCCCATCGGGGCATTGAACGGTACCGCGTGTTCGGGTTGAGCCTCCACACCGGCCCCGCCGGAAGGAGTCCCCGGGACAACGGGATTAAAGACAGTCTGCTCCTCTGTATTGTCTGCCCGTGGCGCGATTTCTTCAGGAGACACCAGGGGCTTTGTTCCGTTACTCGGTTCCGCATCGTCAAATACCATTGCCGGCGTACCGAAATCAAATGCATGCTCCACCGGTTCCTGTCCGCTGTTGTCGATGGGGTTTCCCTCCTGCACCACATGCCCCTCCTGGAGATCAAACGGTTCATCTCTTCCACCGGGGGCAAAGCCCGTTTCCTGCGCCGCCTGTTTCGGCGGATTCGAAGGCTGCTGCGCGTTGGGGGGATAATAACTGATTCGCGCCATCGGAATCTGATCGACGCTCTTTCGCTGCGGCGGTTCAGACGAACTGGACGCCGGCGGCGCAGGAATGGAAGACACCGTCTCCACATGGGGATCTTCCTCATGCGCATCGCCCTCCACGATATGATGTTCTCCCAATTCAAGAACTTCTTCGTCTTCAGATGAATCCGAACTGTCCGTCACCGCTGCAGTTTGCGCTGATTCGACATTCGCAGCGGATTCACCGGCTTCTTCAGGTGAAGCACCGTTAGAAGAAGCGGTCATTCCCTCTGTCAGTTCAAGTACATCGTCTTTCCGAGACTCATCACTCATACTTTTTTACTCCAACGACTCTGCAGACGCATTACCATGAGCCAGTGTTCCCAGTTTTTCACCCAGCAATATTTTCCCCAACCCGGTAGCCGGAGACAGGTGCAGCAACTCTTTTGACCAAAGCATCACCACTGTGGATCCTAACCGAAAGGCGCCGATTTCATCGCCGATGTGCAATGAGTTCGAACCGTCAAACACGCGGACCGCGGTTCGGTGGTCACCTTTGGGGGGCGCGTACGGAGTAGCGATATGGCCGACGCCGAACGCCGCAACCATCACCATGGTCAGGTATCCGCTGCCTAGTTTCAAATGAAACACCATCCGCTCATTCCGCTGAAAAATACCGCTCACGCGCTCCTCCGACCAGGGTGCCACCGGAAATCTCGCTCCGGCAATATGACGAACCTCCAGCAACTGAACCGTCGCCGGAACATGCACGCGATGATAATCCCGGGGATGAAGATAAATCACCATCCCCTGCCCGCCGCCGAATCGTTCCTCATATGAAGCGCCCATCGGTGCGGGGCCGAGCAACTGCGTAATGCTGTAGTTGAACCCTTTTACCGTAAACACATCGGCACTTTTCGAATCGATGGACTGAACGGCTACGATTTTTCCATCGCAAGGACTGACAAAAGCGTTTCTTTCATCACAAATGGAACGTGCACCATCTCGTAGCGAACGCGCAAAAAAATCGCCAAAACACGAAAACCCTTCCGCGGGAATCGATGCCTCATTCTGATTTACCTGAAAACCCAATGAATACGCGCGAATCGCGGGCTTTAGTACAAAACCAGGTACTTTCATATCCGCCAGTGCCCCAAGCGCTCCGCATACCCCTATCGCCGCTTTGGATATAATTTTGTCCCTCATCTATTTAGCTCCGTAGTTAATTCACATTATAGGCCAAATTATTATAGACGACAAAATGTAATGATTTCAAATTAATAGTCTAAGAACTTGGCGATATTGGGCAGAAATTCCGCTATTTATAAAATTCCAGTCCCTTTCTCAGACCGAATCGCCGGTTTCAAACATTTTCGAGATGGCATCTTTGGTACGCTGGCGGATAATCTCTTTACCGTTCATATCAACATCGGTCACTTGAATCGGCGTTCCAATCACAAATTCTATCGTTCCGGGAGACACTTTTACCGTATTGCGCGGAAATACTTGATACGAACCGCGAATGGCCACCGGCAAAATCGGAACGCCGGCCTGCAATGCCAGCACGAACGCACCGGATTTGAAACTCTGAATCTGCCCGTTCGCACTGCGCGTTCCCTCGGGAAACACCAATACGGAAGGCCCCTTCTTCACTTTTCGGGCCGCCTTCTGAATCGATTCGCGGGCCTTTCTGGTGCTGGTGCGGCTCACAGGAATAAAACCGGCGAGCCACATGGACCAACCGAATATGGGAATGAAAAACAGACTCTTCTTGGCCATGAACCGAACCGGAATATTCAGCCCGCCGAACACCGCGGGAATATCCATCTGACTGGCGTGATTGGCGCAAACCACATATGTCTGCTTTTTCTGTATATTCTCGCGGCCTTTCACTACCAGTCGAATGCCACCGATGCTCAACACCGTGCGCCCCCATAAATTCCCGGCTATCCACATATACAGCCGCCCGGTGGGTTCAAGGAATACCCCAACCACCGCTACGGTCGCCAGAAACAATGTATACAGGCCCATCAAGGCGCTTCTGAAATTCGGAATCATTATTCTCTTTTCCGTGCTTCGGCCGCATTGCTGACCGATAACAAACCAGTGCCATCTTTTCGTTCATCTTGCGCCGTAAGTCCAGCACAAAGTAGGGTTCCCCCGGCCACCGCGCCGGGCCATACCAGAATCGCGCCGAGAGGCACCAGCGAGCACAACGTCATCATGGCGCCGAACCCAAGCAGCGCGCTGCGGTGTGCGGCCGCGAAATCGAATCGGTCGGATGCGCTGTAGCCCCGGCGGGCCAACGACCAATCCACATATTCCATACCGAGCGACAATGACATTTTGTATCCGCCGACAACCACGTACACCAATTGGCCGACAACCGGAACCAGTACACTAAACAGATACAGCGGAACCAGCCACAGCAATCGCCCCAGCACCTTCCGCGTTTCGAGCGCCACCGAGTACCCGGCGTCTTTCAGTACAAATCCGAGTCGAAACGGCTGCGCCTCGAAAGTGCCCTCCAATGACTCCACCTGCTCCGACAACACATCATTGAACGGCGCGCAAATGATCATAAAAGCAAGAAAGGCCAATAGTACGGTAGTCGCCATCGATAAAACGAACGTCAGTGCATAAAAAATCATCCAACCTACCTGCAGCCACACACTTTCGGGCTTTTCCCAAATCCACGATGCCAGATCATCAAACCCGAAAAAAAACAGAATCCCCAGTCCCGCCAGCACCACCCCGCCGAGCATCATCGGAATCAATCCGTACTTCAACAGCTCCGGATGGCGGGAGAATACGTACTGTTGTCCGCGAAAAAATGCACTCACGCCGCTGCGAAAAGAGTTGACTGTCTGTTTACTCAACATGGTGAATCCGGTTTCCTACAACTGATACCGAACCCCCACCGTAAATCCGGCGGAGTTGGGAAACACCCGGCAAATACCATCGACACATTTCTCGCCGCCGCGAGTTGCGCCCCCTTGAAGCACGGCCGAAAATGAACGAAACAACCCACTGCCGCTGTAGCCTATCTCACCGCCGGGAAACCACGAAGACGCGGGGGACGTCACCCCTCCCAGCTGAAGCGGTTGACGGTCGGCTCCCCGCAACTCGTCACTGTACTGCAGCGACACCCCAAAACGCCAGTGCGGGTTCAGCTGAAGCGCCAACCCGTTATCACTCACCCAGTAGTCATCGTTTCTCTCCATGACCCCCAGCCGATGTCGCCGCAGCATTGACGACAGCATCAATTCACTGCGGGACGCAATCCGAATGCGGCCTTCGACCCCGCCGTGCCACAAATACCCGGACCGAACATAGCCGGGCGTCGGAATATCGGATTTTTCATAGCGTCCGCCGAATGTCATTGTCAGCGATGCGTCACGACGGCGCCCTTTCTGTTCAATACTCAGCAGCGGATGCACGGTCAGCACCTCAGAAAACGCGTCCCATTGCCCATCGGCGCCCACACCGCCCAAGTAGCCCATTACGTTGGAGGATAGCGAAAACCGCGTATCTGTGCGTTTGACAAAAACCGATGCATCCATTTTGCCTCCCGCCGCGTTTCCGAGGGACCGTATCACGACCCATGATGGCTCCAGCGTGGGCATCCGGTGATAGGTGACCGATGATTCCATCGTGTACCCCCCCAGCGCGCTGCGATATGTGCCCTCCGCCAGAAAGCGATGATAAAAAATACCTTCCAGCGTCAACGCAAGCTGAATCCGACGGAAGTAGGGCCCGGACTCCCATGACAATGAAGAATACACTGCGGCGCCGGTTTCATCCCGCACCGGATCGTGCGCCACCACCCGATAGTTGTCATGCTGCTGCCAGTTTCCTTCCGTATAAAAAGAAATTCCACCCAATCGCAGCTCGAACATTCCCCCTGCGGTGGCCAGCCGGATACCTGGCCCCTGATCAACCCACAAGCGCTCCGGTGTAATGCTCTGCGCATCATCGTACCGCGGCTCCACGTACACCCCATGGGCGCCGATACGAATCGCTTCCGCCAGCTGAATCTGTGCGATGAGCGCCGCAACGCCGTCCCCCGGTTCCGCATCCAACACGCTCTGTGTCACCGGGTCCACATCGGCCGCGTTGGTCGCGCCTCCGTACCCCGCCAGCAGAAAACGCCCTTCCTTGCGATATTCAAACCCCGCACCGCGCAGGCTGGTGTCTACCCACCCCTGCGTACGCTTCCCAACCGAAAACGCAATTCCCTTTCCGATGGTGAGGGCCATGTCCCCAAAAAGAATCCGGGAGGCGTCAATATCGTACCGCATCCAGATACGCTCCAACGCCAAATCATTGGTGTATCGATATGTGGTGACATGTTCTCGGGGCATGCTTCCCGTGGGCGCCTGAATCACAACCGGAGACGCCGGAAACATGCGAAAGGCCAGGGTACCGCCGAAACGAAAGGTGTCCTTTTTCAGTTGCAACGTCAGGTCATCCACAAAATAGCCGCGATTGTCGTCTTCACCCAGCGCGGTCTCGCTTGCGGTCACGCCATTGTTTCCCACATATCCGAAGGTGGTGCCGTTTTCAATGAGCATGCCTTCTTTTTCATACCCATTCGCCGGGTCATCGTCGGGTACCTGCGCCGAGGCGTTGCCTGAAAACAGGAAGAACACCCCCATCCCCAGCACTGCAGATGCAACGAACCATATTCTCGCCATGGGAAAACGCACCGACATTATCTTTTTTTATTTTTCGACCGGCTTTTTCCGCGGAAGGTTCGTCCGGTTGGCTGGGATCCGCCTCGCCGACCGTGCCTGTCGGAACGGCGCAGCATGCTCGCCCCTTTTCGCGGCGGCTTACGCACTTCGGGGGCCTGATCCGCATTACGCGCGCCATTGTGATAAAACAGTTCCGACAGGCCGTCCTCTTTCACGAATTTTTTCGGCATCCACGAGGGCGACAGCATCAGCTGTCGTCTTGCGGTATCCACCCCGTCTATGCGAACTTCGATGGAGGTACCGATTTTAAATACCTTGCCGGTGTACTCGCCCCGCACCTTTCCTTCCTCGCTCGACACCTCCCACCAGTCATCACCCAAATCCTGCAGGCGAATGAGCCCTTCAATCAGAAACTTGGGGTGTTGAACAAAAAGGCCGAAATCCGTCACCCCGGTGACCACTCCCTGAAACAGCTCGCCCTTCTGGGTTTTCAAAAATTCAAGTACCAGCACCAGGCGCAATTCCGTTTCGGCCGCCTGCGCCGAACGCTCAATGGTCGTGAATATCGCCGCCGCCTCCCGTTGTTCAGTTTCATACGCGGCAGACGTATCGAACGGCTCTTTGCGAAGCAGCGTTTCAATCAGCCGATGTACCATCAGGTCGGGATAGCGACGAATCGGGCTGGTGAAGTGGCAATAGAATTTACTGGCCAGCGCAAAATGACCTTCCCGTTCAATGGAATAGGTCGCCCGCTGGAACGACCGCAGCACCGCCAGGTTCACCGCGTACGATTCATCTTTTCCGTTCACCTGTTCAATGAGCCGAACCAAGTCGCCCAGTGACGGATCCGGCGACAAATCATACCCGCACGCGCCCACAAACTTGGACAGCTGCATCTTTGATTCTTCGTCGGGCTTGGGATGAATCCGGCGAAGGAAGGGAATCCGTTGCTCATCCAGAATCTCTGCCACCGCCTCATTGGCCTCCACCATAAACATTTCGATGATTTTGTGCGTGTAGGATTCATCGGCCTTATGCGCGTCCTGCACCCGGCCGTGTTCATCCAGGTCGAGCTCAATTTCGGGCAGATTCAAATGAATCATACCCGCCTGTTTGCGGCGGGCCTCAATCTTTTTCGCCAAGGTATCCATCCGGTCAAGCAGGGTGACAACCGCATCGTCATATCCATCGACACTTTTATCAATGATGGACTGGGCTTCTTTGTACGTGAGCCGCTTCTTCGAACAAATCACCGCCTTGCACACCCGCTTCGAAATGCGCTCCCCCTGCGCGTTGTAATCAATGAACGCGGTGCGGGCGAACCGCTTGACCCCCTCCTGCAGGGAACATAAACCGTTCGAGAGCATCGCAGGGAGCATGGGAACCACGAAGCGGGGAAAGTACACGCTGAACCCCCGTTTTTTCGCTTCGTCATCCAGGGCACTGCCCGTCTCGACAAAATGAGCCACATCAGCGATATGAACCCCCAACCGGTATCCGCCGCCGTCCAGTGCAACAATACTGATTGCGTCGTCGTAGTCCCGTGCGGTGTCCGGGTCGATGGTAACAATGATTTCATCGGTGAGATCTTCCCGATCGGGCGCATCGTCGGGATTGAATTTTTCAAAGGATTTTTCGGCATCGGCAATCGCCGCTTTCGAGAACTCTTTTTTCATGCCGTACGCCGCCATTACCGACGCTATTTCCGCGGACGGTTCTCCCGCGGTTCCGAACGCATCCATAATCACGCCTTCGGGAAATCCCCCCTCCGACGGATACCATATAATGTCCACCTTCACTTTGATTCCCGGCTTGCGATACTCGATGGGCACATCACGAATCACGACCGGTTTGGAATACCGACGACCGTCGGGGGTGACAAACCAGGTATTGTTGGCCTGCTCCAATGTGCCCACCACCATCGAGGTGCCACGCTCCCGAATCTCGATAACCCTTCCAGCATACCGGGTTTCCCCGTCCTTCTCATCGGTTTTGGACAACTCGGCAATGACCAAATCGCCATCCTGGGCGCCGGCGGTTTTTCCTTCGGGAACAAACAGGTCAAAATGCTGGGTTTTATCTTCGGGGACCACAAAACCGAATCCCCGCGGATTGGAGGAAAATCGCCCCAGCACCTGCCGCTCTCCGTTCGGAAACGTCAGCGCCTTCTTGCTGCCGAGCAACAATCTGCCCTCCGCTCGCAATTTTTTAAACGCAGCGCGAAAATCGCCGTAATCCTCGTTGGAAATTCCCATTTGTCTCGCCAGTTTTCTCGGCTTAATCTGACCATTCGACTCTTTATGGATAAGAAAAGACAGTATTTCTTCTTGATATTTATTTGTATTTGACATGGAGGGATTGTAATCTTTTTTTTACTGAACACAACTTCTGATTATCTGCGGTCTCCTTGACCGCAACTGTATTTAATGGAAAATTAGGCAAATGAGTAAGGGAATACCACACCTGCCGAACGGCAATGACAACGTGAGCATCGAATCGCTTCAACAGGAGGTCAGGTCGCTCAAGCAGCAACTCCAACAGTTGATGAATTCGGGATTTCACGGGGGCAGTCCGCCGGAAAGCAATTCTTCCCCCCACGCGGCGCATTGGTTTCAAATCGCATACCACTCGCCGATGGGGATGCACATGTACCAGTATCTGCCCAATGAAACCGACCCCGAGCGCCTTGTTTTCATCGGCGCCAATCCCGCGGCGGATACACTGCTCGGGGTGGACAACCAACAATTCATCGGAAAATCCATTGAAGACGCATTTCCCTTGCTGGCGCAAACCGACATTCCGGAACAATATCGCAATGTGGCGAAAACCGGAACCACCTGGCACACCGAACACGTAAATTACAACGGTACACAAATTGTCGGCGCATTCGAGGTACATGCGTTTCAAATTGCACCCAATCAGATGGCCGCCATGTTCTGGAACATCACCCAGCGAAAACAGACGGAAGAAAAACTGCGCGAGAATCAACACCGACTGCGCCGGCTGACCGACATCATCGATCGCTCCGTCGATATGGTGTCCACCTCCACCATTGACGGCACCCTGCAGTATCTCAACCCGGCGGGGCACAGAATGCTCGGACTCAGCGAAGACAGCAATATTTCCACTTTGAAAATTTCGGATGCGCACCCGGATTGGGCCTTCGATATATTGAAGAACGAAGGGATTCCCGGCGCCATGTCGAACGGACTGTGGCAGGGAGAAACCGCGGTGAAAAATACGGAGGGAAACACCATTCCCACCTACCAGACCGTGATGTGCCACAAAGACCCCGATACCGGCGAGGCGGCGTATCTGTCCACCATTATACGCGACATTTCAGATAGCCTGCGCAGCCAGAAAGAAATTCAACGGCTGCAGCGATTTATGGCCGACATTCTCAATTCGATGCCCTCGGTAATCATCGGAGTGGATGAAGCAGACCGCGTCACCCACTGGAATCTGAGGGTACAGGAACTCAGCGGCAAAACGCCGCAGGACGTTCTCGGCAAGCCGATAACCGAAGTGTCGCCCAATCTTACTGCCCAGATGGATCTCATCCACAAGGCCATGGAAACCCGCACCCCGCAAACGCGCCGTCAAATCAAAGTGGTATACGAGCGCGAAATGCGGTTCATAGATGTCACCGTATATCCGTTGTCCGACTCCGGCGTTGTGGTCCGTGTAGATGACGTAACCGAAAAAGTTCACATGGAAGAAATGCTGGTTCAAACCGAAAAAATGCAATCCGTCGGCGGTCTGGCGGCGGGGATGGCCCACGAAATCAACAATCCCCTGGCCGCCATATTACAAAATCTTCAGGTGCTCTGCACCCGGTTGGAGGTGGATGTACCGAAGAATCGCAGTGCGGCCGCCCGTTTCGACATCACCATGGAACAGATGCGTCAGTACATGGAAGAGCGAAAAATCATCGAAATGCTCGATAGAATCAGAAACGCCGGATTGCGCGCGTCCGATTTGGTGAGCAACATGTTGTCGTTCAGCCGTCAAAGCTCAGCAGGGGCAACGCCTCAGAATATCCCGGAGCTGATGAAGAAAACAATCGAGCTGGTGCAAAACGACTACAATCTCAACCATCAGTACGATTTCAGAAAGATACAGATTGCATATGATATTGACCCGTCTGTTCCCCAAGTTGTATGCGAACCGAACAAGATTCAGCAGGTGCTGTTGAATCTGATTACCAACAGCACCCACGCCATGGTCGACAAAACATTCGATGAAATCGAAAAAGCCACACTGAAAATCGGCATACGTCAAATAAATGACGGCAACAGCGTTGAAATTACCATCACCGACAATGGCGTAGGCATGGACGAAGCGGTTTCGAGGCGCATTTTCGAACCGTTTTTCACCACCAAGCCGGTTGGTAAAGGTACCGGTCTGGGGCTGGCCATTTGCTACTTTATTATTACCCAGCAGCACAGCGGGCAGATGACCGTGGAAAGTGAACCGGGGAAAGGCACGTCATTCCGCATCCAGCTTCCGGCGCACCCCGATTGAGTGGTGTGGAGCCGAAACAAATGCCTATTTCACGATAATCAGCACTTCAATGCGGCGGTTTTTCTCGCGGCCTTCCCGCGTGTTGTTCGGTGCAATCGGTTTGTCCGCGCCCATACCTTTCGCACGTACGCGTGAGGCTTCAATCCCGCCGATGGTGGTTAAAAATTTCACCACCGCTTCAGCGCGTTCCAGCGACAATCGGAAGTTGCGATCTTTACCGCCCCGAGAATCCGTATGACCGCTGATCTCCACCTGCGCATCGGGGAACTTGTTCAGCGCAGAAACGATTTTATCGAGCAACCCGAAATTCTCAGATCCGATTCCGGTGCCCCGTCTTGGAAAATCAAATCCGTGAACACTGATGAGTATGTTTTCATCCTGTCTGGAAACCTCGGCCTCGGAAGGCATGAACAGGGAACCGACATACTCGTATTTCTTCTTCTTCGCCGATTCCGCATCGAGCGCCGCCGCGGCGTCTGCGAGGCGTTCCGCCGCTTCCCGCTGAATTTTCGAAATTTCAGATTCGCTCATGCTGTGCAGTTTGGCCAGCTGTTCGCTGTGTTTTTCAAGAACCGCCGCCAGTTCTTTTTCGTGGGCCTTCTGCAAATCCTCTTTTTCTTGCTCTTTCTGTTTGATCATGGCGCGCATGTCCGCGATGGACTTGAGCAACCCGGTAATCCCGTTCTGGAGCGCCTGCACCGCTTTGGCGTCAGACTCATCAAACGGCAGTTCCGCGTCAAGCGACTGATTCACTTTTTCGAGCTGTTCCTGGTGCCAAAGCAGAATGTCTTCCAGTTCGTAGTCCCCGTCGTCAAACATTTTGGCCAGCTCAGTAATGGCGATTGCCCGACCGGCCAGCCAGATGGTCTGATTGGCGTGGGCGTCGGCTTTCTCTTTTTGAGTACGGTCCGCCTCCAATACCGAGGTAACCAGTTTCAACTCCTCTTTGGCTTTGTGGAAGGTTTTCGGCGCCCACTCGTCTGCGTCGAGCTCTTCCGCGTGCTTCACCGCCGCTTCCGCAGCCGCTTTTTTACCCTCTTTCAGTGCCCGAAGCTCCAATGCGGCGTACATCTCCTGCAATTCCACCCGCATTTCCCGCGCTTTGTTCACCTTGTTTTCTTCGATGAGCGAGGTGGCATCCCGCAGTTCGGAATCGGCCTTTGCGAACTCATCCACATACAGCCCTTCGGCGCCTTCCAGGATGGCACGCTCGCGGGTCTGCAGGGTTTCTTCAAACTCTTCTCTGGCCACTTT
Organism: Deltaproteobacteria bacterium; assembly: GCA_016936575.1. Taxonomy (GTDB): domain Bacteria; phylum Myxococcota_A; class Polyangia; order JAAYKL01; family JAAYKL01; genus JAFGXQ01. The sequence goes on from JAFGXQ010000076.1 coordinate 24,922, forward strand.
CATATGGTCGCGAACCTTGGCGATAACTTTCAACCCTTCCTGGGCTTTTTCGTTGGCATCATCTTTCTCGCCGTCCATCGCGTGGTCCATCGCCTCATCGAGCAGCTCTTTAGCCTGCGCGAAGCCTTCCGGAGCCAACAGGGCACCGTCTTTTCCTTCGGCGTCAGCCACTTCGATGCTCAGCTGATTCACCTGATCGTAGTGTTTGAGAATATCGCCCCGGGTGAGTTGCGCACCGCCGCATCCCACGCACACCAGCAATGCTACGAAAACAAACAACTTTTTCATACATCCTCCTTGCAAAGACAGCAGCATCCTCCGTTGTCGGAACAGGATGATTCTTTCGCTCTGCATTGTTTACAAAATCGTACGTCGATTGTCGTCTCAAAGCTCCAAAACGTCAAGTAGGGAATAGGTTGCACCAACAGGGAAAAAATACAGTTCCAATTTATATATCCCTCTGCCCCGTTTGCTTGTCGCGGTTTCGCGGCACCCACTTCCGTATCGATAGAAACCGCAACCCCGTCCTGCGCTTTTTATCGACTCTTCGCAAGCAACTCTGTTATAATGGACATAAGGCATCTGAAACGGGTTCTTCCGACAGATGCGACGAAATGAAAGAGGGGGATACAATTGATTGCCAACTCGCCGGGTAAATACTGGTTCGTTTGGTTAGGGATAGTGGGATTGATTTGTTTTTTGATTATCCCGAAATCCGAAATATATTATCCTGTCTCAACACCTTCCATCCGAATGTCGCATAGCACACCGCCAATCAGCATTCCAACCGAACCGTCTACCACCACCGCCATTGACGAAGAAACGTTCGGAGTGGCAATTGCTAAAACCCTCGTTCCGCCACTTTCTTTGAACTCCGAGGGCATACTATCCAACAGAACGGAAACATCCGGCATTCATCTCATGAATCGCCTAGATCGACCGCCGCAATCCATGAAAATCTGAACTTCGCAGCCTGAGAACAAAATCGTAACGAACCCCACGTGGTTGAATTGTTTTGATTCGGTTCTCAAAAAAGTCTGTCGGCCGGGACGGCACGTGTCTTTGTCAAGATTACAACCCTACCCGGCGTGAATACATAAGTTTGTATTCGAAAGGATTGCAGCATGTCGAAAACTGCACATTTAAATAAATCGGTTGAAATCATCAAAGAGTTCAGCCGATGTGAAAAATGCATGATCATCGCAGTCAATATCATCATTTTGGCCAAACCGATCATTGTCATTTTATTTCACAGTCTGCTAACCACCTGATTTGCAGGTTTGTTTCAACGGAACAATCGGTGCACCAGTCGCGCGCTTCTTTCGCCAGCGGGCGCTTTCGGACATAGGCGAACCGGATGCAACAGAGGCAAGGTAAAAATTTACTGCCGATCAATATCCTTTGTGCTGCCGATTCACAAAATCAATACGAATACCCTGCACCAAGGGAGAAGCTGACGCCTTTTTTGTAGTAAAAGGTGGTGTGGCCGCCCTGTTTGAATTCAACGGCCTGATTGAGGATATTCCCGATTTTGAAACTCAGCTGATAATGTTTTTTAAATTTCTTTTTCGCGACGAAGTTCATCTGATGAAACGGTTGTTCGTAGGTATCGGGTAATCCCACCGCGCCCACTTCTGAAATTCGGCGACCGAATACATTGTACAGCAACACCAGCGACAATCCGGAATCCACGTCGTCGTAGCCGACTTGCGCATTTATCACAAACGGCGATTGCCCCTGCAGCGGGCGTTCATTGGTGGTTTGAATGCCTTCCGGATCAAGCTCCACCCGCGATCGAATGAATGATGCGTTGGTGGCGAAATACATGTCCTGAAGCGCTTCTGAAATCCAGTTGAAACTTTTTTTGAAATCAAACTCCAACCCAACGTTTTTCGCCCCGCGCGCATTGCGCCAACTGGTGCCGATTTGTGCCGTCTGAATCAATGATACCTCGATGGGGTCTTCAAACCGCTTGAAAAAACCGCCGAATGAAATCAACTCTCCCGGTGCGAAAAACCAGTCCCACCGCACATCAAAGTTGTCGATAGTGGCCCGCTTCAAATCCGGATTCCCCACCGTTTCTCTGCCGCCGGTTACATCATTGAACGGCGCTTCAGACAGTTCTCGAAATTCAGGACGAGACACCGTACGCCCGTATCCTCCCCGAACAATCATGCCTTCGATAAACTCCCACGAAGCGGTTCCCGCCGGCAGCACATCGAGGGTTTCCAAATCAGCTTCTGTGGTTTGCGGTGTGGCGGTAAACAGTTCAAATGTTCGCACCTTCTGCACCGATTTTTCAACCCGGGCGCCGGCCATCAGCTTCACGTCTTCCATCAGCTGAAGTTCACCCTTGGTATACCCCGCTGAAATGGTCTGTTCCGCGGTATAGTTATCGGTGGGACGAGTGGCTTCCCGAATTTCCAACCCGGCGTAGTCTGTGCCGTCATATGTGAACGGCCCGATATACTCGTCAACAAAAAGATCTTCAGGCCACAACGATAACGGCCCTTCTTCTGCGGGAAAAGAATTGGTTTTCTTGGTATTGAAATTGAATCGACGCGTATCCACTTCGCGCTCGCGAATCACAAACGCTCCGCCACCAAACAGTTTCAGTTCATTGTATTCATCAAATCGAAACGGCATACTGAACTCAAACCCCAAATCATGACTGACATCCACCAGCTCGCTGAACAATGTGCTGTTTCCCTCCGGTCGGTTGGACAATCGCCATCGGCCGGTGTCCCGCTCCAAGTCGTAACGCGCTTCCCGCCGCAACGGCTCATCCCGCGTGGCACGGGAGTACGTGTACCGCCAATTGAATCCCAAATCATGCAGCGGTTGAATCAGGTGTTCCCCCAACAACTGTTGCGAGAACAGCTGTCGCTCCACCCATCGAATCCGCAACACCCGAATATCGGTATCCACATCGCTGTTCAATCCCCGATACCACCGAGTCTGGTTGTCGGTGATGCGGTTTAGTATGGTGGTACTGCGAAGGCTGTGATGTTCGCTGAATTCCACCCCCAGGGCGAGAAATCCCGAGGTCTTAATGGTGTTCACCGTATTTTCAAAATCGTAGTCGTGAAAAATCCGCATGTCATCTTGACCCATATTATACACCACAAAATGCGGTTCCACGCTCTCCCAGTCGTTGTCGTACATGGCCGACCCGAGCACCCCCAGTTTCAATTTACGCAGTTTGAACGTATTTCCCACGCTGACAGACCCGCCGAAATTCGGAGGTATGGTGTCCTTCCAGGTTTTCCATTGCTGCGGAAGCAACTCTCCGAGTTCCTCGATTTCCTCCAAAGAAAACCCCGGTGTAATCAAGTCTCCTTCTACCAGCGGCTGACCTTCGGTCGCTTCAACGAACTCCCCCGGTAGGCTCCGGTGACCGCCGTCCACACCCAACCAGTCTGTCGGGCCGGACGGATTCATCCACCCCTGTGTGAACGTGGTGCCGGTGAGAATCTCGCCGCTCAACGATACGTCGAATACAAACTCAGACGGGTAGTTCCGGCTGCGCAACAGAACCACACCACCGCCGAATTCACCGGGCATCTCGGGACTGTAGGTTTTTTGCACCACCACACTCTCGAGCATTCCCGCCGGAAACATGTCGAGCGGTATCACGCGACGCTCCGGCTCCGGGCTCGGCAGCATCGCACCGTTAAACAATGTTGACGAATACCGCTCGCCCAATCCTCTTACATATACGTACTTCCCACCCACAACTGTGATGCCGGTCACCCGCTTCAACGCCGACGCGGCATTGGAATCGCCGGTTTTCGACATCTGCTCCGCACCGATAACATCTTCCACGGCGGTGGATTCCTTGCGCTCCTCCATCAGCGACGCGGTCCCTCCTTCAATTCGGGGCGCGGTCACCACAAAATCGGACAGCATCACCCCAAGAGGAGTGACCACCAACTCGATTTCGGTCGGCTTTTCGGCCACCACCGATACATTGTTTTGGGTCACCGTAGCAAACTGCTGATGAATCGCGGACACATCGTGAACACCCACCGGTACTTCAAAAACAAACTGGCCGTTTTCGTCGGTTTCGCGGTAGCCCGATTCCCCCCGCACAAACACCCGAACCCCTTTCACCCCTTCTCCGGTTTCTTCATGAACCACTTTTCCCAAAATCACAGACATCTGCTTGGTTTTGTCCGATGTTTTCGAGTCTTCCTCTACATGTGCCACCCGGGTAATTCCCTCCACCTGATACGATGTCACTTCCCCTTCGTCACTCACACTCCCGACCACTTCCACATCGTATCCGGCAACCACATCTACTTCACCGAGTTTCGCCACTGTACCGCCGCCCATGTACACAAGCAGTGTGTGCCTTCCCTCAGGCAGCACCATGTCAAAATTACCGTCTTCAATTTCAACCACCGTATCGGGATACTGCTGACTGAACAATGTAACGTTCCCAATCGGTATCTTTTGTTCGTCTTCAAACAATACCCCATGAACGCGACCCGTATTTTCGGCTGCGAAAGATTGCGTCGCAGCGAACAGAACCATACACATAAAAACTAAATGTTTCATAATGATACTCTCGAATGAAGTCTATTCACACTGCCAGCCGCTGGCGACGCATCGCTCAATGGCGAGTCGCAGGTCCATTGCCTTGGTGAAATACACCGGGTCAGTTATTTTCGATAAAATATCTTCGGCTTTATTGAAGGCCCCGTTCTTGAAGTAACTGTACGCAAGTCCGTACTGAATCGGTGCTTCTTCCAGCAACCCCAGTCGAAACAATCTGGGCGCCAGCGCAGCCGCCTCTTCAAAACGGGTCATCTCGATAAGAATGCCCATGCGCTGCCGAATCTTTACTTTCTGGTCCACAATTTTCTCGTTCAGCCGCAACGCCTTGTAATACTGACCTTTGCGACGATACAGCTCTGCCGCGTCGGTGGTAAAATCTTCGTTTTCGAGCGACGCGAGATGAAACAAGCGGGCGCTAATCAGTTCGTTCCCGCTTTTCATGTACGCACGAGCCAGCTGCACCGTCAGTTTGGGCTCGTTGGGAAAACTCAGCCGTGCTGCCTCGAGCACCAGAATAGCTTCCTCATGGGCCCCTCCTTTCAAGAACGCCTCAGAAATAGCAGTGTAGTCATCCGGCGTGGCGCGTTCGTCGGCCAGAAACTTCTTTCCTTCCACTACCGCCTGCTGAAACAGCCCGGCTTCCACCAAAACCAGTACCGTGGAACGCTTCATTTCAACATTATTCGGAAATCGTTTTGTTCCCTCCTTCAACGTCAGCCAGGCACCGTGAAGGTCGTTCAATTTCCAAAAGGCATTCGCCTTCAGCATATAAGTGGCTTCCAACGCTGTTGCGGCTTCTCCACCCTTTTCAATATAGGATATGGTTTCTTTGTATTTTTCGAGTTTAAACGCGGCCTGCGCCAAAAATACATACGCCATTTTGTCTTTCTGCGTGAACGAAACCGCCTTCTTCAACGCATTGTAGGCATCCTGCGCATTGAGCAGTGAAAGATGACAAAGGCCCAGATACAGATAATATTTGCCTTTATCCATCCCAGCCCTATTGGGGTTGATTTCGCCCAACAGCACCAGCGCGCGATCGTAGTGTTTGTCCTTGATCATGACTGAAACAAGACCCAACTCGTCGACATCGTCCTCTTTCGGCTCCGGCGCTTTTTTCGCCCAAACCAATGTCGTGAAACAACATATCAGTACTGTCGAAATAATCTGCAACGTTCTCTGGTGTATCATTCTATCACCCACTTAATTTAAACGGAATTCTGCGGCGCGCCCAGGTTTTGACGGGCTTGCCGTTGTAGTACGCCGGTGTGAATTTCAGGTTTCGTGCCCATTCCACCGTGGCGCTGTCAAATACGCCCATCGGCTCCGATTCGAGTACTTTCACCTTTTCAACAATACCGTCTGAATTGATTAGCATGTTGATAACCACGAAACCTTCCTGATTTTTACGACGGGCCCGCGGGGGGTACTCGAGAGACCCTTCAAACAAAGGAGCGGGAACCACATCGACTGTCTCGGCGGTCATCACCATATCTTTGACTGCTTCATCGCCGATAAGCTTATCCACTGCGCCGTCCAAACCGAACCCGTCCATACCGGGCAAGTCAAAGCTGAGCCCCGAAATGGCGGTTGAAATCACCGGTGCCGGAGCTGCCTTTGATATATTTCGTTTCGGCCTGGACCGTTTTTGCTCCTTATGCTTCTTCTTTTTCGGGGGTTTCTTCTTGCCGGCGACCGACATCTCCTTGTAATCGACTTTCGGCTCTTTCTTTTGGGGCGTGAGACTGTTCATGGTCAGTACCAATGCGAGAATCGCCGCACTTCCGAGCAACATCACGAAAAATGCCACAGCCAGCCGAATCAGCCGTTCTTTTCGGGAAAACAAATCCATCGCGCTGTTACCCCGCTTCTTTTTCTGTCGCCACGCCCACATCTGTCGCCCCGGCGAGCCGACATTGATCGACTGCCTCCACCAGTTTTTCAGCGGGTACCAGTCTGTCAGTAATCACCAGAATCTGCCCGGATGCACCGCTCTTCAACAAATCACGAACACGACTCTGCAGCATCCATGGTTTTATGGGCTGTCCCTCTATGTAAATGTTTCCGGAACGGTCGAGATGAATACGTATGGACTTGGTCGAGGCAGGCGATGCGCTCGCCGCCCCGGGTCGCTCAATATCGATTTTCATATCCTTCACAAATGTGGTGGACACCATAAAGAAAATAAGAAGAATAAACACCATATCAATCAACGGTGAGATGTCGACGCCGGCATTGCTGCTTTTCTTTCTAAAATATCTCATAGGGTTTCTCCATGAGCATCCATCGATGCCACGATGTCCTTTATCTTTTGAATTTCCATTTGCAATCCGTGTTGTCGCTGATCCAGAATTCTTCCAATCAGCAACCCCGGAATTGCGACGGCCAATCCCATTTGAGTTGTAAATAACGCCAGAGAAATACCTCCCGCAATTCCGCCGGATTGGGCAAACAGAGACATATCACCGAGAGAATCGAATGTTTCAATCATTCCCGATACTGTTCCAAGAAGTCCGAGCAACGGCGCAATCGCGACAATCGCTTTGGTGAGTATGGAATATCGTTCCATTTCGACGTCAAACACCGCCATGGCCCCACGAAGTCGATTTTTAATATCAGGGACCCCCGGTTTCAATTCCGAGAGGGCAAGCCGGACCGCTCTGGGGATAATACCGCGAACTTCCTTTTTGCTTTTGCTTCTCTGTCGCTCAATCACCCGACGAACGGTTTTGGTCGTCCCCCTTCGCAACGTGTAGAGACGAAAGCCCAAACCGAACCACAGCACCATGGCCAAAACAACCAGCGGTATCATTACAAACCCGCCGCTGGCCAGATAATCAGTCAGTTGCTCCACGTAATCGGGAGTCATACCGCGGCCTCCGCTGCGACCGGAGACTGCACGACCTCCTCGCTTTTTTGGGAGTCAGTTTCTTGTTTACTAACATCCTGATTTTCCGAATCCGATTGCTTTTCCGCGTCATTTTTTGACGATTCTGACAAATTTTTCTTATTTTTGTTTTTCACATCGTCAATGTTGATTATCTGGAGTGCCGCTCTTTCCATCGCATCCATAATCGCACTGGCCCGGCCGCTCAACAATGTTCCGAACAGCAATGTGGGAATCGCGACAATCAACCCCAATTCGGTGGTGACCAATGCTTCAGAAATCCCTCCGGAAAGCATTTTGGGATCACCGGTTCCGTGTTCGGTGATGATATCAAAAGTTGAAATCATACCGGTCACTGTACCCAAAAGCCCCAACAACGGCACCACAGACGCTGCGACCAGAATTGATGTATTAAACCGGTCAACCATCGGCGCTTTATTGAGAATCGCTTCTGATACGATGTCATCGAGCTTTTCGCGCTCTTTATGCAGATTTTCAATGGTCACGCGCAATACATGCGCCGCGGCGCCCTTGGCCTTCTTGCATTTGGAGAGCGCTTTATCAATTTCGCCCCGATTCACAAACTCACCGACGGTCTTGATGAGTTTATCGGTACGCATGCCCGCAATTGCAAGAATCACGATACGAGCGAGCACCATCAAAATGGCAACAACACCCAGCCATACGATAATCCAGGCGATGATACCACCGCTGTCCACAATTTCTTTCCAGGTTTTTTCTTCCTTGTGCTCTACCGGCTTTTCCATAGATTCGTACAAAAAGATCGGCAGTTCCTTAGGGAATTTTCCGGCCAGAATATTCTTTGCCACCGTACCGGTCGAACTATTCCACAGTTTGTACTTGCCGTTTCCGGCCGGCGCCAGTGCACCGCTGCCGGACTTCGAAATTCCGTATGCCGCAACGTGACCGATGGTAACAATTTCACCATCTACTTTGTTGCCGTTCATCAGAAAGAATGAACCTTCGCTTCTTGCTACAGTGGCGCCGATATCATGCGCCTGACCTGCCGCCTTAAAGATATTGATAATCTGCGTGGCCTGCACCTCCACGTTCTCAGACGGTGCAGCCAGTTCAAACCCATACTGTTCAAGTGTTTCCTTGGCGCGCGACATGGTTTCAATCAGCATATCCTCGCGTTCTTCCATGTCAGTGTTGTCGCGTTCGGTTTCGTCGAGGTCCATCTCGATAGCATCGGCCTTGTTGTGTATGGCGAGCAGCTGACTCTGAAGCGCCTGCAGTTCCGCCCGTGCGGCCGATTCCTTTTTTTCGGCTTCGTCATCGATGGCGCCTAGCCGCTTTATCAACGCTTTTTTCTCTGCCTCTAAAAACGCGTATTCCTTCTGATATGCATTAAAAAAGTCATCTGCGGCGGCCAGTCGGGAATACGATGTCAGCAACAACAGCCCCACGCTTGCAATAAGTAAGTACTTCATCTCATCGTCCCCTGCGGAATCGCGTTTGGAACGGTAAACAGCCCCGTTCGAATTTGCTTTTTGAATGAATCAAACAGATACAGAACCTGACGATGCTCTTCAGGAGACCGCAACGTGCGAAATGACCACGTGCCTTCCTGGTACACACTTTTTCCAATCTGACCGTCCTTGGTTTTCACATACATCATCACCATGCCCACACGAATCACATCTGCGAGAGTTTCTTTGCCGTCGAGTGTGACCACCTGTTTATACAGGCCGCTTTCCCGAGACAGCCGAAATTCGTCTTCCGCCTGATCCCACACCCTGGCGAATGCATTCACCGGGTGAAGCAGCTTCTCGTCAATCTGTCGAATCAGCCTATCCAGCTCCGCCAGCCGTTCTTTTCGTTTAAATGGGATGCCTTCAGACACCTTCTGCTTCAGCATACCGATGGCTTCCAAAACAGCAGGTGTCAGCACGGTCACCTGTTCGTCTTCTTCGCTCAGCTTTTCCACGCGCTTGGAGTGGGACTCCTGCAGCTGTGCCAGGCGCATTTTCGCGCGCTGAATTTCAGCCTCAACCTCGGCTTTCTGCGTGGCGTACGAACGAATACGACCTTTCATCTCTTCTTTCTTTTCTTCGAGTTCCCCCGCCAGCCCATCCACTTCCTTGCGCAACTCGGCCAGACGCTCCGCCATCTGCATCGGCGATTTACCGGCCGCATGCACCGCACCGTCTGTGAATGTTCCCAGGGAAAGAACACACAGTATCGCCCCCGCCAGCAGTAATTGTTTCTGTTTATTCATTATCATGTTCATTTCACCAAATTTGTTACAGAAGGTTCAACAAATATGAAGAGCGGCGCTCCGAAAAACCCCGCTCTTCGCTTGTACCCAGAAAAAATGCTAATTCTGAGCGTCCGTCGTCCATCCTGCGAGCCAGTTGTCATCGGCAGACACACCGCCGATGTAATCGACTACATCAAAGAAGGGAAGCGCAGGTACGCTGCCGGCACCCAACGCCGAACCAGTTGATACAACACCGTCCAGAATGTTCGCCTGGGCAGCCACTTCGGCATTGCCGGTTCCCGCATTCCAGGTGTCCGAAACCACCGTGGTGGGAGTTTCGTCTTCGTCTACGATGAAGTTGGTTGTGCAGTTCACAATGGAATTATTGATAACTACTTCGCCCGCTACCGCGTGAGCAACCGTGTCGCCGTCCATATCCACACAGCCTTCACCGAAATTACTTACGATTGCGTTGTGAATGGTTACTTTCGTTCCTTCTCGCAGCAACATACCGATGTCGCTGTTGTCGCCGCCGGAACCAATCAACGTGATGTTAGACAATACCGGGTTGGATACCGGTGACAGGGTGTTGTTCTCCGCATTATTATCGGCTTCAATTCCCTGATCGCCTGCGTCTGCAGATTGTACCACTACCAGAAACTGACCTCTACCTCTCCAACCGTCAGTCCAGTCGAGGTTGTCGTCACCGATGCCGGTCAGATATACGTGTTTGAAGTTACAGGTTCCGCCGAAGAATTCAATTCCGTCATCTGCATTCATATGAACCTGAATGTGATCAACAAGCGTACCCGCACCAACTCCCTGGAAGGCAATACCATTGAGCTCGTTGTCGGTGCTGATCAGCTGACCGGCAAATTCAACTCGTACATACTGAAGAACACCGCTGCTGTCAGCATCGTCACTACCACCGTAGAAACCGGTTCCGCCTTCGCCGGATGCTTCACAGGGCGCTTCATCACAACCATTGATGGTCGCACGACCATTGATAATCAGACCGCCCCAGTCGCCGCGGGCACGGGAGCCCGGCGCTTTGGAAGATGTCATCACGATGGGCGCTTCTGCAGTACCTTGCGCCATGATTTTGGAACCGCGGCGAATGACCAGCATGCCCATGGTGGCAGACTCACCCAGAATGGTGGTACCGGCATCGATTGTCAATATGGTCTCATTAACATCATCACCGATAAAGACGCCGCCGCGCAATACATAGGTATAGTCGGCAGTCCAATGTTGATCTTCAACATATGTACCTGAAACAATACATGTCATCGTGGTCGCGTCACATTCGGTCGCCGGCTCAACGTCCGTATCGGAATCGGAATCCGTATCGGTGTCGGTATCACCATCTGCATCGCCGTCTGTACTTGCTTCATCATCATCTTCGTCACCACATCCGACAACAGTCAGACCGGCGGTCAAGGTGAAAAGCAACAGCATCATAATGTTCCATTTGATTTTTGACATTTTGGTTATCCTCCCTGGATAAGTACCTTTTGGTAAGGTGTTGTTTGCAATTTCTGGGTATGAATCTAGGCGTTAAATATGACAAAAAAATGAAGGGTTGATGACAACTTCAAAACAAGTCGTTTACGTTTGTGTAACCTTGCTCCTGAGTATGGGTATGAGACGCTTTTCGAGTCGGTTTTGTATGCTGACAAATCCGATACCCCACCCCCTGAACCGTCTCCAGCTCCACCTTGGCTTCGCCCATCTTCTTTCGAAGTGTGCGAATATGCGCATCCACCGTTCTATCCAGCACCACCGCGTCCGTGCCCCATACGGTTTCAATAATCTGTTCCCGCTTCAGCACGTGGCCACCGGCGCCCACCAACACAGCCAGCAATTTGAATTCCAGTTTCGTCAGGCGCAGGGGCACCGAATCGACCCACGCGCGATGACTTCGCGTATCGAGCCGAATAACACCATTGGTCAACAAGGGTTTCGGTGCGGCATTTTTTGTGCGACGCAATATAGCTTTCATTCGAAGCACAAACTCCCGTCCACTGAACGGTTTCACCACATAGTCGGTCGCGCCCAGCGACAGCCCCACCACCCGATCCACTTCAGATGACAGCCTCGACAAAAAAACCAGAGGAATATGGGCGGTAGACTCATCGTACATCAACACACGGCAAAGCTCAGTTCCCGACATGTCAGGCAATTCAATTTCGGTCACGATAATGTCAAACGGCACACCGGCTACCCGGCGCAGACACTCTTCGCCGGAGTGACATCCCACGCAGAAAAAACCCGCCCCGTTTAATAACGCTTTAATATCATTTACTGTTGCTTCATCACTATCCACAACGAGAATTTTGGAGGTCATTCATGTTCTCCTTCGCTAAAATTAGTAAGACTGTAATTCCACGAAGAGACAAAAACGCGCCAACTTTGTAACAACTGTGTGAGAATATCGCCCGGAAATCTGACAAAAATGAATATTTGCCAAAATGGTAACCAAAACTGAGTTCTCAGTTCAGCGATGCATCAGAATGTTGAAATCATCTGAGTGGCATCCAGATAATCGGCAATGGGCAGGTCCAGCGATTCCCATGTGGACAAATATTTTCGAATCATTTCTTCGGCTTGCGTTTTCTGTCCGAGCGCCAGGTACACATCTCCCAGTCGCTTCATGGCGGTGATGGAGGCCACAGGACAGTTTACTCGAAATAGCGGATCTTTTTCGATAACCTCATACAATGCCGATGCATCATCAAATTTCTTCTGTGCTCGCAACGCATCGGCGGCAAACATGGCTTCATTTCGTTTTGAAGCCGCCGTGGCGGGTGTAATCAGTACCCGGTTGAGAATTGAATCATACCGCCTGCACACATAATCAGACGCAAGCTGAAAAATCGAAGAAGTGGTTTGCTTGCAAAACGCCTGTTGGTCACCTTTCGCAATCGCGCTTACGATTTCGGCGGCTTCGGGAATATATCGATGGGAAATGTCGAGCATCTCTACTTCGTCCAGCCATTTTGCGGCCAGTAATGCATCATTTGTGATCAGAACAGAGTACATGGAATCCGCCACGGTCTCGCGAATCCGTTTTTCAATCTTCAGCTCTGTTCCCTCAAGCATGCTGTCGAGCAGTTCCAGTTTTTTTCGCAGTCCTTCCTTGAGCCACCCCGATGCCTCGAGCGCCAACGCGGTCTTCTGAAAAGTGCTGTTGGACCGTCGCGCCCAAATCAATGCCGAAGCGGCATCCCGATGGGCCATTTCTGTCGCGAAAAACAACCCTCCCAGAATCGGCTCTTCCGCTCCGTATCGCCCCACCATCCGCTGCAGCCACGTTTTTCCCTCCTGCGAATTCACCCCCTGAAGAAACATTACATCCATATTGGCGTAAAACCCATGGGCATCGTCCTTTTCCATGTTCTGAAAGATATAGGCCAACGCGGTGGACGGGTTGTCCCCCAACGAGGAATCGAGCGCACATTCGTACCGCTGCCAGAAGGTGTCCATGCGCTGACAGATGGTTCCCTGTCCCAGTTGACAAGCGCTTCGATTCGGCAGCAGCGGAAACAACGCCGTCACAAACGGTTGCTCGCTATCGAAAATCCGACAGGCGGATTCCGACAGGGGGGCATCCAGCGGCAACACCAGCTGCTTCCACAATTCATTTATGGCAACGTTGTCGGTCGGCCTGTACTTCGCAAACGGATGCTGGGACAAACAAGCGCTGGGGGGCATGGCCACCGCGCATTCAATATATCTGTCCAGTTCCCGAAAAAACAACCGTTCATTGGTATCTGGCATCTGCGCCGTTGCATTTTTAAACCGATAGAGCAACCCCTGACTGGACAATGCCCGAAACGCCGTTTCCGTAAGCCGGCGCTGCAACCCGACAGGGTCAGCCAGGTGCCCCGGTCTTTCCTCCTGCAAAAACAGATGAAGTTGCCAGGTAACCGATTCAATCGCTTTCTCGTAGCCGAGTGCGGTTTCCTCAGCCGAGAAAACAACCTCTCCTTCGTCATCGCTCATCGACAGGCGAATCTGCCAATTCGGGTTCTGCGTTGCAGTGACAGTCACGATGTACCGGTTCGGATGTCGTGAAAATGTCGATGTCATTGTCGGGTGCGATGTGACCGAAATCAGCGGGTCTGTCTGCAAATGAAGTTTCAGCAACGATGCAACCGCATGCTGCTCCCACGCGTTATCCGCAGCGACCCCGTCCACTGTAACGGAACGAACAAAAATCTCCGCCGGTCCCTGTACCCCGCTTTTCCAAACACCGAGCGACACCACGAACAACATCGCGATGACCGCGCTCAACAAAGAAACCACGCCCACTCTCGTTTTAAACCACGATACGCGTGGACGGTTGCTGTGGGAAGAACCGGTAACCGGCTGCGCGAATGCCCGTTGCGATGCCGAATCCTCACCGCGCCGGTTTCCCGGTTCATCAGTTGATGCCGTCATAGGTGCCGAAAATTCAGATGAATCAATGGCGGAAACCAACTCAGAACGAATCACACTTGAAATTACCTTTACGTATTCCGGACCCGCCAGCTCCCTCAAAAACGACAGCGCGCTCTGATACCGGTGCTTGGGGTCTTTGTGGAACACTTTTTCGAAGACTCGATTGAGATGCGGGGGCAACCCGGGATTAATCGTCAGGGGCGCCTGCGGCATCTCCACCATCACCGCTGCGGTAATCTGGTGGATGCTCTCATAATCAAAAATCGGCCGTCGCAGCAGCAACTCATATGCGATAATCCCCAGCGCGTATACGTCGGCGCGTCCATCGAGCTCTTTTCCCATAATCTGTTCGGGCGACATGTACATCGGCGTTCCCACCACTTCGCCCGCCCGGGTAATGCG
>JAFGXQ010000077.1 GCA_016936575.1 Deltaproteobacteria bacterium
TCCACGGGAAGCAACGTTTGGGGCGGTGGCGTGCCGGAATGGTTCACCCAGTACAACGCCGATAACGGAACGAATTACAGCATCTCAGAATTGGCTTTTCCCGATGGGGAGAATTATCCGTGGGCCAACTACCCCTACGACTACTGGTATTTGTGGGTGGAAAACGGCGGACCCGATCCGGTGGAGGCTCAGCCTACATTGGAGATGCTTACCACTGAATATGATGTGATTGTGTTCAAACATTGTTTCCCGGTAAGCAGTATTGTTGAGGACAACGGAACGCCCGATATTTCTTCTGAAGAAAAAACCATCGCCAATTATCAGTTGCAGTATGCGGCGTTGAAAGAAAAGCTGCACAGTTTTTCTGATACCCGATTTGTGGTTTGGACCGGTGCGGCCAATGTGGCCGGCGCCACCAATGAGGCCGATGCCGCAAGGGCGCGCACCTTCTTTGATTGGGTGAAAACGGAGTGGGATGAATCCGGAGACAATATTTACATCTGGGATTTCTTTGAACTCGAGACAGAAGGCGGCATTTATCTGTTGGAAGAATACGCCGCGGGCGCCACCGATTCTCACCCGAACGAAAGCTTCTGTCAGTACGCGGCACCGCTTTTTTCTAATCGCGTAGTGAATGTGATTACAGGCAGGGGAGATGCCACCGGCATTCTCGGCGAGTAAGGCGAGTAAACGGTTTTCCGTAATACGTTATTTTTTCTGGAGAAACGAAAATGTAACTCCGATACATTTGTATCGAAGATAGTGCGGTTTTATTCAGTCGTTGGGGTGGTTTGAAAACATAAAATCATCAATCGATAGATCCATGGGGGCGTTCTTCACTTTTACTTGCCAAACCGATTTTTGACGGGTAAACAGCCGCCATGTTCTTTCTTGCGGAAATGAATTCATGTGGTCAATTCTCGCGGTATGTTCCGATGGGTGTTCCAAAGCGCCGCCCAACTTCCAGAAGGGCATGTGAATTGCCCGTTGTAGGTCTTCAAGATGCAAATCAAAGTATGTATTGGTGAATCCTGCCATTTGCAGGGAGCTGAAGAAGTCGTCCTGTCACTGAAAGAAAATATCAGCAAAGTGAATGACGGCGTCGGCCGCGGGCAGACGATTCGATTGATGGGATGTTTTTGCATGAATGCGTGCAACGAGAACGGCGTATCTGTTCTGGTGAACACCGCGAAGTATACGGTTCATCCCGACAATGCGAATGTTTTTTTTAAAAATCACGTTTCGCCCAAGGAGTAATTAAATGACAGTCATCCGATATGGTGTTTGGGAAGGCGAGGTTATTGACAATCGCGACCGGCGGCGGTTTGAAATTGCCGATGTTCCGGGTTTTGAGGACTTTGATGAATTCGACCCCGGAAATTCAGTGCTCGCTTTTTTTGGTGGAAAAGGGTTTTTTGTTTTTGATGAAAGCGCTGATATGTTGGAGGCGGTTCAAAAACATATTGCGCGCGCCGCAGAGGAGTCCTGCGGGAAATGCACACCGTGCCGTGTTGGTCTTCAGGTGTTGAGTCAGAAGCTCATGGAGTTGCGGCAGTATCCGAAAAAAGGAAAAATGCTCGATGATATTCAGCTGCTGGCAGATCAGATAAAAGAGACGTCCCTTTGTGGTTTGGGGCAAACCGCACCGGTGGCGCTGGCTGCCCTGCTGAAGCATTTTTCGGATGAGGTTTTGGCATCGACTTCTCGACCTTCCGGCCAGGGGGCGGCTACTTACGTGACCGCACCGTGCATTGAGGCGTGCCCGGCAAAGGTGCGAATTCCCAAATACATCGATTATATTAAAGAAGGAAAATTCACCCATTCCGTGGGGGTCGTACTGCAGAAGTATCCGATGGCTGCGACATGCGGACGCGTTTGTGTTCGATTCTGTGAACTGGAATGTCGGCGAACCCAGGTGGACGAGGCCGTGGGAATCAAGGTGCTCAAACGGTTTGTGGCCGACAAAGAGCGATACGTGACCGATAGCTGGTTTTCAAAGGATTTAATTGCGGCGAAAAAGCCGGATGATTTGAAAGTGGCGGTTATCGGTACCGGACCAGCCGGAATATCCGTAGCGTATCACATGCTGCTGCGGGGGTATCCGGTCGATGTGTTCGAAGCCATGACAGAGCCGGGCGGAATGGCCGCGGTGGGCATTCCTGAATATCGTCTTCCCAAAAAGGAAATTCTTCATAAGGAAATCAGTATTATCGAAACCCTCGGCGGTACGATTACCTACAATCAGCGAATGGGACATGATTTCACGTTGCAGGATTTGAAGGATCGCGGATACCACGCCATATTTCTGGGATTGGGCGCCCATCGAGGTAAGACGCTCGGCATTCCCGGTGAAGATCGTTCGGTGGAAGGGTACATCACCGGCGTGAAGTTTTTGCTGTATATCAATCATTATTTCATCGACATCGGTCTGCCGGTGGATTTGGGCGAAGTCATGGTTGTGGTGGGCGGCGGGAACGTGGCGATGGACTGTGCACGATCGGCGTTGCGGATGGGCGTGAAGGAAGTGCATCTGGTGTATCGACGCACCAAATCAGAAATGCCTGCGGATGTGGAAGAGGTGGAAGCTGCGGAGCGAGAAGGTGTGATTTTTCATTTTTTAAGTCATCCCACCCGTATTCTGCATGAGGACGGCAAGGTCACCGGAGTGGAACTGATAGAAATGGAGATCGGAGAAGCGGATGCGTCCGGTCGAAGGGGGGTACATCCCAAGGAAGGGTCCGCGCATGTGCTGGAAACCAATTTTATTGTTCCGGCGATTGGTCAGGGGGTGGACCACACGTTCTTAACCGGCTCTGAAACATTGGAACTCGACAAATGGGGGCTGATTCCGGTCGATGGCAGTACGATGATGACCGATATTAAAGGAGTGTTTGCCGGCGGCGATTGTGTTTCCGGACCGGCGACGTTGATTGAAGCGATGAGTCAGGGAGAGCGTGCGGCCGAAGCCATGGACGACTATCTGACATACGGAAAAGTCAAATTCAACCCGGAACGCCGCATGAGCAAGTTGCTTGAAGGAATAAAGAAAATCAACGCAGATGGCGTGGATGTGCCTGTGCAGCACATGTATCGCGTGGAGATTCCCGAACTGGATCCGGAAGTCAGAAAACGTATTTTTGAAGAAGTGGAGAAGCCGATTTCCAAGGAAGAGGCGATTCGCGAAGCGGAGCGATGCATGCGGTGCTATCGCGTATACTCTGTGGTTACCGACAAATAGGCGAGGTTCATATGACGAAGCTCATCGGATATATCAACGGCAGGCAAGTGGAATTTGACGATGGAAAAACGGTTCTCGAAGTGGCCAGAGAAAACGGGCATTTCATTCCCACCCTGTGCAAAATGGGGGAGCTCAATCACGCACCGGCTACGTGTCGAGTGTGTTTGGCAGAGATTGAACGCCAGGGCAACGGTGGACGTAAAACGGTAACGACCTGCAATACGCCCATGGAGGCAAACCTGCATGTGTACACCCGTACCCAAAACGTTCGGGAGAAGCAGCGACTCCAGGTGGAGTTGTTGCTGGCGGACCATGATCAGGACTGCGCCACATGTGTACGCCACGGGGACTGCGAATTGCAGGATGTGGCGCAATTTGTCGGGTTGCAGCAAACCCGATTCGGCAACGAGGCGTTTTATCAGAGTCGAACGCGGGATTCCTCATCGCCGGCGATTGTTCGTGATATGACCAAGTGCATTCGCTGTTTTCGCTGCGTTACGGTTTGCCGTGATGTGCAGGGGGTCGATGTACTGACGGTTGTTGAAAAGGGATTGTCCACTGAAATCGGGGTTCGGGACAGTGTGTTCATCGGTGGTTCAGACTGCGTATCCTGCGGTCAGTGCACGTTGGTTTGTCCCGTAGGCGCATTGGCGGAGGTTCAGGATGCTGAGCCGGTGGTGGACTTTTTATATGACCCGGAGATATTTACCGTTTTCCAATTCGCGCCGGCGGTTCGAGTGGCCCTTGGAGAGGAATTCGGACTGGCGCCCGGAACCAACGTGGAAGGGGAGTTGATTACCGCATTGCGCAGGTTGGGTGCGGATGTGGTGTTGGATACCAATTTCACAGCGGATTTGGTGATCATGGAAGAGGGCACCGAACTGATGTCAAGGCTGAAGACCGGTGGACGGCTGCCCATGTTCACATCGTGTTCTCCCGGCTGGATCAATTTCATGGAGAAGAATTATCCCGAGATGCTTGAGCACCTATCGACCACCAAGAGCCCGCAGCAGTGTTTCGGCGCCATTGCCAAAAGTTATCTGGCGCAGCGAATGAATGTTGCGCCGGAACGTATGCGTGTGATTTCGATTATGCCCTGTACCGCGAAAAAGGGAGAAGCCGGAAGACCCGAATTTTACCACAATAAGCAGGCCGATGTGGATGTGGTGCTGACCACCCGTGAGTTTGGAAGGCTGTTGCGCAGAGAAGGGATTCATCTGCCGAGTCTGCAAAAAGGATCTTACGATAACCCCTGGATGGGCGCATATACGGGGGCCGCAGAAATATTCGGCACCACCGGCGGCGTGATGGAGGCGGCACTTCGAAGTGTGTATTATCTGGCCGGCGGCAAGGAGCTCGAGCAGATTGAGCTTCAGGCAGTGCGTGGTCTCGACGATGTACGCACCGCGAATATTGATATTCCCGGACTGGGCGTGGCGAAAGTCGCGGTTGCTCACGGATTGAAAGCGGCCCGAAAAATTGTGGAGCAGGTGAAAAACGGCGAAGCCGAGTATCATTTTGTGGAGGTGATGACCTGCCCGGGCGGATGCATATGCGGCGGCGGCCAGCCCAAAGGGAAAAAGAGTTATCATTCCTCGAAACAGGCGAGGCAACAAGCGATTTATGCCATCGATACCGATGCGGTGATTCGCCAGTCCCACAACAATCCGTTAATCAAACAGCTTTACGACAATTATCTGGGGGCGCCCAACAGTCACCTGGCGCACAAATTACTGCATACGAGTTATGTCAACCGGCAGCGTGAAATACGGCACACCATGAAAGAGATTTGGGAGGAAATCTCCTGACTATTGTTTTTCAATTTGCGGCCCCTTTTATTCGACAATATCTGTTAAGCGCTGATAATCTGTTTGGCTTTATCAACCTGATTCGGAAACAGATTCGCCGGAACACTTCCTTTTCCCTTGGCTTCAAAAACGATATGTCGGGCGCAACCGGATGCGTCACCAAGACAATATTTTTTTTTCATGAGGCTTGCCA
>JAFGXQ010000078.1 GCA_016936575.1 Deltaproteobacteria bacterium
AGGGTTATACCCTCCTCAGGATGGGTTCTTCAAAACGCCAGACCCAAACTGTTTTTTCAGCCGATGCATCCGGCTCAAGCTGTTTCAAACATACCAACACCTCGAACAGCTCGGAATCAGCATGTGTTCTTTTTTTATAACATTTTGTTGTCATTCGATATTTTTCTGAAATTGTTTTAGGGATACTTCAGGGGCAAGGGGGATTTCGACGCGAGTAGCAAAAGTCCATATTTTCCTTTTACAACGCCCCCGAAAGAGGTCGGGGGTTCGGTTTTCGCGATTGCCCCGAGGTTTGTGCACAGGGCACCGGAAAGTTCATCGGAACATTTTGTTTTTGTGAATGTCCCAACTACAATGTAGTGATTGTGACAAAAAAAGCGACGAATCAGATGAAACAAATACCCGACCTGCTGAATCACGACCCGGTGATTCCCCCAAAACTGCTCAGTTATCAAAAAGGCCTCGGATATGCGTTTGCCACCGGAGACTCCGCCGGGGCGTTGCGTCACCTGCTTGATGATGCCCCTGTGGCGGAATCCTCATTTGACGCCGAAAATTTTGCCGGAGACCTGTTTGTTGATGAAATGATCCGAAAATGTTTTCAGATTCAACTAAAAAAATGGACCTCCTCGTCAAATATCCATTATTTCAAACGCCTGCTGTGTCATCCGCCCAAAGCGCATGAATCCACCCTGTTCCGCCAGGATATTCAACGCGAATTACTCGAAAACGAACCCTATCAGAAAGAGTTTCGTCGCCTGTACCGTGCGATGGTGGAGCTCCGCGACGAATTCGACAGTCAAGGGGTGATGGGGCCCATGTTTTTCACTCGCCGTCGCATCGATATTCTCACCGATGTAAAAGATGTAATCGATTTGGCGGCCGCCGGCTTCAAAGGTGCATCTTCAGGCCTCTCCCGCATTTCCGGCTGGGCAAAAGAACTTCAGCAGACCGACGGGTTTTCAAAGCTGTTCGATTTTTTGAATTACGAAAACAACCTGGCCACCGTGAAGCTTGAAATCGGTGTGGCGGCGGACGGAAGCGTGCGACGGTTCAAAGTGCTGGAATTGTCAGAAAACCGGAAAAACCGATTTCATCAGCACCCGGTCAAACGTTTTTTTGTGAAACTGGCCATGCTTCTGCGGGGCTATCGCGTCAGCAGCGAAGGGCTCGTTGCTCGTTGGGTTGAAGACGTGTTTGAAACCCTGGCACCGGATTTTGCCTATTTCATAGGCCTCATCGGCGATATGGAATTTCACCTGGCCGGACTGCACTTTTCGGACCTGGCCCGGAAGCACGGCCATCGTACGTGCCTGCCCACCTTCATCGACAAGAATTCGAAATCCGGCCGCTGCATAGAGCAACTGTTCAATCCGCTGCTGCTCGAAGAAGACTCGCCGGCGGTGCCGTGTCACTTGTGCGCGCGGCGGCAGGACGCCATTGTGATCATCACCGGACCGAACTCCGGCGGTAAAACGAGGTTGCTGCAGGCGATTGCGCTCTCCCAGCTGATGGGACAGACGGGGCTTCCCGTGCCCGCCGCATCCGCTCAGATCCACGAAGTTACCGGTCTGTTTGTCACGCTGCTCGACTGGAGCAAAGCCGACCAGAAAGAGGGTCGCCTGGGCACCGAGTTGCTGCGCATAAAAAGTGTATTCGAAAAGGCCACTGCCGGGTCGCTGGTGGTGCTCGATGAATTGTGTTCCGGAACCAATCCCCAGGAAGGCGAGGAAATCTTTCACCTGGTGATTTCGCTGCTGCGGGAGTGGACGTTTGAGTCATTCATTTCAACCCATTTTCTGCGTTTCGCACAGCAGCTTGAACAGGAAGACAAGCAGCTGGACCTGGAATTCCTGCAGGTGGAACTCGACGATGCGCATGTTCCCACCTATCAGTTCATTCCCGGGGTGGCCGATACCTCGCTGGCCACCCACACCGCAAAACGCCTGGGCATCACGCGAGATGAACTGCTTCGGTTGATTCAACGAAAAGAGTAGTGCACGACAAGCCGATTGGAAGTACAACCTCCCCTGGAGGTGGGAATGAACCGTTCCGTCACAGCAATAAAACCGACATTAATGACCGCGGGGCAACCTTTTCTGTACAGTGCTGTCTGTATTTTTGCACTGTCCGTTCTGGCGTATGGATGCCGTGCCCCCGCTGTACCGCCGCAAGATCGTCCTGCCGAATGGGCCGCACCGAAAACAGTTGCCGGCGTTAAAAATTTTCATCAGTTGAACGACCATCTGTTTCGCGGTGCCCAACCCACTGAATCCGGATTTCACGCGCTCAAGCGAATGGGCGTAAAGACCATTGTGAACCTTCGCAACTTTCACAGCGACAAAGACGGAATCGCAGAGGCCGAACTGAACGGAGTATTTCACGTGGTGGAAATACCGATGGACGCGTGGAATGTGACAGAGGCAGAAATCGTAACTTTTTTAAAGGTCGCCGCCGACCCAACAAAGCAGCCGCTGTTTTTTCATTGCAAGCACGGCTCTGACCGCACCGGTACCATGGCGGCCGCGTATCGAATTGTGGTGGAAAACTGGTCAAAAAAAGACGCACTGGCCGAGATGACACAGGGCGGATTCGGGTTTCATCCCATCTGGCGAAATCTCCCCCACCTGATAGAAGACCTTGATGTCGCATCTATACGTGCGCAACTGAACCGCTGAATTTGGACCGCTGAATTCGCGAGCGAATCCCTTCAAAAAAGTGCAAAACACTGTGGCGTTCAGTATTTGCACGAATTCCTTTTTGATCTACGATTAATATATGCAATCACTGTTTTCATCGGAACCCTCTTCGGAAGCGACACTCGAGGCGCTGAAGCAACGAAACGAAGCGTTGACCACCCTGTTGAATGTCAGCAAAAATGTCAGCGGCACGCTCGATGTTCAGCGTGTACTGCAGGAAACCGTGGACGGCGTGTCCCAACTGTTCGATCTGGGATCGGCAGCGATTTATATGCGCGAAGAAGGTGAACTTCGATTGGCGGCGACGTTTCCGCCCCTTCCCCCCGATTTTCCCGAAGTCATGCGCCAGTCACCTGTGGAAGAGCATTCCATGATCGC
Organism: Deltaproteobacteria bacterium; assembly: GCA_016936575.1. Classification (GTDB taxonomy): domain Bacteria; phylum Myxococcota_A; class Polyangia; order JAAYKL01; family JAAYKL01; genus JAFGXQ01. The sequence goes on from JAFGXQ010000078.1 coordinate 3,078, forward strand.
TGCATCGATGAAATCCCGAATGCCGTTGCTCGTTCCGGATGTGCGGGAACGAGAGGTGACTGCGTCTGAACGGGTGGTCATGACCCAGCGCAACCTGCGCACACTGCTGTTCGTTCCACTGACTATCGATGACGAGGTGATTGGTGCGTTTATTGTGGGATCTATCGAGCACCCCGTCGAAATTTCGCCGTTTGAAATCGACTTGGCGGTTACCCTGGGAAACCTGGCTTCTCTGGCAATAAAAAACGCCCGTCTGTTCAACGAACGAACCCAGTATGCATCACAGCTCGAAAAATCAATTCACGACCGCAAAGAAGCAGAAGCCGCTCGGGAAAAACTGCAGACCGAACTGTTTCAGGTACAGAAACTCGATGCTGTCGGGCAGTTGGCCGGCGGAGTAGCGCACGATTTCAATAATCAGCTCAGCGGCATACTGGGTTACGCAGACCTGCTGCGGCTGAAAATAGCCGACGAAAAACAGCAGAAGTATGTATCCAACATCATCACGCTGGCGGAACGCTCCGCATCGCTCACCCGACAACTGCTGGCATTTTCACGAAAAGGTCCGCTGCAAAGAGAAGAAGTCGATATTCACGAGGTGATAAAAGAAGTCGTAAGCATGCTGGCCCATACCATTTCGCGAAAAATTGAACTGTCCACCACACTGGAAGCCGCGACACCCGTTACCATCGGCGACGCATCGCAAATCCAGAACGCATTGCTGAATCTCGCGTTGAACGCCCGGGACGCCATGCCCAACGGGGGCAAGCTGATTTTTTGCACGTCATCGAAAAAATGGGAAACCACAAACGCGTTCGGTGAGGGATTTTCTCTGCAGCCCGGCGCATATGTGCACGTGGAGGTGCGGGACTCCGGAACCGGGATTCCACAGGACACGATGATGCGAATGTATGAACCGTTCTACACCACCAAAAATCGGGGCGAAGGCACGGGAATGGGGTTGGCTGCGGTGTACGGAACCATGAAGTCCCATCAGGGGGCGCTGGATGTGGAAAGTGAACTCGGGAAAGGCACCGCGTTTCATCTGTACTTCCCCACACATGTGCCGGGAGACGCTCCGAAAAAAATCGATTCGCATGTGGTTGCTGTTCCTGCGGGGGAGGAAATTCTGGTGATTGACGATGAAGAGCTGGTGGCGCACGCAACATCAGAATATTTGACCCGCGCCGGGTATGTTTCCCATTGCCACACCGACAGCGTGGAGGCGCTGGCGTTTTTTAAAAAAAATCACGGGTCGATTTCCCTGGTGGTGACCGATATAATGATGCCTGGAATGAGTGGTGCCGAATTGTATCGAGAGATACAGAAGATTGCGCCGCAAATGGGAGTGGTGTTTGTTTCGGGGCATAGTTTGCACACAGATATTGAGTCAATTCTGTCAGAGTCCGGCACCGCATTCATTCAGAAGCCGTTTCGAAACGACGCGTTGGTGACACTGGTGGCCCAACTGCTGCATCGATAAAAAGGTACCACAATTCCACTTTATCCTTGCGATTGTATGTACTTCCATTACATAGTATCGTCGCGAAAACAGAACGTACTCTTTAATAGATGCCGCAGGAGGCCCAAAATTGACTGAGTCTAAAAAAGAGGAAAAAAAACAAGCATCGGATGAACCGAAAAACGAAAAACGGCGAAAATTTTTACTGGCCGCAGCCGGTGGTGTCGGCGTTGCCTGGGTAGGTGCCGCAGCGTATCCGGTCTACAAGTACCTCGCGCCGCAACCCGTTCCCGATCCGTTCGGTGAAGACGGTAAAGCGCTGGTCGACAAAATCAGCCCCGCCGATGTGGCGCGCCCGGGCACCGGAAAAAACGGCGGATATGCGTCGCGGGGCATTATCGTATTGCGCAACGGGGACGGCGACTTGAAGGCGTTTGACTCCAAATGCACCCACGCCGGCTGCAATGTCGAATTTCAGGGAGACAAAATTCACTGTAACTGCCACGGCGGCAACTATGACCTCACCGGTAAAAACATCTCCGGCCCGCCGCCGAAACCGCTGACTGAACTGAAGGTATTCGAGCAAGACGGCGCGCTGTACGTATCGCGACTGGAACCTGAAAAAAAGGGCTGACCAATGGACACACAACAGACTCATATTCCAAAAGAAGCCGAAGCCGCGCTGCCGCCGGCGGACAGCCGCATGGGGAAATTTTACCGGGCGCTGCTCAAGCGGTACCCCATCTGGCCGGTGATTCAGTTTTTCATGGGCAAAAAAGTTCCCGAGCACAAACACTCCGCATGGTACATGCTGGGCGGCATCGCGTTGTTCCTGTTTTTGATTCAACTTGTCACCGGGGTGTTGCTGATGGTGTATTACAAACCCGGTCAACCCTGGGCGTCGGTCAATCGCATCGTTATGGAAGTACCCTTCGGCGCATTGATTCGCAGCATCCATCACTGGAGCGCCAACCTGATGATTCTGACACTTTTTCTGCACATGTTCTCCACCCTGTTCATGAAGGCCTACCGGCCGCCGCGAGAGGGAACATGGATCACCGGATTCATATTGCTGACACTGGTCACACTGTTCGGCTTTTCCGGGTACCTGCTGCCCTGGGACGACCTGGCCTTTTTCGCAGTGCGCATCGGGGTATCTGAAATGGAGAAGCTCCCCGTACTCGGCACCTTTGCGGCGGATCTGGCGCGGGGCGGCCCTGACGTCAGCATGGAAACCATCGGGCGGTTCTACGCGCTTCATGTGGTTATCCTGCCGTTGCTGGTTTTAGCGCTGATTGCGCTGCACCTGCTGTTCGTACAGATTCAGGGCGTCAGCGAACCCGACACCTTCGCCGCACTTCCTTTGGAAAAGAAAAAATACCGCAAATTTTTCTCTGATTTCATGATTGGCGAAATCCCGGTTTGGCTGTTCATGTTCGGTCTTCTCATTGCATTGAGCGCCGCCGCGCCGCGGGGGCTGGCGCCGGAAGCCAACCCGATGGGCGCTGCGCCGGAGGGAATCAAACCCGAGTGGTATCTGCTGGCGCCGTATCAGGCATTGAAACTGTTTCCCGGCAAATTGGAACTGGTGGGAATGGCCATCATGGGGCTCGGTCCCCTGCTGGTGATTGCGCTGCCGTTCATCGATAAAAATGTACCCACCGATAAGCGGGGCGAAATGATCACCCAAATGGCCATTGCCGGCCTTATCGGGTTTCTCGGCATGACCATTTGGGGTCTGTTGTCATAGAAAGAATCGTGAGGAGAGGAGAACTGAGATGAATTATCCCGTATGGAACTTTCCGATACTCGGCGGTTCTTTGGTTGTAGCGATTATCGCCATTATTCACATATTGATTTCGCATCTGGCCATCGGCGGCGGTGCATTTCTGGCCGTTGCCGAAATATGGTCAAACAAAATGGCCGATGGCGAGCGCATCCGCAAATGGCTGCACAAATTCGCCACCTTTTTTCTGGTGTACACCACCGTGTTCGGCGCCATCACCGGCGTGGGAATCTGGTTTTCGATTCAGTTGGCAAGCCCCGAGGCCACCAGCCTGCTGATTCATCAGTTTGTGTTCGCCTGGGCCACGGAATGGGTTACCTTCATCGGTGAGCTGACTGTCCTGTACCTGTACTATTACGGATGGAACAGCAACAGCCGCCGTATGCAGGTATTTCTTGCGGTCGCCTACTTTGTGATTGCATGGTTCAGCCTGTTTATCATCAACGGTATTCTGACATTCATGCTGACCCCCGGTGCGTGGACCCTTGAAAACAAAGACATCGCCGCCGGCTTCTTCAACCCGGGGTACTTCCCGTCCTTGTTTATTCGCACGCTCACCATGTTTTTAATCGCCGGTCTGGCCGGTATTCTGGTGGCGACGCAAATCAAAGACGACGAGGCGTTTAAAACCAAAATTATCCGATTCAGTGCCAAGTGGGTGATTCCCGCAGCCATACTGGTTCCCGGACTGGTGGTGTGGTATTGGTTCACACTTCCCGAATCCACGCTGGCGTTCTACGACGCGGGTATGGTGGGGGTGGACGGCGGAAAAATGGAAGGTCTGGCCCGTTTCTTCTGGTTGGCGGTAACCTCCGGCGCATTGATTGTGATGGGGGCATCGGTGGCCGCATGGAAACCCAAGGCGGTTCACCTGGCAACGGCAATTTCGCTTTTGCTGGTTGCTCAGGTGGGTATCATGGGCGCGGAATTTTTCAGAGAAATGGCGCGAAAGCCGTATGTTATCAGGGGCGTTTTATACTCAAACGCCCTGTGGCAGCACAATGCTGAAAACAGTGCATATATGAATCGGCCGTATCTTTCTGAAGCCAAATGGAACCCCGAAATCGAAGAGATGAGCGCGGAACACGGGGAATGGATATACCGGCTGCAATGCGCCACCTGTCATACCCTCGACGGATATCGAGATTTGACGTACCGCACGCGCAACTGGACCCCGGCATTCGGTGTACGCTTCATTGAAAAACTGGACGAACAGAAAGTAATGCCTCCGTTTCAGGGCACGCTGAAAGATCGCGCCGCACTCACGGCGTACTTTCTCAATATCCACGGCAACCCCGTAACGCCCGCGCAGGTGCTTGAGTTATACGAACAGGAAGAGCGCGCCAAAGCAGCAGCGATGAACGCCAACCCCAAGGAGGCCAACTGATGAATTTCTCGAATCTCATTTCTGCGACATTGGCCCAGGCGCCCATCCCGGCCGCAGACCCCCTCGGGTACCCGATGCCCGCCGTACTGTTGCAGCTTTTATCGTACCTGACACTGGCGCTTCATTTCATGGCGGTGAACTTCACACTGGGCGGACTCATCTACCTGATTTGGCTGAAAGTCCGCAAAGGAGATGACGGCGCGAAATCGTTTCTGGGGCTGAGTCTGCCCCTTGGTTTTTCATATCTGGTCACACTCGGCATACCGCCGCTATTGTTTGTGCAGGTAATGTACGGCCAGATGTTCTACAGTTCATCTGTGATTATCGGCGCGGCGTGGATTCTGGTGGTTCCCCTGCTGATTCTCGCGTACGGCATGCTCTACCTGAACAAGCTGAAAAAAGATTCCACAACTAATGCACAACTGATTGTACTGGGTGTCGCATTGCTCACCATGTTGTCGGTGGGTTTTATTTATGTGAACAATCTCACGTTGTCGATGACCCCGGACACCTGGATGGAAAAATATGCGGCCACCCCCAGCGGCGCCAACCTCAACCTGTCTGAACCCACGCTGTTCGCCCGCTACGTGCTGTTTATGTCTCCCGCACTTGTTGTGGGCGGCGCAGCGCTGGTGCTGATGGGCATTTTCAGGTCAAAATGGCGAGGGAACAACTCCGGTGATGCCGCCGGTTCCCTCGGCATGAGAGGCCTGTTGCTGGGCCGGGTGATCACGGCCGCCGCAGCGGGCGCACTGATTGCCGTTTTACCGAAAAACCTGTTGAGTGACACGCTTGTGGGCGCGGGGCGGGTCCATCTGATTCTGGGCATTGCCCTGGCGCTGCTTTCCACCGCACTCCTCGTACTTGGCGCGAAGAAAAAGAACGGACTGCTCGCCGTTGTCGGTACCGTCCTTCTGGTATTGGAAGCGGCCATGTTTGTGGTGGTTCGCGATATGCTGCGCCAGCAATATCTGGCGCCCCAGTTCACCTTGTCAGACGTTTCTGTTCATGAACAATGGGGAATGTTTTCAATCTTCGCGGTCAGCATGGTCGCCGGGCTGGCCTTTTTGATTGTACTCACCGTCAAGGTGTCGAAAACCGCCATCGCCAAATACAAGGAAACCCACGCCGGATAACCGGTTTTCGATTTCTTGCCTCGTCCTCTTTATCAGCTACATTTATGGAATCACTGAAAAAATGTGAATTCATTGCCGAAAGAGGAGTGCAAATGAAACGAGGTACAATGGTTGGAATCGCCTTGCTTGTGGCCATGACGATTGGGCGACAAGGCGCTGCAGATCAGTTTTCTGCTGAAATTGAAGCCCAGATAACGGGAACAGACAACACCAAAAAGTCTTCTGCCTCAAACACCGATGCGAGTGAGACCGCCACAGACGAAGACGGCTTTTTATCTGAAGAAAAGAAAAAAACCGACGAAGTGAACACCCCGTTCTGGCTGGCCATCGGGCCGCAGCTGGGAATGGGACCCAATATTCTGTTTCCACCCAAAAATGCAAGTAACGTGGGCACCACCGATGCAGCGCCGTTTGAAGACGGCGGCGGCGGCATCGGCGGCGGCGGCGGCGCTCTCATTGCCACCAGATTCAAACAGGGTAAACTGGGGTTGGATTTGGGGATTTTCGCCGAGCGAAATCAGACGCGTACCAATATGACAGTGAATGGATACAACAATAATAAGTTCATCTACAAATACTCCATCGTGCGTATGCCCCTGCTGTTCAAATTATATCGATTGAAAGAATTACAGCGTTTCAGTCTGGGCATCGGCCCCGAATTGATTGTGGGGTTGGACAGCACAAAGGGTGAAATACATTCCGACGAAGTGCTGCAAACCGTATTGCGGGTTGAGCCGCAAATCGATTTGGCCGGGGCGGTGGATTTGGGCTGGGCGATAAAGTTCAATAAATGGCTGGTGGGGCTTGATTTAAAAATCACCTACAATATAACAGGACCACGGGAGTACAGCGACCGCGTGTATGAAGCAAGCGGCGGATTCGAAGTGGTGGCTTCTCATTCGCTGGACGCTCGTATTCTGGTAAACATGATGTACGAAATCGGTTTGGGGGCAGACTGAGAGATGGCATGACAAAGTACAACGCCTTGATAGTGGAAGATTCCCAGTTGATGAGACACCTGCTCGCGGTGAGTGTGTCAAGGCTGAAAGACATTTCGTTTGATGAGGCCGATGACGGCCTCGCCGCGATAAAGCTGCTGTCCGTAAAACAGTACGACATCATTATCGCCGACATCAACATGCCCGTAATGGATGGGTTGAAACTGGTGAAACATGTTCGCCAGGACGCGCGCCATAAAGACATTCCCGTGATTATCGTTTCCACCGAAGGCGACGCCGACGACGTACAGCGGGCCCGTCAACTGGGCGTACAGGCCTATCTCACCAAACCCATCACCGGCAGCGAAATCACTGAAACCATCGAAGAACTGCTGCGATTGAACCGGTAGCCGACTCAAAGAAATAACAGCAGCCGCACAATCTTCTCGAATTTTGAACTCGTTGCGGACTTGCGCCGCTCGCTATTCCCTGCGATTCCTGCACGCCGGCCACGAAATATCGAAAAAATAATAATTCGTATGAAAAACTTGTTTCAATACAAAATGATAAATGGTATGATCAGATTATAGAAATCCAGACAGGTCCTTTCATGTATTTATGCGCACTATCAAACCGAAGGCGCAGCCATTGACGCAGCAAGAGACTGCTATCTCAACTCTTTGGGTCTTGACGTTCTGCGGTTTTCTAACTTTGAGGTGCTCCAAAACATGGAGGGTGTTCCCACTGTCATTTTTCAGAAGATCGAAGCAGCATCCCACCAGAACAAGACAAAATCCCCCAGCCCCCTTTTTCAAAGGAGCAGCACAATTCACCCGTCACAGTATGATTGACGGACTACTCGGCGGGAGGATGAATCAAATGCACGGCAGCCCATTTTCCACTCGGCGCGCTGCATTGGGGAGAACAGTACGACAAGTCGAACAAAAAGGTGTTTGTGGCCGCATGAAAATACACCTGACGAATTCTCGCATGGGTCGAACATATTTTATTGTCGGATTTGCCCCATTGATCAACACTGCCGGTAAACGCTGCGGATTTGTCAGCGTTTAAAATTGTAAGAGACGGAAATGTATATGCAATGTGTTTTCCCGCCGCTTCAAGAATCTGAGGCGTTTCGCACTGTTTATTCGCAGACTGATCTTTCACCATGTCGACAGCCGGAATTCGATCCCACTCTTTTGACAGCATCGAGATATTGAAATATCGAATTCGATTTTCAACCATCGTGGTCACATCGCGGACCCTCAATTTCCCGGAGTAAAATCGTACGGATTCACTTTCAAACCAGATTCGCTGGCCGTGTATCCGATCACCGGAGGCAACATCGAGGGTGTGCATGGTTACCGCAACCGGTTGCTGATCGCGATTGTATTCTATCCTGGCCCCGACAATTCGGCTGCCATCCTTTGAAATCGCCGGAAGCCCGGGGAACGAAAACTGCAATTCCTTTTTCTCCAACGCGGCCTCATCCAGCGAAATCCACCTGGATGCTGCCAGTGCCGCTTCCAATTGCTTTGCCGGCCGGGTCACCAATTGTGTGAATTCACTATTTTGCTTCAGCGGCTCCCACATGGGGTCATCTTGCGCCTTGGCCAGCATGACGAAGCAATCTTTGCAGGAAGGTGCATCCTGAAACTGGCGTAAAACCGCAATCGCATCTTTCTGTTTTCCGCTCAACAACAATTCGACCGCCAGATTATACCGAATATTCTGATTTCCCGGATGTAACTTCAACGCAGAAATCAGCGTTTCAATGGATTTCTGATGCTCACCCTGTGCGCGAAATCGCATTGCCGCTGAATTGCTTCGAAGCGCCTGCATTTTTTTTAATCCGTCCACGTCCTCGGTCACATTCAGAGGAGGGAGTTGTTTCAACACATCGACTTTGTCGTTCTGCTTATCAGGCGTCGCGGCAACCGGTTTCACTTGGGTCTGCTTCGACGCTTTCTGTTCCGGCGAGCACCCCACAACAGCCAAAATAAAAAAACAGTAGAAAAGAACATTCTTTTTCATGTCACGCTCCTTACCATAGGACCCATAGGACTTATAAGACCTATACCATAAGACCCATAGGACTCATAAGACCTATACCATAAGACCCATAGGACTTATAAGACCTATACCATAAGACCTATAGGACCTATACCATAAGACCTATAGGACTTATAAGACTTATTTTCGTCCGCGGTTACGGACGTGACCGATGAATGATTCAAGTTCGCGGGCACGATCTTTATATGTGGATTGACGGGCGAAATCGGCGTAGACCTCTTTGATTCTGGCTTCCAATTTTTCACCGCCCTGGGGAGTCAACTCATCCAGCGCACGAATCGCTGCGGTCAACGCTACTTTGGAGGGATTGTTCAAGTTTTCGATTAACGCATCAACCACTTTCTGCCGTACACTCTGATTATCGCGACCAATACGATGCGCCGTGAGAATTGCGCGTTCAATATTTTTATTGGTGTGGTCACTGACGACTTTGAGATAGCAATCGATATTCTCGCCGCATTCCTCGCCGAACTTAATGCGATCTTTATACCCTTCAATACGTTTAATCATGACTTCGCATTCGTTGCGAACCTGTTTCTCTTCTTCTTCAGAACCTTCTCCCTGAAGACGCTCTTTTACGATCTTATCGCAATCAATCTTTTTAATGGCTTTATCCATGGGCTTGTAGAAATCCTTACCGCACATGGTCGAAGCATTGTAGAACAGCTTATCACGCAAAGAGTCATCGGCCTCAGCAACTGCTTTGAGCATGACCGGACAGGCCTGACTGGGAAGGTTCAACAAAGCCATGGCCCGGAAATATCCGACCGCTTCTTCGAGCGGAATCTCCAATTTGCTGCCTTTGAATTTCAGACGCTTCACCAACTCTTCCATAATCTGCGTCTGGCCCATTTCGGCCAGCGCTACCGCCGCCCAGTTGCGACGCATCTCCGCCCATCCGTTCGCGTCTTCCATCTGCACCTGCAGTTCGAGTGTCATGGTTTTCTTGTCGAGATCATCGGGCTCCAGGTGATTGAACTCGCTCATTAAGAAACCCACCGCATCTTTGGACGGATAGTTCAACATACCGAGGAATGTGGCTGCCTGCTGGATGAACCAAAGGGGATTCTTCATCAACGGGTCAGACTGCAATTCTTTTTCGTAGGCTTTGTTGAACGCGGCGTCCTGCCCCTTGGCAAAGGCGAGAATACCTTTTACTACCGCATCGCGGTCATGAATCTGCTGCAGTGACGCGAACGCAATGGTTCCAAGCGCGATGGGCTGACGAACACCTTTGGCCGCAATTCCCCGAATCAGACAGGGAACCGCCGCCGCATCACCGATACGTCCCAGCGCCTTCATCGACTTCATATTCAGTCGGAGTTCCTGGAGGGTATCGGGTGTGTCGGTGATTTCAATCAGCGCGGCAACCACCTGCTGCGACTGGGGTGACTGAGGATGTTCAACCAGAATGGCGGATACCGCCGAAATGAACGCCTGTATGATTTCGTTTTCGGCATCGGTGAATGGAGCGCCCTGTCGAGAAATTCGGGCGCTTTTCACTTTGTCCCAGGCTTTGAGTAACGCAGGAAGCGCCTCTGCCACTTTCTGACGCTGCACGGCGTTGGCGGCTACAGAGAACATTTTCGAATCTGAGGTTTTCTCAAGCGTCAGGCCATCAATAAACACATTTACCGCACGGGAATCGTTCATCTGAGCGAGCAGCTCGACGATAATCTTGCGGTTCGCGGGATCCCTTGGAAAGTCGTTATATGCTTTCACCAACCCCGGCACCAGCACATCGGTGACCTCTTTCACCTTGGCATTTTCGAGGTCATTGCCGTTTTCCTGCATGGTTTGGTTGAAAATGTCCTGAATGTTTTTCAGGGCTTTTTCCCGCCATGGGCGATCATAGAGCATATCGATGTTGTATTCCGGATCGGTTTCATCCCGACATCCAATTACAAATGTCGATGCAATCATTACAAAGAGTAACAAAAGAATAGGGATGCGCTTCATGAAAACACCTGCGTCTTTCTGCGCCAAACTGCGCGAATTGTTTTCGCTACTTTTCTTAAAATTCCTTAAAAAAAACAATTGTTTGTCCAAAATAAACGAGGCGCCAGTATAATTTGAAGTAGTTTAAGTGTCAAGGAACCCGACGGGGTGTTTTAATAATAATGAATTTTATATTCGCAAAACGATGAAACGAAATCCTTGTCAAGCGGACCCAAAATATCATAATGGAAGGTGGAAACGTTTTACCCTTTTTATGAGAGGAACATTTTGGAACCCAAACAACTCGCATTGGAAATCGCTAAATCGGCCTTGGATAAACATGCCGAAGCACTTGAAATAATTAATGTTACCGGAAAATCTTCGTACGCAGATTTCATCATCATCTGTTCCGGTCGCTCCACCCGCCAAGTGGAAGCCATCATCGACGGCGTGCAGGGGGAACTGAAAAAGCAGAAAGTCCACCCCATGGGAATCGAAGGACGTCAGTATTGCCAATGGGTTCTGCTCGACTACGGCGACGTGATCTTTCACGTGTTTGAAGATGATAAACGGGGTTTTTACGATCTGGACGGATTATGGATAGATGCTGAACGCGTTCCTCCGCCCGTTTCCACCCCCATGACTTCCGCCAAATAACGTATAACTTGAAACTCATTATTCTCAGCGAAGGTCGTGAAAAGGCGGATCCCGCCGCCCCGATGGTTGCCGACTATTTCAAACGACTGAAAAAATTCGCGGATGTCGAAGATCAGGTGCTTCGACCCGGGGCCAAAATCGACCTTACTGCCAAAGTGACGCAACAACAGGACAAAGGTTCATTCATTGTGGCAATGGACGAACGGGGAAAAGAATATACCTCCCGCCAATTTTCCAATCAGCTGACCCAATGGATTGAAACCGCCCCGTCGAGTATCACATTTGTCATCGGCGGTGCGGAGGGGCTTCCCTCCGAAATCAAATCCATTGCAAAATCAACCTTCGCATTATCAAAAATGACTCTCCCCCACAGATTCGCACGGCTTTTGCTGATGGAACAGTTGTACCGGGCGTTCTGCATTCAAAAAAATATTCCGTATCACAAATAACGCCGGTGATGGGACACGCGTTTCGCCCAGATAGATCTGGTATAAAAGCAAAAATATGTCATAGTATCACCTATGGACATCACAAATCGTACCTGGATGGTGAAAACGAACAAAGGCGAGACCCAGGGACCGTTTCCCGAAGATCAATTTCAGGAGCGACTGCGCGCCGGAGAGATTCCATTCTATTACTATTTGAAAAGCAGCGAGATGGACGACTGGCAACCGCTGTTGGACGTAATCAGTTCTGACGACAGCTTTCGCCGCCCATCCACCATGCCGCCACCTGAACCCAAAAACTAGAAACCTTCACCCTTACCCGACAATAGGTTCCATATGACTATTAAAATTATTACGCTTTGCGAAAACACCGCCACGTTCGGATGCTTGGCCGAATGGGGATTGTCCATGTGGGTGGAAACCGATACCTTCCGCTTGCTTCTCGATACGGGAATGACGGACGTGGCATTTCAAAATTCTAAACGATACAACATTGATTTTACGGCGCTCGATGCCATTGTGCTCAGCCATGGTCACCTGGACCATACCGGCGGATTACCCTATATTCTGCCGCATGCGGGCCCGGTTCCGGTATACTGCCATCCCGATGTGTTTGCGCCCAAATTTTCAGCCCGACACCTGGCAGCCGATGAAAATATCAGCATTCCGCTTGACCGGGACGCACTCGCTGCCGACGGTCGAACGGTCCATCTGGTGAAAGAGGCCGCAGAAATTTCTCCCGGCATCCACTTGAGTGGAGAGATTTCGATGGAAACCGATTTCGAACAGCTGGATGACCACCTGCTCACCGAAAAAAACGGAAAACATGAAAAAGATCCATTGCGCGATGACCTTTCTGTGGCCATAGAAACGGAGAGGGGCCTGTTCATTCTGTTGGGGTGTGCACATCGGGGAGTGGTCAATATCATCAGGCATTTTCAGCGGGTCACCGGAGAGGAACGCGTTTACGGCATCGCCGGCGGCCTCCACCTGAGTCACGCAGACGATGAACACATCGACCAAGTGGTTCGATTTTTTGAAAAAACAAACATTCAGAAAATCGCCTGCTCCCATTGCACCGGCTTCAATGCGGCATCCCGGCTGAAAACAGTTTTTCCCGACCGATTCATACACAATAATTCGGGGAAACGACTTGTTTTTAATTAAACTGCAACTTTTCTCTTAAAAATGTAAAAAAGGATAAGTGCTCAATTTTATTGCAGAAATATGGGTACTACCATGTAGTACAATTTACATTTATCATCTGAATTATGTTGATTTTTAATCGCAACATTTCATTTGTGTCCATTTTCCTGTAAAAAGAATTGCCTTAGATTTGCCACGAAAGGAGCCATGAATGCGCTTTGGAAGATTTGACGACGAAAACAAAGAATACGTGATTGAACGACCGGACACCCCCCGGCCATGGAGTAACTATATCGGGAACACCATTTACGGAGGAATCGTCACCAATAACGCCCAGGGGTACTCCTTTTACCGCTCCGCGGGACAAGGACGTCACACCCGGTTTCTGTTTGCCGCACTTCCCGGCAACTATCAGGGAAAATATGTGTATCTTCACGACGTCGAGTCCAAGGATTTCTGGTCAAACTCCTGGCATCCGGTGGGCAAGCCCCTTGATCAATATACGGGAGAATGCCGCCATGGCGCCGGCTACAGTGTGATTACCGGTGAATACAGCGGTATTTCTTCGAGTGTAACCTACTTCGCGCCCCTCGGCGCGACCTACGAAGTATGGAAAGTCAGCGTCACCAATAATTCCGGCAAAGCGCGCAAGCTGCGCGTGTTCCCCCTGGTGGAATGGGGCTGCAACTGGAATGCCCTGGACGATCAGGCCAACCTCCAGTACACGCAGTATATTGTAAAAGCCAAAATCGAAACCGGCATTATTGATATGGGCAGCAATATCAATATGCCGGAGGATGTCGAACATTTCCAAAATAAAGATCAGGCGCGTCATGTATTCATGGGAATTACCGGCGCGGAAACAGCCGGGTACGACACCCAGCTCGAAGAATTTTTCGGCGCATGGGGCAACTACGCCAGACCCGACGCGGTGGTACAGGGCGCCTGCAAAAATTCCCTCGCCACCGGTGACATGCCCTGCGGTGCATATCAGGTAGACGTAAATCTCGCGGACGGCGAAACCAAAGAATTTGCCGTCGTAATGGGAATCGGCAAAGCCGAGGTTGAAGGCAAAGCCGCCTGCGACGCCATGGGCACTGTCGAAAAAGTGAACGACGCCGTTGAAAAAGTCAAAGCGTTCAATCACACCTGTCTCGGCACGTTCACCTCGAAAACCCCGGACGGTATTTTCGACAGCATGATGAACATGTGGAGCCCCTACAACTGCATGATGACCTTCAACTGGTCCCGCGCCGCCAGCATGATTTACGCAGGCGAACGAGACGGCCTTGGATTTCGCGATTCGCTGCAGGATATGCTCGGCGCAATGGCCCTCGATTCAGAGGAAGCCGGCCGCCGCATTGAACTGCTGCTCACCGGTCAGCTGGCCAACGGCGGCGCCATGCCCGTGGTGAAACCCTACGCCCACAACCCCGGCCACGAAAAGGAGCCCGAACACTATCGCGCCGATGACTGCATGTGGTTCTTCAACGCCATTCCACAGTATGTGAAAGAAACCGGAGACATCGACTTCTATAAAAAAGTACTTCCTTTCGCCGACAAGGGTGAAGCCACCGTTCTCGCACACCTGCGACGCGCCATTCAGTTTAACCTCGATCGCCTCGGCGCGCACGGACTGCCCTGTGGTCTTCACGCGGACTGGAACGACTGCCTGCGTTTGGGTGAAAAAGGCGAAACATCCTTTGTCGCATTCCAGCTTCGGTACGCATTCAAGGAATACATCGCCATTTCTGAAATGCTTGGCGAGACCGCCGAAGTGGAATGGGCGAAACCGCTGCTCGAAGAATACGACAAGACACTGGATACGCATGTTTGGGATGGAGAATGGTACCTGCGCGCCTATCGCGACGACGGGCTGAAATTCGGTTCCAAAGAAAATGAAGAAGGAACCATCTTCATGAACCCGCAGGCATGGGCCGTTATTTCCGGTCACGCCCAAGGCGAAAAAGCAAAAAAATGCATTGAGTCGCTCGACAAACAGTTGGCCACAAAGTACGGCATCATGCTGTGTGCGCCGCCGTTTGTAAAAACCGACCCGAATGTGGTGCTGGCCGTCTTGTTCAATCCCGGCTCCAAAGAGAATGCCGCCATGTTCAATCACACCCAGGGATGGGCGGTGATGAGCCAGGCCATACTTGGCAATAACGACAAAGCATGGGAGTACCTGAAATCCTTCCTGCCCGGATTCTATAACGACATCGCGGATGTGCGTGAGACAGAGCCCTACGTGGTGTCACAGACCACCGCATCCAAGTACAATCCCAAATTCGGTGCCGGCCGAGTACCGTGGCTCTCGGGTGCAGCTACCTGGAACTATCACGCGGCCACACAATACATTCTCGGTGTCCAACCCGATTACGACGGATTGCGCATGGTTCCCCGCCTGCCTTCTCACTGGCCGGAGGCAACCGTTACGCGAAAATTCCGCGGTAAAGATTTTACCATCACCATAAAGAACGGCGGCAACGGCACAGTGGTGAAACAATTGATGGTAAATGGCGAAACCATCGACGGGGATCTGATTCCCGCCGATAAATTCAAAGATGCCAACACCGTCGAAGTGACGATGGGTTAAATCTTATGGGTCCTATGGGTCCTATGGGTCCTATAAGACGTAGCAGGGCTCGTCATGCAGTTAACGATTTCTCAAGCCGCTTCATTACTCGGCACCTCGGAAGGCATGTTGGAAAGATGGGCTCGCCAGGGCGTTCTTCCCACAGTGGAAACCGGCGACACATTCTATTTTGAAGAAAAAGAGTTGGTCGCCTGGGCAGAAAGACGCCGTATGCCGCTTCGCGATGCCTCGACCGTTCAAATTCCAGCACCTACCAAACAAATTCCACTGGCTGACGCCATGCGACGGGGCGGGTTCTATTACGATGTGGAGGGCGCCGATGTCACATCTGTGTTAACGGCTCTGATTTCACGGCTGGAAATGAATGTAAACAAAGACACGGTGCTCCAACGGGTTCTGGAAAGGGAGGCGCTTTCCTCAACCGGTATCGGCCACGGCATCGCCATGCCTCATCCCCGGCAGCCACTGGACACTCTCGATGCATCTGCAGTGGTCACCTGTTTTCCGAAGCACCCCATCGCATATAATGCCATCGACGGCAAAGCAGTGTCGGTTATCTTTCTGGTCCTCTCGAAAAGCACCCAGAGTCATCTGAAACTGCTATCCCAATTGTCGTACATTCTCAGACAGCATGACAGCACTGACTTTCTCGCAACGGTTCCCGGCGCAGACGAAATCATGACGATGGTACTTCGCCATGCACAAGAACTGATTGAATAATCATGAAGGGGCAATTTAAACTGATTTCAGGTTGGGACAACAGAATTCGTCTCATTCTCATTGCGGTGGTCGTCGGCGTCGTATCGGGGATGGCCGCAGTATTGCTCAATGCGGGGTTGCACTGGTTCAGTCACTTGACTCATCACCCCCGACATCCATGGCTGTTACCGGTTTTCTCGACGGTGGGTATTGTACTTTCGGTAGTACTTTTTCGGTTTGTGTTTCGGGATTCCGGCGGCCACGGTGTACCCGAAGTCATTCACTCCATTTCAAAAAAAGGCGGTGAGCTGCGGTTGCGCACAGCGCCCTCTCGACTGGTTTGCTGTATACTCACCATCGCCGGCGGCGGTTCTGCCGGACCGGAAGCACCGCTTGTCATCAGCGGCGCCAGCATCGGATCCAATCTCGCCGATCTTTTCAAAATGAAGGAGCGACAACGGGTTGTTCTGGTGGGTTGCGGTGCATCTGCAGCCATCGCATCCATTTTCAACGCGCCGGTCACCGGTATTCTGTTTACAATGGAAGCGGTCGTGGGTGAGTGGTCCAAAGGGCAACTGATTCCCATCGCTATCGCAGCAGTGGTTGGAACAGAAGTAAGCCACCTGTTTCGCGGAAAAGAGATCGTCTTCACCCACCGAACATTTCATTTTTCGCATACGGATGTGCTGGCAACGATTTTTCTGGCGTTACTCACTGCGGTGGTTGCAGTTCTGTTTTTTCGCCTGTTTCGGGTGATTTCCCGTCAAATGGAAACGCGATTGCCCTCGTTCTGGATACGGGCCGTGCTCGGCGGATTGGCGGTCGGGGGCGTTGCCATTCTTTTCCCGGATGTGGCCGGCGAAGGATATGACGCGATCAGCCGAATTCTGAACAGTGCGTATACCGCTCCCATCTATTTATTGGCAACCGTGCTGTTTATTAAAATGGCGGCCAGCGCCGTCACCTCCGGAGCCGGCGGGGTCGGCGGAATTTTCGCACCGTCTCTGGTTGTGGGTGCGATGACCGGGCTTCTGTTCAGTCGCGTTGCGGGCGCACTCTTTCCGCACAGCGGGTTATCTGAAGACGGCTTTTTCGCACTGCTCGGAATGGCCGGTGTCATTAGCTCCATCTTGCAGGCGCCGTTGACCGGCATCTTTCTGATTCTCGAAATCACCGCCAGCTACAATGTTCTGTTGCCGGTGGTTCTGGTGTCCGTATTGTCGGTGACGCTGAGCAGTTTTTTCGAACCCGACTCCATTTATCACAAAGAACTTTTCATCAAGGGACTGATGCTTCGGCACCGCACCGACGCACGTGTCCTGACTGAAATCCAACTAACGGAGCTGATTGAAAAAGACTGTATTTCCATTCATCCCACCATGACCCTCGGTGAATTTGTGAAACTGACCCAGCAATCTGTGCGTAACTTTTTTCCGGTACTGTCGGATGCCAACGGAAAATACATGGGAATGGTGACCCTGAACGCCGCCAAACCCTATATGTTCGAACCGCTTTTATATGAGACCGTTCTCGTTGAAAACTTCATGACAACGGATCTTCCTGAAATATCTCCGTTTCAGGAATTGGCAGACGTCATTCAACAGATGGATCGCACCGATACGTTCAGTCTGCCGGTGGTTGACAACGGCACGTTCATCGGATTGATATCTAAAGGGACACTGCTTGACCACTACCGCAAGGAAATGATTGCCCAGGAAGAAGACTGAACCGAGTTCACGGAAACAAAATAAAAAACGACAAGATACATCGCCGCAATTCAAGAACCGCTATCCAGTACGACTTTCATATCTGACTCACTCCCCGCACGCCATATGCGCAAGGTCACTGAATCGCCCACGTTGTAGTCGTTCAGCCTGGTGAGCAACGCCTTTACGGTTTCAATGGGTTTATTGTCGATGGCCAATATGACATCGCCGGGAATCACCATCCCCCGTTGATCGATTTGAGCGGCGTGAAGTCCGGCGCGTTCAGCCACAGAACCGGGCGCCACCTGCAGGACAAACACGCCGTGAATGTTCAACTGTGAAATCAACCGGGCATTCAGCTGCTCATCGGCTGAAACCCCCAGACTCGGACGGATGTACTTGCCGCGGGCGACGAGCTCAGGTACCACTCTATTCACCGTATCGACCGGAACCGCAAAGCCGATTCCCGCATACGCCCCGGAAGGGCTGTATATCGCGGTGTTGATTCCAATCAGCCGCCCCGCACTGTCGAGCAGCGGTCCACCGGAATTTCCGGGATTGATGGCGGCATCGGTTTGAATCAGGTGTTCTATGGTTGTGCCGTTCTGCTCATCGAGGGTGCGATCCAGCGCAGAGACCAATCCACTGGTGAGGGTATAATCCAGGCCGAAGGGATTGCCGATGGCCAACACCTTCTGACCCACCTTCAAATCTCCGCTGGTGCCGATGGGCACTGGTGGGGGCCGATCAAAAGCTACGTTAATACGCAGCACAGCCAGATCATGAGCGGGGCTGGCGCCCACCAGAACTGCGTCGAGACTGCGACCGTCATTGAGCCGAACCGTTGCGGCGGAGGCCCCTTGTATCACATGAAAATTGGTGACCACATGTCCGAAATCGTCCCAGATGAATCCGGAGCCGGTTCCCTTGGGTACACTGAATACATTCCGTGACCAGAAATCCCGAACCCGCTGTTTGGTGGTGATAAATACCACCGAGGGGCTTGCGTTCTCAAAAATTTCGATGGTCGTTTTTTCTTCGGCCGACAACTCCCCACGCGCGGTTACCGCACGGGGCTGCGACGAAGCCCGAATCAGATAGCGCTCAACAAGAGGAATCGCCTGCCAGAGTACCACTGCGGCCACCACTCCCCATATGGCCCATCGTAACCGGCTTAATCCCAAATGTTGTTCATCTCGCGGCATTTTCGATTCTCCTGACGGTTGTTCACAACAGACAAAGTAATAAACACAACCCCGAAGGATTCAAGAAGTATTCCTTGTTCGTGTCAGAAAAGCCGTTTTTTTGAGTTCTTCTCGCTGTATGCGTATGCTGTTGGGTATTACTGGGAAACCCCACGTTGTTTCTTTATTACGCGGTATCGCGCAGCAGGAGAAAAAAATGGTATCAAAGGATTCCACTGCACAAGATTTTTTCGGTCAATTGAAAAAACTTCCGTTTACGCCGAACGATTTGGCGGTACTGGCGTTTAATTTTCGCCATCGCAAGGAACCCCTGACCGCGCAACCGGTGCAGTCCCGGCGGGCCCAAGCGGTATCAGCCTTCCGTCAGAAAAAAGAGGAAATCAAAATCGACCTGGGGGTGCTGTCTCACGAATGCGATCACAATTTTTATCGCGGTTTTTCAGACGATGTGGAAGACGGCGGCATTTTTGTGGCCACCTTCGATACTAAACCCATCGGCACCGCGATGACCATTCGATTTGAGCTGCCCGATAAAACAAAAGTCACTGCCAAAGGCGTTGTGCAATATACCCGGGAGCACTCCACATTTCTGAATGACGACAACATCTCGGGCATGGGCATCAGCTTCTGTTATCTGGAAAACACCGACAAGTCCGCCATTGAAGCCTACCAGGAAGAACGACACCCGATTTTTTTCGATCTCTAGCGCTTGATTCTGTCGGCGGATCTTCAGAAAACTATACTGTTGTTCAGATTAATGTTCAGACTGCGAACGAATAGATCCGGCCATCTTTCGCACAGCCCGAAAAAGTTCGGTATTCCTTTTGTTTTTTTCGAAATTAACTTGCATTGGTGACATTCCGCGATTAAGGTGCATGCTCTCTGAACGGAGAAACAATTATTATTGCATTATATGGAGGATTCAGAATGCACATGGATGAGGGCTTTGACGCCAAAAATATGGACGACAACATGGATGGCGATTTCGCGCATGATGACGACAATGACTACAGAGAAGACCGTCGTCGCCCCAAAAGAAATACCGTGGGTGAGGCAGTTCTTTGTCGTCCCCTCGAAGTTACCGTTCGGGACAATCGTGTAGAGCAGGCCATTCGTCAGTTGAAAAACCGTCTGGCTCGCGAAGGCATCCTGCGTGAACTGAAAAACCGCCGTCACTACTTCAAACCGAGTGAGCTCAAACGCATCAAACGTCGTGAAGCGGCTCGCCGCAGAAGAAAACAAACCCGCCAGAGAATTAAATAGTTCCATTCCCAATTTATATATGTCGTATGGTATAGGTCCTATAGGTCTTATAGGTCTTATGGTATAGGTCCTATGGGTCTTATAGGTCTTATGGTATAGGTCGTATAGGTCCTATAGGTCTTATGGTATGGGTCTTATAGGTCCTATAGGTCCTATAGGTCTTATGGTATGGGTCTTATAGGTCGTATAGGTCTTATGGTATAGGTCGTATAGGTCCTATAGGTCTTATGGTATAGGTCGTATAGGTCTTAAACCGCGCCGCGAATTTCTTCGAGTTTTTTGCGGACGCCTTCCATCACTTTGGGGGTGAGGTTGAGGCGAATCAGGAAGGCGAAGGCAACAATGTAACCGATAATGGGGATAATCATCAGCCAAAGTCTCATTTGGGTGAGTGCTTCCACACTTTGCGCGCCACCAAGATTCGCGTCGAACCCTGTGGACTCAAGTACCAGACCGGCAGCACCACCGCCCAAGGCCATGCCCACTTTCATCATCCACGAGCCGCAGGCGTTGAATGCGCCTTCCCGTCGCTTGCCGGTTTCCATTTCATCCCAGTCTACCACGTCGGCCATCATGGAGCTGTACAGCATCCAGAATCCCGCCTGAGTAAAGGCGATACCGCCGGCCGCAAAAAGCTGCAACCACTTGATGGCCGGATTGTACAGCACCCAGGTGAGCAGGAACATACCGGTGGCCATAATCATCACCATACCCATCGTTTTTTTCTTGCCGATTTTTTTGGAGATGAACGCGTAGAACGGCACGCCGACAAATGGGAACGACATGTTGGCCAACCCCATATAGAAATTCCACTCTGCCCCTAACGCCCAGTCGCCTTCGCATACGAAAAATACCGTGGTGAAATACCCCAGGGTGCCCACCATACTCATACCGATTCCGATGGCCACCGCCATGGCCAATTGCACGCGGAACGGCTTGCAAGTCAGCGCGGTAAACAGCGTTTCGGAAATTTTCACTCGTTCCTGTTTGACCGCCACCGTGTGGTAGTAGCGTTCTTTGACGACTGTGAACACGATGATGCCCACGATGATCATAATAATACCGATAAATACAGCGTACACCCGGGCGCCTTGCAGCATGTCGGGTTTTTCTTTCATCGCTTCATTTCGCACGGACGATGCCTGCAGATTTGTTTCGAGGGCTTCAATGCGTATGGTCAGCGCTGATTTCTTGCTTTCGGCTTTGTCATCTTTGGCGGCTGCTTCCGGGGTATCTCCCAGATTCCAGGGTGCCGGTGTTTCGTCATTCGCGGCAGCGGTTACTTTCGCTTCCATGCCGGCGATTTCGACATTCACATCGTTCAGACTGGATTCCAGTTTCGCCACTCTCGCTTCAATGTCGTTCAATTTCGCGTCTGCATCGGCCGGTTTGGCTTTGGCTTCTTCGATCTCGACATTCGCTTTCTTCAATTCATTCGCTTCAGATCTCATACCTGAAATGCGATCGTTGAGCGCGGCAACGTCATCTTGAGAGATACCCGGCACCGTATTGTTGAAAATGCTGAGCGCGATAAACATGGCCGCGAAAAACATACCGATTTCGGGCAACTTCTGAATAATCGTTTTGTAGGAAAAAACGCTGGTTCTTTCGTTGTAGTCGGGTGTCAGCTCAGAGCCGAGCGCCGCGTAGGGCATGTTGTGACCGCTGGCCAGGGTGATTAACACACCCGATGTGATAATCATGTACCAGACATACGACATTTCTGACCAGCCGCTGCCCAATCCGGGGCAAAGAAACAATACCGGAAAAAAAAGCGCGGTGAGAATGGCGAACCCTAGAATGTACGGGCGACGACGCCCCCACTTGGAACGGGTGTTGTCGGAAAGCCATCCGAAAAACGGGTCGGAAACGGCATCTACCAGCCGGTTGACCATTACCACAAGACCGACCATGGACGGCGATATCAATAAGTACATATTAAATACCGGCCAGATCATGGAGGGAAACAGCCAGTTGCCCCATAGTTCGTTGGTGGAGCCGAATCCATAGGCGATTTTTTGCTTTAACGGCACTTTATCTTCGGGCGCAATCTCATGTTTGCCGCTTTGCGAAGAATCCTGTTTGCTTGTGTCTTCTGTCATTATTTCACTGCCTTTATAAAATGAACGTTTACTTCTATTGAAATAAACATAAAATCATCGGCGAACTTAAACGTTTTAGGTTCCTGTATTTGATGCAGACTATCATATTACTATAAATGAAGCAGCCCCTATTTTCGCTGGAGTACAAAACAAATGACACAGGACGCAGATTTTTCAGCCTTGGCCCCGCCATTCAAGCTAGGTGTGGGCACATCCGCTTATCAGATTGAAGGCGCCGTCAACCAGGATGGTCGCGGGAAAAGTATTTGGGACGTATTCACCCACACCCCGGGCAAAACCAAAGACGGCACCAACGGCGACGTTGCCTGTGACCACTACAATCGTTTGAACGAAGATCTAGACTTACTGCAGTGGATGCACGTGGACGGCTATCGCTTCAGTATTTCATGGCCCAGAATTGTTCCGGAAGGGGTCGGCTCGGTAAACGAGAAAGGTCTCGATTTCTATGAACGGCTGGTGGACGGTCTGCTGGCGCGAGACATC
This sequence comes from Deltaproteobacteria bacterium, assembly GCA_016936575.1. Taxonomy (GTDB): domain Bacteria; phylum Myxococcota_A; class Polyangia; order JAAYKL01; family JAAYKL01; genus JAFGXQ01. The sequence goes on from JAFGXQ010000078.1 coordinate 26,122, forward strand.
ACACCGTACCCCACGCTGTACCATTGGGATTTGCCCGCCGCGCTGGAATCGGAAGGAGGTTGGTTGAATCGCGCCACCTGCCACGCGTTCGAACAGTACGCCGTTGCCGTTGCCAGGCGACTGGGCGACCGCGTTCCCATGTGGTTCACCCACAATGAACCTTGGTGTCAGGCGTTTTTAGGATACGAACACGGCATTTTCGCGCCGGGGGTACAAAACTTCGCAGACGCGCTCCAGTGCGCCCATCACCTGCTGCTTTCCCACGGCATGGCCGCCACCGCCCTGCGCAGCGTGGTTAACACGCCCATCGGACCGGCGTTGAATTTCACGCCGTCATACCCGGGCAGTGATAAGGAAGAAGACATAGAAGCGGCCCAAAGACAAAACGGCTATTTTCAGGGATGGTTTGTGGACCCCATTGCGGGTAGAGGCTACCCCGAACACATGGTACGTCACTACGGCAAATTGATGCCGAGCTTTCGGTCAGCGGACCTGGATGTGATTGCGGCGCCGATTGATGTACTCGGAGTCAACTACTACGAACGCAGCCTCGTGGTGAATAAAGAGGGTGACGAAGGCGGAGTGCTGCAGTTGGAACATCTGCAACGCCCGCTGGCGCACACGGCAGACCGTGAAATGTATCCTCCGGGACTGAGCGACACCCTGCGTGACCTGCATTTCAACTACGGGTTCAACAACCTGATGATCACCGAAAACGGCGCCGCGTTCGAAGAAACTCCGGATGAAACCGGTTATGTGGACGATGCGGGCCGCATCGATTTCATCAAAGCGCATCTGAATGAGGTGATTAAAGTAAAAGCCGAAGGCGTGCCGGTAAACGGCTATTTCGCCTGGACCCTCATGGACAACTACGAATGGAACGAAGGCTACTCCCTGTGCTACGGCCTCTGCCACATGAACAAACAAACCTTCAAACGCACCCCCAAAACCAGCGCCCATTTTTTGCGGAGATTGCGCGCCAAGTAGTCAGTCCGATAGCTCCCGCTCTTTTTGTTGGCACCATCTTCGTATTCATGTACCCTAATAGAAAAAGAATTCGCGGAAGGAAGCCCTAAACACCGTGTTAAATATTAAAAAATACCAATCGCAAATCATCGTACTGTGCGAACAATACCAAGTGAAACGCCTGGTCTTATTCGGCAGTGCACTCACGAACGAATTTTGCGATACCAGCGATGTGGATTTTTTAATTGAATTTCACACAGCCCACGGCGCTTTGATGAGATTCATGGGCATAAAACTGAAACTCGAACAACTGTTGGAACGCCCGGTGGACCTGGTTATGCCGAATGCCATTCATAATCAACGCATTAAAAAATACATCTTTGCCAATACGAGAGAACTCTATGCCGCATGATCCCAAAGTATGTATCGAAGGCGCAGTCTCGGCATGTACGCTGATCATAGAGTTCACTTCATCGATGACCGAGGAAGAATTCAACTCGGACAAAAAGACCCAATCCGCTGTGGAACGACAATTTGAAGTTCTTGGCGAGGCTTTAAACCGTCTTAAACAGATCGATGCAAATCTATTCGATAAAATCGAACATGCTACAGAAATTGTCGGTTTTAGAAATGTTATTGCTCACGGTTACGATGTCGTTGACAACGAAATTGTATGGGATGCTGTACAACACGACACGCCACAGCTTCTAAAACAGTTGAACTCGCTATTATAAAAATTATATGTCTATCTTTCAATTACCCGATTGGACCAGGGTGAAGGGGTAGGTGACGATGACGTTGCCGCCGTCGGGGGGGACCGGGAAGGTAATGTGTTTGACCACGTTGGCGATACAGCTCTCCACATTGGTGTTGCCGATAGTGGACTGCGCCACGCTCGAAGTTCTCACCGCACCGGTGGTGCTAATCATGAACATGACCGATACGCGCCCTTCCAGCCCCGGGTTAGATTGCAGTTCCTTTTCGTAGCAGTAGCGAATTTGCGCCAGCTTGCGGTGGATATGGCGTCGAATAATTTCTTTGGACAAAGAACCGGCAACGGTGCTCACGCCCGGTTTCAATATCGGCACGCGAGGACGACGACTTTTATCTTTCAGCTCATGCGCTGCTTTCCACCCGCTTGAACCGCACAGACTGCCCACGCAGTTGCCGTTGGCATCGTGTCCCCATCCCGACATTAAGTTGTTTCCCACGCCCAGGGTGCCGTCTCCATTCCCGCCGCCGCCGCGTCCCGCACCGTTAATGGCGAAGCCCTCATAGCCGGAGGATGTCCCAATATGATCGCCGATTAAGTTACCCAGAACGTTTTCCGGGTCGCGACCGATGGTTACCCCCTCGCCGAACGGAGAAGTGATTGTCGGTTTGAGGAAAGTCAGCACGCCCTGGGTGTTCATGGTCTGCTTGAGCAATTCTTTGCCGATTTTGGGGTCTTTGGTATCTCTGGGACCCGTCACCGCCATACGTCCATCGGACGGTTTGGCGTTTCGGTCACCGGCTTTTCCGGCGGTGCCCGTCTGGGCTTTACCCGCATTTCCTTCTTTCGGCGCCTCGGTCGGTGTTTCCACCTTCTGCTCCACCGGCGGCTGTTCCGAAGCGAGAATCATGTACTTGAAAATTCGACTGTTCTGCATCTGGTCGTCAATGTTCATACCCGACACTTCGGGCGGCATCATGGCCACCAACATGAAAAAGACCGCGTGCAACGCCACCGACAGATACGTCCAGCGGCTGGGAACAAACCCGAAACCGAACCGCGACAACTGTATCGGTTCCGCCTCGCTGCGCGCAAAAGTGAACATCCACGGACCAAGGTGCATTGCCAGATATGCCCCCTCCTCCAGCGACATCGATTGCGTCCTGGATAACGCAGAAAAGGGTTGCGACTGTTCTTTATTGCGCACTTCTCCGCTGGCGCCTGCCGGAAGCTGAATGGTCACTTCGTCGCGTTGCGCATGCAGCAGTCGGTATTCACTGGCATTCAAATATTCGCGCGCCACCATGAAGCGACAATCCGGAGACTCACCGATGTTGTACGCATTTGATTCGTCGCGGCCCAGTTCAATCTGATCCAATTGCAGACAGGTTCCGTTCCAATAGACCGCCACTTCCACTATCTGTTTGCGGGTTGCTGACTCTGATTTGGGTGACGCGTGCAGAGCTCCACGCCAACTGATTCGGCTCATCATAGCCTCCTTGTTATGCAGTTCAATTCGATTGGTTGTATTTTTTTGTTTTCTCACCGGCTCGGCCGTGCCGGTGGCGAGTGTCGACGCTCTATTGGGAATGGACACACCCGCGCCCCAAAAAGTTCCCGTAAAAATGCTTTCGCGAATTCACAAACTAAAAAAACCAGTACCAGCAGGAAAGCACACCGGTGACAATGACCAGTACATTCATGGGAATTCCCACCTTTAAAAAGTCGCGATATTTGTACCCGCCGGGACCGTACACGATGAGGTTGGTCTGGTACCCGAGCGGTGTGGCGAAAGATGCCGCCGCAGACAAAGCGATGCTCATTTGGAAGGCGCGCATCTGCGGTGAATCCGCGGCGAATCCGAGCTCTGTGGCGGTGGCGATGGCGACCGGAAAAAACATGGCGGCGGAGGCCTTGTTGGTAACCAGTTCGGTAAACACATTCGTAAGCATCATCACGGCCGCCAATGCCGCCACCGGCCCGAACACCGATACCGCACCGACCAACAGCGCTGCGGCCATGTGCGCCAGTCCGGTATTTTCAATGGCCTTCCCAATGCCCAGCGCGCAGGCGATAACCACCAGAATGGACAGGTTTATAGACCGAGCGGCCGAAGCCACTGAAACCGCATTGGTGACCACCAAAAATGCCGCGGCACAGAACGCCGAAACAATCATTGGAACCACCCCGAACGCGGGCAGCAGAATCATGGCGCCGATGGTGGCAAACACCAGCCCGGCTTTTTCGTGACGGATGCGGGTGACGTCACCGATACGCGACACCAGGTAAAAGTGCGCGGAGTTGTACCATCGTTTTGCAAACTCGTCGGGCGCTTCAATCATCAGCGTATCACCGGGTTTCAACACGATATCGCCGATTTTCGACACAATTCGCTGCCCGGACCGATGCACGGCAATAACGGCCGCGTCGTAGCGATAACGGAACCCCGCCTGGCGAATCCCCTGCCCCACCAGCGGCGAACCGGTGGCCACCACCACCTCGTACAATCGCAATTCATTCTTGTCGTTTCTGGGCGCAAGGGCGAGTTCGGCTTCCTCCACCGGTACCAACCCTTTAATGGACTTCAAATCAACAATCGTCGAAACCAATCCGGTAAACCGCAACCGGTCGTTTTCGCGCAACACAAAGTTCGGCGAAACCGGCGTGTATATTTTTTCATCGCGATCGACACGCACCAGAAAGAGACCCTCCAACCCGCGCAGTCCGCCTTCCTCAACCGACTTGCCGATTAACGAACAGTTCTTCTGGATGACCATCTCCACCAGATACTCCCGGGCTTCCCCTTCCATCTGGTGCTGCAAATCCTCTCGGTTGGGAAGCAGGCGTTCCGCCACAAAAATTAAAAACAGAATGCCCACCACTGCGGCGGGAAAACCGATTTTGGTAATTTCAAACATGCCGATGGGGGCAACGCCGTGGTCGCTCATCATACCGCTGACCACCAGGTTGGTGGAGGTTCCGATGAGCGTACACATCCCCCCTAAAATCGACGCGTACGACAACGGAATCAACAGCTTTGACAGCGACACGTTGTAGCGCTCCGCCCAGGTACGAATCGCAGGAACAAAAATGGCCACCACCGGGGTATTGTTTAAAAAGGCCGATATCGCGGTAATCGGCAGCACCATACGAATGTACACTTTAATCAGTTGCGAGGATGTGCCCATGAACTGCATGGTGCCCGCTGACAAACCGCCCGATTCGGTCACCGCCTGCGCCACGATGAACAGCGCGGCGATGGTGAGCACGCCGTGATTGGCGAACCCCTTCATGGCATCTCCGGGGTTAATGATACCGAACGCCAGCAGAATGCTGAATGCGACCGCAAGCGCCACTTCCGGGGAAAGCCATTCCCGCATCAGGGCGACCACCGTTACCGCAACCACCAGAAGGGTCGTCCACGCCTGCCAATCTACCCATATTGAACGAAAAACATCCATATTAAAAAATTACAAATTCGACATAATACCAAATCTTATCAACCACATTGCTCCGGCGCTGAATCAATAAAACAATCATTTACTCCATTCAGTAACTCTCGTACACTGGTTACGTCTTGAACGCGACAGATTTGGTATTATATATTACCAAAATCTTACAGATCACAATATTAAAGGGCCAAAATCGTGACAGGGAACAACGAAAATACCGCCGAAAGATATTCTGTGGGACCGCCGGCTGTCTCCGAGCTGAAGCTGGAGCTCTCAAACAGAGACATTCCGTTATTGGAATTGAATCGAACTCCCGTGATTATTATTGAGCAGGGAGAGATTCAGTACGTGAACATGGCGCTGGCGAATTTGTACAACACCACCCGCTCCGCATTTTTACATGCCGAAATCGATAAAACGTTTCAGTCGCGCGGTTTGGAACAGATGCAATGTTGGCTCGATTTGCCCAATATCACACTCGGCGAAAATCTTATGCTCGACATTCAGCTGGCGCCGGAGGGTCATCCGTTTCGCTGGTTCAACGCCAACTTTGTATTCACCACTTGGAATGATACCCCCGCGATTGTGGGTTTTTTAAGCGACATCGAAGACAAAAAGCAGAACAAGGCCGTGGAGCAGCAGCTGCGCCAGTCACAGAAAATGGAAGCTCTGGGGCGTCTGGCGGGGGGCGTGGCGCACGACATGAACAACACCCTGGGTGCCATCATGGGTTTCACGTCGGTTATGCTGGCCGAAATAGATCCGGACAGTCGGTCGGTTCAGGATTTGGAGCAGATTATGAAAGCCTGCCGCAAGGGGAAAAACCTGATGCTGAATCTGCTCGGGTTCGCCAGACGCGGCAAGTATCGAAGAGAAAATTTTTCCATCACCAAAGTGATTTCAGATGTGGTGGATTTATTGTCACATTCCATTTCGAAAAAAATCGCCATTACGAAAAAGCTGGAATCCACTGACATCGAGATTTTCGGAGACCCCACCCAACTTCACCATGCACTGATGAACATATGCATCAATGCAGTGGATTCCATGGGCGAAAGCGGACACATGGCTATCGTGATGTCTAAAATCACCCTGAACAGCGACATCACCGAAAAAATGAACGACTACGACGAGCTGAACGAGCTTGAAGACGGTAACTACATCAAAATCACCGTGCGCGACACCGGGCGCGGCATGGAACCCGAAGTGGTGAACATGGCCTTTGAACCGTTTTTCACTACCAAGCCGCTGGGGGAAGGTTCAGGGCTCGGACTGCCCATGGTGTACGGAACCGTGAAAAATCACGGCGGTGCGGTCATTCTGGAAAGCAAACCCGACGAAGGCACATCGGTAACGCTGCTCTTGCCTATCTCGAATCATGCCTCTTCTGAAATGCCGATTGCGGTAGAGCGCAAAACCCCCTCCAATTCTCCGACCCCCACGGTGCTGCTGGTGGACGACGAAGAGATGATTCGCCACGCGGGCAAACGAATTCTGGAAAAAATGGGATATCGCGTGTTGCTGGCGGAAGACGGCATGGAGGGCATTCGCGTGTTTTCAGAACACAAGGAAAAACTGGCGGCGGTTATTCTCGACATTATGATGCCGGTTATGGACGGAGAGGAAACCTTCCTGCGCCTCAAGGAAATTTCAAATGATGTGCCGGTACTGCTGTCATCGGGCTACAGCAAAGAAGAAAAAGCCGAACAGCTCATCGCCAAGGGAGCCGACGCGTTCATTCAGAAACCGTTTGACATGAAGACCCTCAAAGATTCACTCACCAGCCTGATTGAATCCCAGAATGCGGTCCGAAACGGGTAGTGATTTCCATTTGAAAAGCACTCTCATTGAGAGTACAACCACCCCCATTGACGTTTTCCACAGCCACCGAAAAGAGGAACCCATGACTCAGATTGCATCGATTATTCTCGCCGCTGGAAAAGGCACCCGCATGAAATCGAACATCGCTAAGGTGTTGCATCCGGTTTGCGGCGCGCCGCTGATTCATTTTCCGCTACAGCTCTCTTTTCAACTGAAAAGTAAAACCACTGTGGTGGTTGTGGGACATGAAAAGGACGCCGTGGAACAAACCGTTCGCGCCCTGGCCGGCAGCCGTTCCGTTGCCTTTGCCCATCAGAAGGAGCAACTGGGAACCGGTCATGCGGTGATGACCGGCATGGCCGAACTGAAAGACTTTTCCGGTCCGGTACTGATTCTGTCGGGTGATGTGCCGCTGCTCACGAAAAGCACATTGACCCGGCTGCAAAAGGCATACGCGAAATGCGGCGGCCCGGTGGCCATGACCGCGTTCACCACTCCCGCCCCGGGCACCTACGGACGCGTGATCACTGAAAAAGGGAAACCGTCGGCCATTCGGGAGTTCAAAGACTGCACCGCAGAAGAAAAACGCATTGAACTGGTGAACGCCGGTATCTACCTGATTGATGCCGCATTTATCAGACGTGCCGTACCCAAACTGAAAACCAACAACGCCCAGGGGGAATTTTACCTGACCGATTTGGTGGCCCTCGCGGCGCAAAAAAGCAGCGTCGCCCTGGTAACCGCCGACGAAAAAGAAGTCTGCGGCGCCAATGACCGGCTGGATTTACTGAACATCGAACGCACACTGCAGATGGATATTCACCACAAACTGATGAAATCAGGTGTCACTATTCAATCGCCTGAAACCGTGCACATCGACATCGACTGCAAAGTGGGCACCGATACTGTGGTGGGCACCGGCGCACATATTTTACAGGGGTCGAAAATCGGCAGCGGCTGTACCATTGAACCCGGTGCCATTATTCGCAACTCGATCATCAAGGACGGCGCGATGGTTAAAGCGTACTCGGTTCTCGACAACGCAATCATGGACAGCGGCGCCACCGTGGGGCCCATGGGCAGGCTCCGTCCGGGCGCGCACCTCAAACAGAACGCGCATGTGGGCAACTGGGTTGAACTGAAAAATGTGGTGCTCGGTGAAGGTTCCAAAGCCAATCACCTGGCGTATCTGGGCGACGGCAAAATAGGCCGAGGCGTAAACATCGGCGCTGGCTGCATCTTCTGCAACTACGACGGATTTCTCAAACATCAGACCATCATTGAAGATGATGTGTTTGTCGGTTCCGACTCACAGATGGTTGCGCCGGTGACCATCGGAAAGGGCGCTTATGTGGCCACCGGTACCACCGTCACCGCAAATGTACCGGCCGACGCACTGGCCATCTCCCGCGGCCGACAACTGAACAAATCGGGATTGGCCAAACGCATCAAATCGCGTCTCAAAGCCAAAAAAGAGGCACAGACAAAGGCAAAAAAATGACACACCGAATTATCGTATTTATCGTGTTATCATTTGTGGTCGCGGCATGCGCACCCGCCACCAGCAGCCGCATCGGACCATCCATGACGCCGAAAAGCGAAGACTGCGAAATTGAAATTTTAAAAGAGGGCGAAGTTCCCGACCGGCCGTATCGCGACGTGGGCATTGTCTCATTGAAGAACTGCCCCGATTACGCGACCGCCCCCTGCCGACAGTGGCTCACCCGAGAAGCCTGTCTGCTCGGCGGCGATGTAGCCTACGGAGCGACAGACCCAACCCGCGATGGACGCCCCGACCAACTGGCCGGCGATGTCACATACACCGTGACCATCGGCGCGTACGTGAGCCATGTGGTTCCCGAAAAAGATGACCCGGTGTTGAATGCCACCCCCGCTGAACCCTGCGACGATGCCGAAGATACGGAATCTGTTGACGTGGACGACCCGGCGGCTCAGATGTGCACGGAGTAGTTGAGCGTGAAAAAATTCATCAAAGACCTGTTCAATGTGCCCAACACCATCTCGCTCTTTCGCCTGGTGGCCACGCCGTTTCTTCCCATTGCATGGTTTGTCTTTCACCGCCCCGATATTACGCTGCTCGTCGGCGTGGTGGTGGGCATCACTGACCTGTTCGACGGTATTCTGGCCCGCAAGCTGAACCAGATCACCGATTTGGGCGCATTGATCGACCAGCTGGGAGATCTCATTTTTGAATCGACCTGTCTGCTCATCGCGATTGTGGATGGGCACATGTGGATGGGCTGGCTGCTGATTTATCTGTTTCGGGAATTCACCGTTACCGTGATTCGCACATACGTGTACAGCAAAGGCGGTAAGCTGCCGTCCTCCTGGATTGGAAAAGCCAAGTCCAGCTGTCTGCAATGGGCGTTCTTTTTACTCTTTCTGGGCGTAATCCTGTCTCAACCCGACGCGGTTCCAGGAGACTGGCACATTGCCGGCATTACTCCCGGTTGGCTGCTGATTCACGGGGGCATGCTGTCTATCATTACCGGTCTCGCAGTGGGGCTGCTGTCGGGGTGGCAATATCTCAAAGCATTCGCCGCTTTCTACATTGAACAGACAGAGCGCACTGAAACCCCCGCCGAGTAGACCACCGTGCACACACTGTTTGCCCCCGCCACCGCGTTGACCGAAATCAAAAAAAGCAAGTTCATCACCCACGCTGCGCCGGTGCAAACCAAAGAAGAGGCGTTGGCATTTTTAGATTCTGTACGCGACCCGGACGCCACCCACAACTGCTGGGCCTACAAACTGGGAACCGTGTACCGCTTCAGTGACGACGGCGAACCCGGCGGCACCGCGGGCAAACCGATTCTCTCGGCCATCGAAGGCAGCGGCGTCGACAATGTGATGGTGGTGGTCATTCGATTTTTCGGCGGTATCAAACTGGGAGCGGGCGGTCTGGTACGTGCCTACGCCAATGCGGCGGCCACCTGCCTCGGGCATGCGGAAAAAATTGAAGTGGTGGAACAGCGCACCATTCATTTTTCGGTTCCGTTCGATTCCATCGGCACCGTGTACCCGCTGATTGAAAAATTCAACGCGCAAAAAGAAGATGAATCTTTTTTGGCTGACCGAGCCCGGTACACCATTACACTGGAGGCCGCCCGCACAACCGATTTCAAAACCCAACTTCGCGACGCCACAAGTGGCAGTGCACATTTCGAAGAAGAGACGTAGGGGCAGACCAATGAAAACAAAATGTAAAAACGCACTTCGGCAGTTCTCTTTTCCTCTTGTCACATTGATGCTGATTGCCATCTCCTGTTCGCCCAAAGACAAATCCAACGCACCTCGCCCCAAGGCGCGCATGGCGAAACCCGCACAGACCTCGGAACCACGCCCCGTTTCGGCAGCAGTTGAGGGTTCCACCGTGGACACACGCGAGTGGCATTTTGACCAGACCGCCATGGGGCCGATTCACGTGATTGCAACCGTTCCCAACGACGCATCCGACACCCGTAAAATGCCGGTGCTCATCGCACTGCACGGTCAGGGCGAATCGCGCAAAACGCCCGTCATGGGCGCCCGCGGCTGGCCTTTTGACTACGGCATGGTTCAGGCCATGAATCGTCTGGCGCACCCCCCGCTGACCACAGATGACTTTGGCGACATGGTCACGCCCGAACGACTGCAGACACTGAACCGTTCGCTGGCCGAGCGTCCCTACCGCGGTATCATCGTGGTGTCGCCGTACCTGCCCGACGAGTTCCGCAGCAAGCGCCTGCTCCAGGACGCCGAAGCGTACGGCGCATTCATCACCGACCAGCTGCTGCCCAAAGTGTTCGCCGAAACCCCGGCCTTCACCGACCCGGCCCACATCGGCATTGACGGTGTGAGTCTGGGCGGCCGAGCATCAATATCCATCGGACTCTCCCACCCCAAGGTATTCGGCGCCGTGGGCGGCACCCAGGCAGCCTTCGGCGTGGGGCAAGCGCCCATGATTGTAGGCTGGTTGAAAGAAGCGCGCCGTACCTCCCCGGCCCTGCGCTTTCGCATCATCAGCAGCGTGAAAGATAAATTCAAGGATTTCACCGAAGCGCTCTCCAGCCAGCTGGACCAGGCGAATCTGTCCCACCAGATGGACATCGTGCAAGGCAACCACTCCTACGAATTCAACCGCGGCCCCGGCGTCTACGAAATGCTCCTCTACTACGACCGCACCCTCCGCAACGAACCCTTTTTAGGGACGGACTTAAAAAATTAAATTTTTACTTATTTTGTTTTATCAGTCTGCCGCGGTTCGTTTGTCTTCGGTAATTTCATTCCCTTAGTTTTTTTATTATGGAATATTGTCAAATTTCTAATTTTTTAAGTCCGTCCCCGTTAGTTTACGTCCCCGTTAGTTTACTTCTACTGACGGCATAACATATCCTGACGGGCAACTGGAACTGGCGGATTCCCATGTCATGACTTCACCGCTGCCGTTACAAACGCCCCCTGTAGCGAGATCTCCCATAGGACAAGTCCAACAATTTCCACTACCGGGTTGTGGTAAGTATTCATCGCTAGGACACTGGCAATTATCCGTGTCGCCGCCGTTGAATCCATCACACACATCACAATCCGGACCACTCCAGTATTGATCGCAGCTGGAACAAATCGCAGTACCGTCTCCTTTTTCCGCGCAGTTGTCCGCCTCTGCACAGTCTTGCAATAGACTACCGATATTGCCGCAAGAATTATAACTCCACACATCACCGCCGTAACAACGTTGTTCGTAATTCTCAACACATCGGCATTGCGCAGTTCCACCATCCAATTCCGCACACACATTTCCGTCGGTGCAGGCAACTACCAGTTCCACTGGCGCATCGCCTTCAAAGCACCAAATATCCTCGCCATAACACCCCACAGTTCCGTTTCCCGCATCGCATCCAGTGATTATTGGCTCTGTATCTGTGTCAGAATCGGAGTCCGCATCGGTATCACCGTCAGTGTGCGAATCAGAATCGCCGTCTGAATCTGAATCTCCATCGCCATCGCCATCCGCATCCCCGTCAGATGTATCAGATGTATCGTCATCGTCACCATTACTTGCCTTGTTACAAGACGTAGTAGCTGTCAACAGCAGTAGTGCCAAGAACGTGTGTAAAAATAATTGCATTGTGATTCCTTTTGGAGATGTTCCTTTCAGGGACGGTTCCCTTCAGGGACGGAATTAAAAAATTAATTTTTTGCGATGGTCTTTGTTCGATCGCGCCGAAGCGCTAAAACCATGGGTTCAATTGCGCTTATATTTGTGTCTACAGCTGTGCATTCATTCTTCGATTGCGCCGCAAGTATCGACATTGCGTTCTCGACCGCTGTTTTTTCTGATTCGGTCATCCCTTCACGTCGAATCTTAGACAATGCACATGAAATGGTCGCCGGTCGAACGTTGAACACCGATGCGAGATCTACCTGCCGTTGTCCGAGCTGCTCAACCCATACCCAGGACGCCAGCGCCCGCCCACGGGACACCCGATGACTGCATCCCCTGCAAAACGCCAATTGAGGGCGGATTGCCAGCTCATTAAAAATTGTTGCGGTAACTTCTGCAATGGAAATGCTTTTTACAGATATCCCTAACCGACCTTGCTGCGTAGCCACCTGCTCTTTCATTGCGCTACGCACAAATGCGTCCGGGCCGAGTACGGGATAACTGAACGTCACCTCTCCGCCCATCATTTTATTCATGCGCTTTGAAAGTGCTCGAGACACCTCGCCATCTAAATCGGCGCGCCTTCCCTCGAATCGCCCCTCATCCACAAAAGCATCCAATTCTTTGCGTATACGGTCTTGCTGCCTTTTATTATCGCCGAATAACGCCTCCATCGACAGCCAGGAAGGCGCCTCCGCAAGCCCCATGTATGCGCGATGACTCGACCACTCGCTCTCCACCGCACGGGATACCACACCAGCGCGAACCGGGTTGTTGTGAACATAACGAACCAACTCCATCCCATAGGTATCAGAGTGAACCAACACGCTACGCGGCCGACCTGCAAAAACCGTCCCCAATCCGCCACGCTGTGAATTCAGCCAAACCGCAAACGGTGAATGCACCCTTCGGGTCAACGCACCCAGCGGGTCATTGCCCAGCTGCAGCACCAGATGAACATGAGACGACATCAAACAATAGGCAATTAGCCGGCAATCATGCGTGTCTAATGCTTTCCCCAGCAACGCCAAATATTGCTGACGCGCACCGGGAAAATCCAAAAAAAAATCATTGTTATGGAACCGGGAAATGACATGAAACAAGCCACCGGTCATATGTATGCGAGCGTATCTGGGCATACGCATTCATATCAAAAGCTGGAATATCGTCAAATTTTTAACTTTTTAAGTCCGTCCCTTTTAAAAACTCGATAGGAAATTCCAGATGGGGCCGGGGTTGGGGGCGGGTTGGTGATCGGCGTTGTATTCGCATTCATGTACCGGGTATCCCGCGTCACATCCCTGATGGCTGACGCATTCACAGGGAAGGTAATTATCGCCGATGCCTTCGCACCAGGAGGGGTCCATCGATACGGTTTCAGTGGTGCAGCCGTTTCGATCCACAAAAATATCGACGGCTTGCCGGTGACCATCAAGTAGGGAATCCGCTGTTCCGATAATGGCCAGAGTCGCCACCGGGCGCGTGCCGTTTTCGCATCCGCCGCTGGCAAAAGTGTTTCCCGCCATAGGCACCATCGCCCGCAGCATGCTGTCTTCCGTGCAGGCGAGTGAAAACGACATCATCGCACCGAAACTGAATCCCACAGAAAATATCCGACTTTCGTCGATGCATAAATTCTCTCTGAACAAATCCAGCATGGCGTGATAAAAGTCGAAATCTCGCCCTCCATCGTTGCCCCAACCCAATCCGTTGTCCTGGTAGTCGAGTCCTTCTCCGGCCACAAAAATCGCTTGTCCGTCTGCCAGGTTCTCAAGCCCATAATAGTTCATCATCTCCATCTGGTTCGCCGAACCGCCCCAGGGATGCCAGGCAAAAATGATTTTGTACGGATGATTGGGGTCGTAATTGTCCGGCAGCTGCAAGATGTATTCGCGCGTTAAGTCGCCCACCTGAATCGTCGTTCGACCACTGGAGAGGCCGGCGGCGGCGCCACATCCGCTGCTGGGCGTGGTTCCATCATCCGTATCGGTATCGGTGTCGGTATCGCTATCCGCATCTGTGTCGGTATCTGTATCCGTGTCCGTGTCTGTGTCAGTGTCGGAATCGGTGTCCGTGTCTGAATCCGTGTCTGTGTCCGTGTCGGAATCGGTGTCCGTGTCTGAATCCGTGTCTGTGTCCGTGTCGGAATCCGTGTCGGTGTCAGTGTCTGTATCCGTGTCTGTGTCAGTGTCAGTGTCGGTGTCGGAATCTGTGTCTGTGTCAGTGTCGGTGTCGGAATCTGTGTCTGTGTCGGAATCCGTGTCTGCATCACTGTTGCTCGTCGTGGAATCCTCGGAACATGCACAAAGCGGACTGAAACCAATGCAACACACCACTATGAAAATTTTTCCCAAAATATTCATCTGTTTCATTTATTTTTCACCCTTTTCTTCGTTGATTGCAACGTATCGTGAATGGTTTGCCCCATCCCGTACATGTACAGTGGAATTGAAATGCATGAATAAGTGGTTTTTTGTGAAGATGATGTTCGGAGAATGCGTACCCTCTTTTCTCGCCGGGGGCCTGAAACGCTTTCAGAGATCAATATTTAGCCCGAGCTCAGAGCGCGATCCAGCCCCTTCGAGAGGGCCGATGCTCAATCACGACCACAACCGTTTATCCGGCGGCACTTCCACGGAAACATCTTTTTTGCGGATGGGACAGCGGTAGCGAACGCCGCTTGATACCAGACGAAGTCCCAGCGGGTGGCCGTTGTCTTTGCCGTACCGGGGGTCGCCCATTACCGGAAATCCCGCCTTGGCGAAGTGCCTTCGAATCTGATGAAACCGTCCGGTCTCAATCACCGCCGACACAAAAGAGGTTTCACGCCCTTTTTTGTCGGTGCGGGTCTCCACCACCTCGTACGCGGTGCGGGCGGGTTTGCCCTCAATTTTTGAATCAAACACACCCTTGGACGGCTCGGGCCTGCCCAGCACTTCAAGCTGGTAGCTTTTTTCCACATCACCGCTCCGCCACAGCTCACTCAGCATCGCGCTTCCCTTGCGGGTGTAACCGACGGCCACAATTCCCGACGCCTCGCGGTCGAGCCGATTGATCACATTCACCTGCTCCCGACCGGTCTGCTTTGCAATCTGATAATCGACCGCGCACACCTCCCCCGCGCGACTGGGCCCCGAAAGCATATTCACCGGCTTGAACCACAAACCGTAATCACGCCCTTCGTACAGACAAACCGGCGGGTCGCCGGCGTAGGTCAACGCGTTTTCGTCAAAATAAAACGCCAGTTCATCGCCCGGGGTCAGCACGTACTTCAGCTTGCGCAACCGCTGCAGTTTTGCCCGCTTCACGTGAGACCGCTTTATCCAGCAGCCCCCCGCGCCGATGGCCTTCTTAATCTTCATTTTCGACAGTTCGGTCTGCGCTGCCAAATACTCCACCAGCGGCCCCTGGGTGGACTCATCAATCGTAGCCTTGTGCGTCACTTTGGTACTCATCTGTTCTTCTTTCCTTCAGCGTCGTCTTCCCACACCACCTGCATTTCACAGCGGGCGCAGTCAAACCGCAATCGCAATCGTCTTCGTTCATCATCCGCATCCACCAGCCACAGGGGCTCCGGCAATTGTTCGGCGTTCGTCTCTTTAAGACACGCGCCCAGTTCCCGGCGCAGACAATACTTCGACACCATCACCCGAGCGCCCGCATAATTCCGCGTCTCCTCCAGGCCGCGCGCCACATCGCTCACGCCGCAGCGCTCGTAAAACCGCTCTGCGAACCGATTGCACACGTTGTGGTATGCATCCACCTTCCCGAGGTAGGGCGATGGGGTAAAACGAAACGCCCGTGCTTGGCGCATCGCGCGCATCTGGTTTTCCCGCAATGTAACCAGCTGTGCAAGCACCTTTCGACGCACCCCATTCAACACCGAAACAGGTACAAACGGAAGAGGCCCCTCCCCCACTGAAAACGTCTCCACCACGAACGGAGTGTTGCCGGTTTTATGCATTGCCTGTGTCGCCGCATCGCGCATCCGCGCCGCATCGTTCGCCGCTTCCCACGCACCGTGCTCTTCCACCAACGCGTCATTTCCCAGACCGTCCCGGGCGCGAATCTCCAACGTGTCATTCGTTGCCGCCAATTGCACGTGAATCGGCACGGACCGACGCGGAGACGTTTTTTCGAGCGATGCGTAAAACTGATGGTCCCGGTTGCGGTACAGCGCAGTGCCTACCGCAATGCCGTCGGTTTTCTGCAACACCGCCCAATCCCCGTCCACACGCTGCACCCGGGTGCCCACCAATGAATCGTTTTTAAAAAAGCACAACCCGTCCCCGGCATGAAGAGACACCCCCTCCAGCCGCACGCTCTTTGAACGCACTGCGGCAACTTTTCCCACCGGTTCGCCCACCATCTTCGGTGTCAGCAACCCGGCCATGCGGTCATTTCCATCGGCGAAATGAGAAACGAACCCCCGCTGAAACACCTTCTGCACCTCGCCGCTCACACCCTCCGACAATCGGTCGCGAAACGGCAAGCCCCGCGCGTCGAGCAGCCGGTTCAATGCCTGCCGGTACGCCGTGACCGTGGTTTGCACATACGCCGCATTCTTCAAGCGCCCCTCAATTTTAAACGATGTGACCCCCGCATCCAGCAGCGCCGACAGTTCATCGAGCCGGCACAAATCCCGCAGCGACAACAGATGCCCGTTCGCATGCACATGCCGATGCGCATCTTCGAGCGAATATTTTTTTCGACAGGGCTGGGCGCAATGACCGCGATTGGCACTTCGGCCCCCCTGGGCGTCACTGAGGTAACACCTGCCGCTGTACGACACACACAGCGCCCCGTGCACAAAACACTCCAGTTCAATCTGCGATGCCGCCGCGCGAATCTGCGCGATTTGCGCCGGGCGCAGCTCCCTGGCCAAAATCACGCGGCTCACCCCGACCTGCTCCAGAAAACGAATGTTCGCCACATCGTAATTGTGCACCTGTGTGCTGGCAATGACCGGCAGGTTCGGTATTCCCGCTTCCAGCAACCCCATGTCCTGAATAATCACGCCGTCCACGCCCGCATCGTACAAATCATTGAGAAGCCCCTGCGCGGTTTCGATTTCGGCGTCAGTCAGCACCGTATTGAGCGCCGCATACACCCGCGCCTGAAAGAGATGGGCATGACGCACCAGCGCCGCAATCTCGCTCACCGAATTATTCGCTTCTCTGCGGGCACTGAACGGGCCGACGCCGATGTACACCGCATCGGCACCGCAATCCACTGCCAATGCGCCCAGCGCCGCATCTTTAGCGGGAGCCAGCAATTCAATGGATGGCAGTTTGTTTTTCGAACCCGCTTTTATTTTTGAATTCATATTCATTTCACGTGCACGTTGCCCCTCGCGCCGTTGTAGCCCAACTTGACTGTTGAACCTACTCCATTCTGACTGGAAACTTTATTTTCAGCACAAAGTTGTGTAGGTTGCAGAGGGGGAAGGAGAAACGCATGACGCAATTTCGACCGTGCATCGATATTCACAACGGAAAAGTCAAACAGATTGTGGGCTCATCTCTGGAAAGCCGTACCCAATCACTGAAAACGAATTATGTTTCCCCGCACGACACCAGCTACTTCGCGTCGCTGTACAAAAAAGACCGCCTTACGGGCGGACACGTTATCAAACTGGGGCCCGGAAATGAACAGGCGGCCATGAACGCCCTGGCGGCCTGGCCCGGCGGCCTTCAACTGGGCGGCGGCATCACCATCGACAACGCCGAACACTGGCTGGCTCTGGGTGCCGAAAAAGTGATCGTCACCAGCTGGCTGTTCACCGACCACGCCCTCGATATGTCTAAAGTGGTTGCTCTGTCTGAAAAAATCGGCGCCGACAAACTGGTCATCGATTTAAGCTGTCGCAAACAGGGAGACCGCTGGTTTGTGGCCACCGACCGCTGGCAGACCATCACAGATACCGAAATCAACCGAAAACTGCTGCAGAACCTTTCCACCTACTGCGCGGAGTATCTGATTCACGCGGCTGATGTGGAAGGCAAATGCGAAGGCATCGACCTGGAACTGGTCACGTTGTTGGGCGCTGAATGCCCCATTCCCTGCACCTACGCGGGGGGCGCCAAATGCCTTGGCGACCTGGACACTGTGCACCGTCTGAGCAACGGAAACGTGGACCTCACTTTCGGCAGCGCGCTGGACTTATTCGGGGGCGAACTCGTGAAATACGAAGACTGTGTCCGCTGGAATCGGGAGCACCAATAAAATCGTCCATTTCCGTGCCACCTGTGGTACACCCAACTCATGAGCTTAGAAAAACCTCCCAGACACTTTCACATTTATCTGGTTAAACCAAGTCACTACGATGATGACGGCTACCCCATCACCTGGCGTAAAGCGCTCATTCCATCGAATTCACTGGCCGCCCTGAACGCCCTGTGTGAAGATTTCAAACAGCGGCAGGTACTGGGCAAACAGGTGTCGGTTCACATTCACGTGGTGGACGAAACCAACACCCGCATTCGCCCGAGCAAAATCGCGGCCGCCATTCACCGCCCCGACACGCGAGGATTCGTTGGAATGGTAGGGGTTCAGACCAACCAGTTTCCCCGGGCCATGGATTTATGCGATGCCTTCACCCGTCTCGACGTGCCGGTCTGTGTGGGCGGGTTTCATGTTTCGGGGTACCTGTCGGTCATGGGCGAATTGCCGAAACGGGCGATTTCGGCGCAACAACAGGGCGTGAGCTTCTTTACCGGAGAATGTGAAGAGGGGCGAATCGACACGGTGCTGTGCGATGCCTTCCAAGGCCGTCTGGCGCCCCTCTACAATTTTCTAGGCCAACTACCCGACATTGCCGGTGCGCCCACGCCCATTCTCCCGTTGGATGAAATTCAGAAAACCGAGGGGCACTACGCGCCGTTCGATTTGGGGCGAGGCTGCCCGTTTCAGTGTTCCTTCTGCACAATTATCAATGTGCACGGACAGAAGAGCCGCTTCCGCACCGCCGACGACCTCGAGAAAATTATCCGCAGCAACTACGACCGCGGCGTGCGTCGATTCTTTTTAACCGACGACAACATCGCCCGAAACAAAAACTGGGAATCCCTGTTCGACCGATTACATCAGCTTCGCGTTGAAGGATTGCGCTTTCGCATCTTCTGTCAGCTCGACATTCCCTGTCACAAGATTCCCAACTTCGCCTACAAGGCGCTCCAGGCGGGTATTGACCAGTTGCTCATCGGCATGGAAAGCGTGAACCCCGAAAACCTGGAGAGCATTCAGAAAAAACAGAACAAAGCCCACGAATACAAAGAGGCGCTTTCGTTGTGGAAGCGCCATCGGGTGGTGGTCAACGCCTCGTACATTGTGGGGCTGCCGCACGATACCGTGGATAGTATTCGCGAAGACGTGGAAACCATTAAACGGGATTTACCTGTTGATGCCATTTACTTCACCAATCTAACACCGCTTCCCGGCAGCCAACTGCATCGACAGATGCTCGAAGACGGGCAACTCCTCGACCCGGACGACAACGCCTACGACACCAATCACTACGTGTTCAACCACTCCAAAATGAGCACAGAAGAATGGCGCGAAGCCAATAAAACCGCATGGAAAACATTCTACACCATAGACCACATGCGCACGATCATCAAACGTCTGGTGGCTCAAAAAAGTGAAAAACGGCTCACCACCATTTATCGTCTGGCCATGAACCACTACTTCGGCATCTACACCACCATCCACCCCATTGACGGCGGCCTGTTTCGCAAACGCTACCGCACAGATCGAAGGCCCACCCTGCCGAAAGAAAACCCTCTTGTCTTCTACCCAAAACATTTTGCAAACGTCATCGCCTCATCGGTTCACATCTTCTACCTGGTGAACAAACTGTGGCGGGCGTACAAAAAATTTCGCAAAGATCCGGGCATTCACGACTTCACCGATAACGCCACATCCGATTATTGAAAAATTAGAAAGCCGACGCTTATTTTGCGGCACGCATAATCAACGAAAAATTGAGCAGACAAATATCGAATTCCACATCTTCGGTGTCAGAATTTTCCACCTGCACCTGCACATTGGACACATCTGCAAAATCCGTCGGCGAAGCGGGCTGGGTTCCCACCGAATCCTCAAACAGGTACAGCGTATCTTCGGTGTTCACCGAATCAATGTACGTAGACGCCGATGACGCCTGCTGTAAAAACTGCAGCCGCAGCGAAGCGCCCGTGGTATTGATCACGCCGAAGGCCACGCCGACCACTTCGGCGTCCAGCGCATCGATGTAGGGACATTCATTCAGTGTGTAACAGATGGTGCTGACCTCCGGCTCGTAGCAGACACCCACCCCCAAGCCGGCGAAGGTCCAAAACGGCATATCGTCTGTGTACTGCGCCACATGACCTCGCGCGCAGGCGTTGTTGTCGGCGTCAAAATACATCTGATTCATCGTACCTGAACCGTCGGCGTAAGCGTACCAGCCGCCGTAAAACCCCGGTTCGTTGTCTTCGGGGTTCACCCGGAAATAGAAATAATCTTGCGGATTCGAAACCAGAAAAGGCACCCGGATGTACGCATCGGTATCAACCGCATCCGTGCCGCTTTCGCTATCGTCGATGAAATTCCCAGTGGTGGTTTCGGTGTCGTCGTCGCTTGACCCGTCGCTGCCGCTGCCGTCCATGTATCCGATGTTTTCCATGGATTGACATCCGGCCACCACAGTGCTCATGCCGATTGCACCCCACATCAGTGCAGCAATCGAACAGCTCAAAATGGTGCGATAACGGTACAAAATGAATGTTCTACCTTTGCGGTGCAGACAATTCAGAAATGCGCTGCCCGGCCGCTTTTGCGATGGGACCGCTGGGGTGATTGATAACCAGCTGTTTCAACGTTCGCAATTCGTTCGATGTATCACCGGTCTGCCGGTAGGCCTTGGCTTTGCCATACAGGGCCTCCTGCTCCAGCGCGCCCGGACT
>JAFGXQ010000079.1 GCA_016936575.1 Deltaproteobacteria bacterium
GCGTCCGTGTCTGTATCTGTATCAGCATCCGTGTCTGTATCTGTATCAGCATCCGTGTCTGTGTCAGCGTCTGTATCTGTATCGGTATCCGCGTCCGAGTAAGTATCGGTATCCACGTCTGTTTCAGAAGATGAATCCGAATCATTTTCGCTGGAATGCTTGTCTTCGGAGCATGCCGATATTGTTACTGAAACACAGAAAATCAGGAGCGGTAGCAATAGTTGTCGCATTAAATTTTCCATGGTGCGCCTCTTTCTATTTCGCATTCGGATTTCGCCCGAGTTAAAAAAATACAGCCACATTAAAGCATGGGTCATAATATTATGCAAATGAGTATTGGTGAATTTGTCCCTTATGGTCAGCAAAGAGTGCATTCCGGGGCTATCGCTATGGAGAAATAAAACAAGAAATGTGGTACATGTGTTCCTACTCCCACGTGAATTCGTTGGCAAAGGAAAGAAGGGGCTGTGGCTTTCCCTGCCCGGTTACTTTTTTTAGGAAAGCGATTCATGGGTATGGATGCCAATATGAAGCAAGGCTTCAGCGAACGCCCCAGAAATCCAAAACCGCGAAGGCAGCTGAATCCAAGAGTCACTGCCAAAAACAAATGACTTAGAATCAACGCCATTCGACGCTACAAACAGTTCGTCGCGGATCACTGGACTGCACTCAAGGAATGGAGAAATGGAAATCGCGATGTGTTCTTCCCACCCGGCACATACGCGTTGCGTATACACGCCCGAGCTAACGTCCAGCCTGGGTAACGACCTCCCCGATTCTTGTGCTGATCTCACCGTATTTATTACCGGGGACGAAGCCTTGAGACCTAGGAATGAAAAATGTCTTTTAAATATTTGGTCTTGTTTTTCTTTTAACCGGTATGTCATGAACAAAACGCAATAAATGAAACGAATGGGAGGCCATTTTGAAACACTGCATTACTGTATGTTTGCTGATATTGTTTGTGTACGGTTGCACCGGTAGCAAAACCGACAAAGATAACGACACCAATCCGGACAACGGCGTTGATGACACCGGGACGGGTGCAGACCCGATCGACGGCTCAGATAGCGATACAACGACCCCTTCCGAAGAAGATACGGATTCTGACACACAGGAGGATGACGGCAGTGTGACGAAACAGCATATCGGCGATGTTGTATTCAATGAGGACGAACTTCGCTCATATTACATCACTATTTCGGATAGTGAATACGAACGGCTGATGGATATAAGCACCTTGGTACTGCCGGATTTTTCCGTCAATAAGGATCGCTACGTGGAAGTGGGCCTCAAAGTGGACGACGTAGAGTTGCCTTCGGTGGGGATGCGATTCAAGGGTGACTGGTCAATAAAATCATGTGCGTACCGGGGCGTGAGGGAGATTCGTATCGACCCGGTTTTCGGAAATATTGATGTCTGTCAGCGTTTCTCCCTCAAACTTGATTTTGACAGGTACGACGAAGATGGTCGGCTGGATGGGCTCAAGAAATTGAATCTCCATGCGATGGCCGCTGATCCCACCAAAATGCACGAACGGCTTGGCTACACTCTCTTTCGGGAGATGGACATCCTCGCGCCACGGGCAGTACATGCGAAGGTATTTATTAACGGAGAATACCACGGACTCTTTGTTGCTGTGGAACAGGTGGACGGTCGCTTCACCGCTAACCGGTTTCCTGAAAACGGAGACGGTAATCTTTACAAAGAGGTCTGGCCTGCCGTTGATGTAACAGATGCGGTCATTTCAGATGCCCTGAAAACCAACGACGACGAGGACATCGCAGATATATCTGACTTTGTCGCATTCCGTAACGCTGTGGCGACGGTCGAAGAAGCGGACTTTGCAGACACGATGACATCGTTTATTGATTTCGATTACCTCACCCGATATCTGGTGGTCGATAGGGCTATCCACAACTTCGACGGCGTTTTGGCGCTTTATGAGGAATTTGCAAGTAAGAACCACAATTACTACTGGTATCACGAGGAAGACAGCAATCGGTTCACTCTCATTCCCTGGGATATGGACAAAGTATTCATGGTGCCCGAACCTCTTTTTTATAACGAAAGTTCAACAAGCAGTGAACTCATCCTTCCCTGTTCGCCTGCCAATGTGCCCAACTGGAACGAGGTTTCCAATACATGTGATAGCATCATCTGTTCATTTGACGAATTGGGCCTGATCAGTTATCCGATGATCCCCCCTGATTGTGACCCGTTACTTCGGCTTCTGCGTAACGAAATCTATGAAAGACAGGAAGGCATCGCAACTAAATTTATTGAAGGGCCGTTCTCAGAAGACAGCATCAACGAAAAACTGGATCGATGGGAACAGCAGATTCGCGATGCGTTGGAAGCCGATGACAAAGTCGATGGCGCGGCGGTTGGAGAGGCGATTTCTACCCTTAAGGACAACATCGCCGTATTCCAGAGCGATCTCTTATTCGTGATGAGCGAGCTTATTGAAGAAAGAATTTAAACAGATCGATATTGGGACTATGGGACGTTGTTAATAGTCATTTCGAAATCCCCTTCGCCCCCTTTTCAAGGGGGAATTTTCGACAAAAAAACTACCGCCCTGCAATACTTTTCGTCAACAGAGACTTTGCGATTCCCCGGCGATCGTTCGCTGAAGGGTTGAAAAAAAGTTGCGCACATTCTACCATTTGGAAAACCCGAACAGGAACCGCAGGAGGTTATATGTCGCAACAGAATCGCTCGACCGGACTCGGCGCAGGGAAAACGCTTGCCTTGCTTCTTTTCTTCTTTGTTTTTCTGGTTGCCGCGGCCGCAGTGGTGCTCGCCTACCTCCCCCCCGAAAAGCGACCGGTGCAGTTGCCCTTCGAGCTTCCCTTCGGAAAAAAAGCCCCACCGACCACAGCGACAGATACCGACACAGAACCGGCGCCCCCGGAACCGATTGATCTTTCTCGCGCACAATTCGCCGCAACGGGTGAGATACCCGCTCCGCAGGAAGGCCGCTGGCGCAATATGGTGGCCGCATACGACAACCTGGCGCTGGTGGGCAACCCGTCCAATGCATTTCTGTTCGCCTTTGAAGACGGAAAATGGCAACCCCAGGAAAAACTGTTTCCCAGCGACAATGCACCGGGGGTGGAATCGGTTGCGCTGGCCGAAAATGTTGCGGTGGTAGAAGCCAATGAGCGTCTCTTCATTTTTAATCGACCTCTGACCGGCTGGCGATTTCTCACCACGGTTGTACCCGATCCCGAAGACCCGCAATTACAAATCGGCAGGCCGGTGGTTACCACCTCACATATTTTTGTGCCCGTGCCCAGTCGAAATTCGATTCTTATTTTTCAGTTACAAAAAGGAACCCAAGACCCGTATGGAAAAATTATCGAAGAAGACAAATGGAATCTGACTGCCACCCTCACCCCGCCGGATGCTGCGGATCAGGCGTTCGGCTATGCCGTGGCGGCAGCTGAAAACAAAGTCGCCGTGAGCACCCTTTGCAATGCATCGTCGGGCAACTGCGTGGGCACCGTGTATCTGTTTGAGCAAACCAACGATGGCCATTGGCTGCAGACCGAAAAATTCACTTCCCCCAGCCTTGATGTAGACACCCTGTACGGATTTTCATTGGCAATGACCACCGACACGCTTTTTGTGGGCGCCCCCTGCGACGGCGGCGTGTATCCGTGCGAAGGAGCGGTATATCCGTATCAGAAAATTGAAACGGCGTGGACGCCGCTTACCGCGCTGAAGCATCCTCACCCCACCGAGGGCGGTCGATTCGGAACCCATCTAAGCGCAGGAAAAAACGGTGTGGCTGCAACCAGTGCAACGAACAGGGCTGCTGAATTTTTTGCGTTCAAAGAAGGTGCATGGCATCACGCACAAACGCTTCTTCACCCTGCCCCGTCAGGAGAAACATCCCCTCAAAACGAACCGACCGCCGATTTCGTGGTCATTGGGCGAGGCGGAATTCTACTGGGCAGTCATCTCGAATCATCATCCGATGACGCTTCAGCGAAACGGGTACTCGCGCCATGGTGCATCGTTGGAGAACAGGGCTGTTCAAGCACCGTCGAACCCACCCCAGACAACAAAACCACCGAACCCGAAATCACGGCAATCACCGAGTCCTCGTACCAGCCGATACAGGTATCTTGCGACGGACAAAGTGCGATGGAATGCGCTGCCGCGTATTGCAAAGACTCGAAAATCCGCAAATGCCGACCGGAGGGTATTGTTAAACAGCTGGCCGCGGAAACCTACCTCACCACCCATCACTGCCCCGTTGCCAACATTGAACGGAACGATAATTCCTGGTCATGTGGCCTGGTTGACGAACAGCAGGAGACCATTTGTATGCCGTCTGTGACCGCGCTTGCATTCGGCGCGTTTGTACAAAAGGGCGAAGAGGAGGTGCTCCTGGTCGTTACCGATAAATGCAGTCGCGCACACGAGCAGGGGTGGTCATTCGGGTACGTGATGCAGTGGGAAAACGGGAAATTCGTAAACAAACGCAACCTGTCAATTGATGAAGCCCGTTTCAGCGATAGAATTTCCGTTCCGCAGCAGTTTCCCACCCTTGACGGCGAAGCGATAGTGGTACTCGGCAGTTTCATCGGGGAAGACGAAAAGAGCCGAATGGTCTACTGCATTTCAGAAGAACGCCGCAGCGTCACCGAATGGGAATGCATAGACAGCACGCCCAGCGAACCGGGTATCTATTTTCTGCTGTGGGACAACTTCAGCAGCGAAAGCAACAAACGAAAGCAGCGGGGCTGTGCATTGGTGGCCGCCAACCAGAAAAAAATCAACGACGATGACTACCCGGATTTAAACGTTACGGTTGAATGCACCAAAGATGTGAACATCGACCAAAAGAAGCGCGCCCGCAAACCCGAAAAATACAACATCGAGATTCTGTTTGACGGTACGAACTTCGCGCTGGCAGATGAATTGCCCGCCCCCATCGCCTACCGGGAATCGCAGAACGAAAACTGAACAACCGTCATGCGTGAAACATTCGAAACGCCTTATTTTTAATGCGGTGTTTCACAATTTCGCCGGCCATTTTTAAAATGCGCCCTACGCGGGCTTCACGGCTTTGTCCAACGGCGCGGGGAAAGGGCCATATATCTACCGTATAAAAAGATGCGCCGCTTCGCCGAAACGAATCGAGCAATTGAAAGCTGTATAAAAACGTATTCGATGCCACCTGTTGGGGTACCGGTGCCCGCCGATACAACTCCGTTGAAAACAAATACGCGCCTGCCACATCGACCTGTAGATTTCCCACCCGGCGAAGCAACAGACGAAACACCTCAGACATAACTCCGCGCGCGCGCCCGGAATGGGGCACCGGATACTGACTGACCACCACCGTCTGCGACGATACATGCGGCAGAAACGCCGCCAGAGAATGGGCCTTCACCTGCCGATCTCCCGGCAGAGATACCACATACCTACAGGACGCCGCCTCATAGCCGTCTCTCATGGATGCGCCCATGCCCATATTTTCTGCATGCGAAATCACACGCACGTTGTCGGCGCTGGCCAATTGACCTGCGATGCGGGCGGTTTCATCCTCACTGCCGTCATCGATAACAAGAATTTCATAGTCGGGCGCATACCATTTACAGAACCGATGCACATCGTCGACCGCCTTCTCAATCAGCGCCGCTTCATTGTAGGCGAGCAACAACACGCTGAGAGACTGCGTAAAGGGCGCAGTTGCCACCAGCTGGGTCACCTCACACAAATGTGACACCACAAAATCCGCACCCGCAATTTCAAGTCGATCATTTTCTGCCACAGTGACGCCACGCAGCGCAACAAGCACCACCGGTTGTGACTCGGAAAATATATCTTTCAGCTTGATAAAGAACTCCATTTGCGCCGGCGTATTCCCCACACAGAACAAGCGCGAATTGTCGGTTTTCTTCCATGCATTCATCACGTCGGCGTGAACTCTCGTCAGAGACTCCGCATCTGTCTGTTCGCAATCAACCCACGAAACAGTACGCAACGAGGATTTCCACTGTCGAACGCCTTCGCCCAGCGTGCGATTCGGTTCCGTGGACCAACTTTCCTTCTGCAGGGAATGCGAAAACGCGATAACAATTGACGATGCCGAAATCATGATGAAATACTACGGGAACGGCAAACCGGGCGCAAGAAAGATTCGGTATTGAAACCGAACCGATTTCGAAAACTGCGGCACGCTCCGTCACAATATGCGGATGTGAACACCCAATTGCTGTTCCATTTGTTACCTCTTTTTAAATATTGAAAAACGTTCCTGTATAGACTCTTTATGGGAGAAAAGGGTGATGTACAGAAGCTATTCCACCATTGCAGTGGTAGCAATCAAAAACCACGCGGAATGGGGTAACCACTGCTCCAGCCAACGCCAATCTTGCCAATCTCCCGGCGTGCCGGTCGGTATCCACTCAATCCCCGAGCCATTGATGTTCGCCCCTGTAATTCCGTTAGAAATCCCTCCGGTATGCGCCACCTGACCAAAATCGGATTTTTCGCTTATATAGGAGTCCGGATTGTTCCTTCCATACCCGTGCATGAAACACACGTCATACGGATTTTTCCCCAGCACCCAATCGATTTGGTTGGCGGCATACGCGGCTAGTTCATCAGACACGCCCTGCCGATTTCCCGTCATTGCAGCCACCTTCCGCCCGCCGATGAGCGCAGCCGCCGCGAGTGATCCCAGTCGCGCATTTTCTCCCTGCCACCAGTAGCCGGTTTCGTTGTCGTGGGGAATAAAAAATCCACTTTGAACCGAATACTCAGACTCAAACGTCTGTCGGGCGTAACCGAACGGATTGGCCACGCTGTTGGTCACGTCAAGCAGGTATTGCAGATGAGTTTCAATGACATTCAACGCTGTCACAGTACTGGCCGCATCGGTTTCCACTTCGGTGTACCGCGCCAGCGCCACCACCGGAAGACCCGCGTCGGACGCATGCCAGAACGGACGGGTGACGTTGTTGGCAATAAAATACCCATAACTGTGAAAACGGTTCGACAGGTTGGACACGCGGGTTCTGGCCGCAGTCAGATACGTGCTGTTGTTTGTAGCGGCATACAGCTCAGATGCCGCCAGTAGCGCGGTGTAATCATCAATTACGTTTTCGGTGTTGTCGTCACAATATGACGAGCCGTTGGCCTGCAAATGAGCAAACCCGGTTTCTGCGGCGGAGAGATACTCCGCAGTGTTAAAGTCCCCGTTACTTCCCAGGGTTGAAATCCTGGCCAACGCCGCAATGGTCAAGCCCCCGCCTTCGCGGAACGCCGCCTGAAAATCAGACGTCTTGTATCCGTCACTCCCCTCAAAGGCGCAAATGTCGCGGGCATCCGGGTCACCGCTCCAGCCGTCAAACACATTGATGTAAAAATATCCGGAACTATCCTGAATGCGCACCAGATAATCCGCCCCGTATACCGCTTCGCTCAACATGGCACTGCGAAGCCCCAGGCTGTTCAGATTGTCGGCGCCTTTTTCGTACGCATACGCCAGCGCATACGCCACCAAAGGAATCTGTTGCGGGTTGAAATAGTTGGCGTAACTCAAATGCGACAGATACTTGGAAACATCTCCCGATGCATCGTACCAACCACCATGCACATCGTATGAACCGCCCGTACCATACTTGGGCGCAGAACTATCGGCGCTGACAATTTCGTAGTGATCTGCACGCGACAGATTGAAATAATTCAACACATCAGCCACGGTCGCATTGAACAACCGGTCATCGCCGACTTCGAACGTTTCAGAATAGCTTCCGTTCACATATACGCGGCAGGTACCCGGTTCCTGATAGTAACTGAAATCGGCCACATAATAATTGGGGCCGCCGCCCCAGGCACTGAAGTCGTGCGAAATTAAATCGCCGCATGCCACCACATCGTTAGTGTTGTCCACCACCTGAAATGTCGCCAGCGTCCCCGTGGCCTCAACCACCGCCAGCTTCGCACCGCCGCTGTTGTATCCGACGTGATTGATAAACAGCGTCTGACTGACGCCGCCGTTCACGTTGGTGTCCAACTCGCCGCACTCCACCACAACCGGCCCGGTATCCGTTCCGGTGTCCGTTTCAATCCCGGTGTCCGTATCGGTACCGGTATCGCTGTCCGTATCCGAATTCGTGTCGCTGTCCGAGTCCGTATCACTATCTGTGTCCGCATCACTATCTGTGTCCGTATCACTGTCTGTGTCCGTATCACTATCTGTGTCCGTATCACTATCTGTGTCCGTATCACTATCTGTGTCCGTATCACTATCTGTGTCCGTATCACTATCTGTGTCCGTGTCACTATCTGTGTCCGTGTCACTATCCGTATCGGAATCGCTGTCAGCGTCGGCGTCGGAATCGCCGATCTCCACACATTCCGCCACCCCGTTTTCAAGTGCACACATCATACCGAACATGTCGCATTCTGAAAACACTTCCCATTGCCCATTCACACAATGTACAACCGTCTCTCCGTTACACTGCTGTGTATCGTCAACACAATTCTTGTAAATCACTGTGTTATCGCCACCTGAACATGCGGAAAGAAAGACTGCAGATAAAGCGATTGCCAAAATAACCAGTTGCGCGTGTTTCATTTATCCTTACTTTTTTTTAAGTTTTAAATCTAAAAAGTTGTATCCAGCGTTTAGCGAACGCCGGTTACCAATTCCACATTATAGAACATCCACGCGCCGAACGGCTATTTTTTTTTGCCGCAAGTAATGGTCGAAGCGAGAATCCGCCCCGAAGATCCCGCATTTTCCGCATATACCAAAACCACCTTGTCTCCGCTGGTGGCAATGCCCGCGCGGGTGAAATCACATTTGTCGGCGTACACCTGAAACTCGCCGCCGGTTTTGGTTCCGGACGAACTAAAACGATTAAATCCTACCAGATAATTGTTGTTGTAGGAGCGAATCGCCGCACTGAATAGAAACTCGTCGCCCACCGACAACTTCGGCCCCTGAGGTCCATCCGCTCGAGAAATTCGCTCCGCCGCCTGACGCTTCTTACCGGTCGCATCAATCACCGTGAAATAAAATTCCTCTGTGCGGTCACCATCCCGATTGTCGCGATATACCACGGCGAACCCTTTTCGATACGGTACCGCGTGAGCATCCGCGTGGAACAATTCCAACGTATCGACCAACTGTTCGCTGTCGGGAGTTTCCAGTTTATCGTACGGCGTCGCAAAAAGCGGAACCGTCTTTCCTGCCACCTTAGACCACAGCACCACCGCCGCATTTCCGTTGGACTGCAGGGTCGGGCCGAATACCGCTTCTTTTTGCGCGATGACCGACGACGAAATCTCGTCCAGGGTCTGCGCATTCAGCACCGCTATCCGAACCTGCTGCGGTGTGTGGGTGGTATCGGGCCATCCCACCACCAGCTTCCCCTGATGAACCATCTGCGATATGTGTCTGGCATACAATCCGCTGGTTCCCACACGCGCTATTCGCTCCACCGAATGGGTGCGCACATTCACCCGTACCGAAAACACCGCAGTCGCATTGTCACCCGCCAGACACAGCAGGGAAACGGCCAACTGGTCATCAGAGATTCTGGAGGCGCTGATGGAAACCGCGTTCAGACGGTATTGTTTATGTTTGGACCAGAATGTTTTGGTTTCTCCGGTGGGCGCCTGCGCCTTCGGACTCAATTCCAACGGTTTTGTCTGAGGAATGCCGTCGTTATTGATGAGCGAAAAAAAGCTGGTGCCGTCCGCCGACCAGAACACCGCGATTCGGTCCGGGTCCAGCCGCATCACTTCCAACGCGCCCGGGGCGGATTCGTTTTTCGCCACCACATACTCATTGGCCATGCGACAACTCTGCTGTTCCCGCTGTTCGCAGCCGCTGATACTCAAAATCATACAACACACACCAAACCAACCGAACAACACCGATATTGTATAGCGAAGTACCACTGCGTTCCTGCCTTTCCCCCACAGAAATCAAACTGTCGTGCCCGCAGATGCGGCATTTCATCGTTCCCGCGCATCTACGCAGAAAACTCTAACAAAAATAAGAATGATACGGAAAATAAATTTGCGGATACTGCTTTTTACCGGTTAGATTTCTAAAATAATAGTCACCCTCGATACGTACCCCGGTCAGCCTGGGCAAAAGATGCATTTCCACTTTTTCCTTAAAAAAAGGGCACAGTAGCCGGCAACTTTTTTTGGAAAGAAAGTTTATGACCATATACTGCGTTCGGCGGCGGTACACTCGGAGTATGGTAAAAGAAATTCGCGGTGCGCCACTGCTTCTTTTTCAAAACATCAATATCAATACAATTGCGCGGCCCCTATGAAATGCGCTGTTCGGTTAAAATCCATTCATTTTCGGTGAATCCCACGTCGCCGGTGCCAGTGCCATAATCACCCACTCAGGGGCATCGACACTCCAAAATTCGAAACCAACAGTACCGTCCCCCATTCCTTTTCTTTCCTTCAGGTCCCGTCCCCTCAGGTCCCTATGGGCTAAAAAGAAAGCACTCGACGACCGGCCGTTGCCGAAGTATTGTAGCGTCACGAACGAATCGAATGGAAAGGCGAACCATGCGAGTATCGCGGTTAATTGTATTTTTACTATTTGTCGAATGGATAGCTGTGTGGTGTCCGGGGATTGCGGAAGCAGACGAGGCTGCGCCCGACTTGGAAACCACGACAGAAACCGGTAAGGAAACCCAGCCGGAAGTAAGTGAGAAAACTCAGCCCGAAACAAGTGATGAAACTCAAAGAGAGGAAATCGTGCCGGAAACCACGGAGCATCCCGAGCCGGTAACCGGGGACATCACCCAAACAACCGAAACCGATTCACAGCGCGCAACGGCAAACGAAGCCTCACCTTCAGCAGACCATGAAAACGGCGTGCGGGTGTCTTCGTTTGTTAGCTCCATATACAATTTTCGGGGGATGAACGTATTCAAAGAAACGTCTCAGTCCGATCAAAACGCCGTGTATTCTCCCGCAGTGACGTGGACTGTTTTGCACCCGGGGCTTTGGTTCAAGTATGCGAGCTTTTTTCAAATCAACGGTGACAATCGCGCATATCTGGTTGACTCGGGGGTGGGCGCCGAACAAGATCTCGCTACGGGATTTGACTACACTTTTTTTAACAAACTGACTTTGTCGGCATCATTTACCTACTATTGTTACCCGTTTTCCCGTTCTCGCATCACCGGGGTGCATTGGCCGTCCTACCTGGAACCGGCGGTGGGAATCGGCTATCGCACCCACAGCGGCATTCGGTTTGGTTTGAATATCTCGTATTTTGCCCCCGTTCAAGGACGGCTTCGCGACAACCGATACATGTACAGCCATTTTGAATTTGGAAAAGCATATCAATTTCACCCTAAAGTGGCCGTCGATTTCGACCTTG
The DNA here is from genome assembly GCA_016936575.1 of Deltaproteobacteria bacterium. Lineage (GTDB taxonomy): Bacteria > Myxococcota_A > Polyangia > JAAYKL01 > JAAYKL01 > JAFGXQ01. The sequence continues at coordinate 11,393 of JAFGXQ010000079.1, forward strand.
GAATGGGATACAAACTTTTTGCAGACCCATCCATCCTGCAGGATACCATTTTCGATTTTGAATTTGGTCTCTCTGTTCCCTACACGATAGTGAAAGAGATGAAACTGGTTCCGGCTGTGCATACCGCCTGGACGTACCTGGTCAGCACATCGTTTGGTGACCAGTACATGATATATTTCAGTGTTGACTTGGTGATTGATTTTTAGGACAGCATTTAATGTTCGAAACGACGTAAACAGAAACTAGTATTGACAAGAATCGTCATCCCCGCGCACCGTCGGGGGGCCAGGTTATCTGTTTTCTGGATGCCCGCAGGCGCGGGAATGACGGAACGAGGAATTAAGATGACAAAACAATGGAAAATTTGGCTATGGGCAGCCGCCCTGGTTCTGATGGCGAGTTGTAAAGCGGGTGACGACAACGCTGCCGACGACGATAGCAACAACGACGACGTACCCAAAAACAAGGAACAGGAAATCGACGAACATAAGGAAGATGCCGATGTGGAAGAAGTTGTTGAACCTGAAGAAGTCACTGTGGACAGCAATACGTGTCTCGTTGAAATACTCTATGCCTATAATGACCTGGGAAATTTGGTAGAGCAAACTCTAGATGCGAAGGCGGACGGTACTGTGGATGCCTACGTGAATTACGCGTTCGCAACCACCGAAGATGGTTGGCCGAGTGTAGTGGAAACCAGCACAATACGGACGGACGGCAGAGTGAAGTTCGAGACCACCCACGAGTTGAACGAACTGGGCGACACGGTGTTTTTTCTGTATAACGGAGAAGACTTCAACGTGTCGTTTCATGAATATGGAGAAGTGATTACGGAGGAGCACGCAACGTTCTCATATACTCTCGAATACGACGACAATCATCATTTGTCGGCGCGAACACTAGATTTGGGCGCCGACAACACCCCCGACGAACGGGAAATGTTTACGTCCCATAGCGACGGCCGGCTCTCCACATATGAGTTGGACGAGGGCGCGGATGATACGATTGATGTATCTACCAGTTACACCTACACCTACAATGAGTTGAATCAACGCATTTCATTACTTGTTGAAGAGGTGGGGTTGATTACGACGCGGACGGAATACTTGTACGAATACGATGAACTGGGAAATCGAATCGTTCAAGATAAAGACGTCAACCAGGACGGGATATTGGAGGAGCATTGCGAAAAGACATTTGATGCGCAACAACAAGAACGAGAACGATTGTGTGAGCGGTATGTGAACGGTGCGTTGGAGTCCTTACGAACGCGACAACTCGATGAAAACGGCAATGTAGTGCTGTATCTGGATGAGTGGATGGATGACGGATATGCGACACGCAGCGCCTTTACCTATGATGAGTTGGAAAATATGCTTTCTCAGGTGCTCGAGACGCGCGTCAATGAGGATGCGTCCTGGGAAGTTAAACGAGCCACCACCTATACCTACGACAGCGCCGGGAAAAAGATTTCCGCAACTGTGAATATTCCCGATTACGGTCCCGGTCTGGAAACCTGCGCGGATGTTTTATTGCCTACAGCTCAGATAGACGTAGCGTTATAAACGTGGTTTCGGCATTCGGTCCCGCCGCGGTAATCTCGTATCTGCCCTGGTCGAGGCCGGCAACGCGAACTTCACCGGCGTATGCTTGTATGTTAGTGAAATAGCAGTTTTCATTCACAGTACTGCAGGGCGCCAACCGAATGGCCAGTTTAAATCCAAAGGTGCCTTCCACTTCCAACTTATAGGGGCCTGTCGTCGGCACATCGACCACCACAGATTGAAACGTCTCGCCCCCGGATGCCTTTTCGGCCGCTGCACATGACAGGGTAAATCGATGTTCCCAAACGCCGTTTTCCCATTGGGTCGGCGGAGCCATATCGTGACAATTGCCCGGAGTGGCGTAACAGTCGGGTGCTGTGCGAACAAATTGATCAATGACTGTATCGAGAGAGTCTCCCAAAGTGCCGGTAAACACCTGGTCATAATCAGCGGCGTCAGAGCCGGGACGAATTCGCGCGTATACATTTTTTATTGTTTTCAAACCATATTCACTGATCAGAAAACGAACAAACTTCCCCGCCAGTTGATAGTCAATATTCACAGAAGTGGCATGAGAGACGAGACATCGCCTGATTCGCTCTTTTATATTTCCTTCATCGCTCAGTTCAAAACGGCTGTGTTGATTGAACGCTTCGGCAAATCCCTCGGACAGAAACGCATGTCCGGGCCCCAAGGCCGATGTTAATATATGAACGAGTTCATGTTGATGGGAACTCTGAGTGGTATAAATGGTGTAACCGCTCGCACATCCAGATGACCAGTCGTCGCAAGGGGAAAGATACATGTGATTGGGCAGCCAATAGTAGGTTATTTTTACACCGCCCCCGAGGGGCAGACCGAGTTGTTCTTCCATGTTCGCCACATCCGCATCGAGTACTTCGAGCGCATGTCCGCAAGGCAGGTGATCTTCGGTGGTTGCAAATCGAATTTTCTCCCCCTCCCAGGCGATGGGCGGAAGATCTGTGTTGCATCCCAAAAAGACACATCCGGTGATAACGACGGTGATGACAAAACGTACACAACGCATGATGTGATTGTATTTCATACTCCAATAAAATACTACAGCAGAAATAAAACAACGCGTCCAGGACCGGATTCCATTTTCCTGCCTGTCGGCAATTGTATTTCGTTGGCAATAAAATATACAAAATAAATTTTTACATTTTTACGTTTCGACTTGAACAAGTTCGGCACAGGCAAATATTCCGTTTGTTTACTTGCAAATCACATCCACAACGCCCCCAGAGCCATCACTTCCTTCATCGCCTGGTTGGACGGTTTCTAAAAAATCGGCCAGGGTTTTGCCCGGTTCGTCTTGAAAATGGCTGTCGGTTACGTCCATGCGGTCGATTCTGTCGAGTCTGAAGTTTCGAAAGTCCTGGCGGGTTTCGCACCAGGCGGTCAGCAGCCAAAAAGGCGCAAAGAAGGTCATGCACAGAGGGCGCACGACACGGCAGGTTTGGTTGCCGGCCCTGTCGGTGTAGTCCAATCGCAGAATCTGTTTGCAGTCAATCGCGCTTCGCAAAGGAGAAAAATAAGAAAGCACATTGGGCGCAGGGGCGAGGTTGACCGCCATGAGGGTGGTTCGCTGTATTTGCACCCGCAAATGCGCCGGCAGAACCTGGTTAATCTTTTGCAGGGCGCTTTCCGCATGGCGAGCCATGGTGTCATCGGCCCAACTCTGCACCAGGCGAGCCCCCAGTTGCAGAGCCGTGATTTCGTCGATAGAGAACATTAGCGGCGGTAATTCAAAACTTTTATCCAGCGCATATCCGACCCCCGCTTCCCCGACAATCGGCACTCCACTGCAGACCAAATCATTGATGTCGCGGTACACTGTGCGGGTAGAAATTTCAAGCTGTTCAGCCAAATAGGCTGCGGTGCTCAACCGACGGCAGCGCAATATCTGAATGATTTTGAAGAGGCGGTCGGCGCGGCGCATGTTACTCCTGTAAAAATTGTTTACACTCTTCCCGCATTGGAATCTTCTCGTACAAATACAGCGAAATGCCGATGGGATCGAGTACCACCGCACTGCGATCTCCCCAAGGGGTGTCTGTCGGCGGTTGTACAACGTTGAGTCCGCTTTGCGCAAGCCGGTCGTGCGCTTTGTCTACGTTGTCCACCTGCAGGCAAAGGGTGAGGGTTCCACCGTCATAATTTTTCATCCCGCATTGTCCGGCGGGCATAAATGCAATTTCACAGCTGCCGTTTTTGGATTTCAGCGCCAAATAGTTGGGCGCGTCAAAAACCGTCTTAAAACCGAAGTAAGTCTGATAAAACTGTTTTTGTCCGGATAGATCGGCGGTGCAAATCAGGGGGGTATTCTTTTGTACGTCCATGGTTTTCTCCTTCGTGAAAATCGTTAAGGATTGTTGAACTTCCCCATGCATACCACCCCCCTGCTGACACCGTTATGTCAGTAGAGATTTTATAATGAGATTTCTTTTTTTGCCGCTGATTTTTCCAAAGCACAACTCCGACATTCGTTACTTATCCAGAGGGCAGCGGTTCGATGACATTTGATGTTCGCAATTGGGCTGAAACCTGCTAAGAATTCGGCAACGCTTGTCCGATACAACTTGTTCACCCGGCCCCTGCGGTCGGGCGTACGAATAATGAATCCACCGGTTGGAAAAACGAAACGCGAATACATGAACATATTCAAAAAAATTCTACGTCAATTGGTTCCCGATCCCGATGAAGGACTCTTTCGCCACATTCCCCTGTCTCTCTCCGGAAAACTATATGTGAGCCCCATGCCCTACGGGGCGTATGACCCGCGCAATCAAGTTTTCAAAATATATAAACGCAATCGAATCAACCACGTTTTCGTACTCGTCACAGATAAAGAGCTGGAGGAAAAATGCCGTCGAAATCTATTGAACAAGTATGACACCGCCGGTATTGCCTACTCCCGTTTTGTCCTTAAAGACTGGATGGCGCCATCGATGGATTCAATTTTCGAAATGGTGTCAACGGCCAAATCCATTCTGTCAAAGCCCTGTCGGCTGGCGGTTCATTGCCACGCTGGTGTCGGCCGTACCGCGATAGCGGTGTGCTGTATTGCCATTTCCATTGAAGGTTGGACCGCAGAAGAGGCCGTAGCCAATGTCTGCCAATTCATGACTATCAATATCACGGACGAACAGAGGCGCTTCATCAAAAAGTATGAACAGCGCATCAATTCGGCCGAATAAGCACCTGCACATACCGCCTTCGCAACCATCGACATCGATGCTTAAAAATCACCGGAAGACGTTGCCGGCAGTCTTGCGTTCGTCAGGGCCGACGAGTACTCTCAAACGAACGCGTTATAGTTTTATGCGACTGGCACACATGGTGGGAAATGGTATATTGGCAATCTGATAATACAATACTGGTACATGTAAAGGATGATAATAAATATTATGTCTATCTCAAAGTCCGATCAACCGGGCACTTCTTTCGAAGGCACCGATTCGGCTACATCGCTATCTGAAAGCGAGCGCAAATATCAGACCCTGTTTTCGAACAATGTGGCCGGTGTGTTCTATCAACGCGCCGACGGGCAGCTCATCGATGTGAACGAAAAAGCGCTGGAACTGTTTGGTCTTACGCGCGATGAATTTTTGGGCCGTACGTCAATGAACCCGGAATGGCGGGTACTCGGCGATGACGGAGCGGATCTCGACTGGCAGAAACACCCGTCGATTGTCGCGCTTCGTACCGGGAAAGCGGTTCGAAACGTTCGTCTGGCAGTGTTCAACCCCCACGCAAGACAGTTTATCTGGCTGAAAGTCGACGCGGTGCCCGAATTTCGAGATGGCGAAGTCGAACCGTTTCAAACATTTATCACGGTAACGGATGTGACCGAGCAGCGACAGGCCGAAATTGCGCTCAAGGAAAGCGAAACGAAATATCGCTCGCTTTTTCAAAACATGATTAACGGGTTCGCGCTGCACGAAATCGTGGTCGACAGCAACGGCAAACCGATTGATTATATCTTTCTGGAAGCCAATGAAGCGTTCGAAAACATCACCGGACTCCCACGCAAAAAAATCATCGGTCAGCGCGTGACCCAAATTATCCCCGGTATCGACCAGGACCCTGCCGATTGGATCGGCCAGTACGGCGAAGTGGCGCTGACAGGCAAAAAAATTCGGTTCGAACAGGAGGCCGCGGCGATGAAGCATTGGTTTTCGGTGTCGGCATACTCTCCGCAAAAGGGTCAGTTCGCGACTATTTTTGAAGACATAACCAAGCGAAAACAAACCGAACTGGCGTTGCAGCAAAGCGAAGATAAATTTCATACACTTTTCAAAATGTCACCGTTCGGTCTGACGCTGACAAATGTACAGGATGGCCGTTTTGTAGAAGTCAACGACGCATTCTGTGAGATGTCAGGTCACAACCGAGAATTCATTCTCAGCAGTTCACCCCAAACCACACGTTTTTGGGAAACCAAGGAAAACCGGGACGAGGTTGTATCAAAGCTCAAAACAACCGGCGGTCCGGTGGGCGGTGATTGTCGTTTCAAACGCGACGATGACATTTATGTGGAGGCCAAGTTTGTGGCACGGATGGTTCGCCTCAATGATGAGCCGTACATCTTTACTTGTCTCAACGATGTCACTGAAACACATAAACTGGAGGAACAGCTGCGCCAGTCACAGAAGATGGAATCTGTGGGCCGACTGGCCGGGGGGGGTCGCACACGACTTCAACAACATGCTGGGCATTATCATTGGGCACAGCGAGATGATCATTGACACCATCGAACCGACCAACCCCATTTACGACAACATTGTCGAAATTCAAAAGGCCGCCGACCGCTCTGCCAAACTGACGCGCCAGCTGCTCGCATTTGCCAGAAAGCAGACCATTGAACCGAAAAATATCGACCTGAACAGTGAAATTTCGGGCATGCTCGGCATGCTGAAACGGCTCATCGGCGAATCCATTGTGTTGCGGTGGAGCCCTTGCGACACCCCATGCATGGTCACCAGCGATCCGTCTCAGGTGGGTCAGATTCTGACAAATCTGTGTATCAACGCCCGCGATGCCATCGGCGACCGCGGTGTTATTCGCATCCGCACCCAGAAAACTCCCATCGATGCCGTCACCGACCAGAGTCACCTGACCGAGTCTCCCGGCAACTCTATCCGACTCACTGTCAGCGATGATGGAATGGGCATGGACAGTGAAACCCTGAAAAAAATTTTCGAACCGTTTTTCACCACCAAAACAGTCGGCGAAGGTACCGGACTGGGTCTGTCGACCATCTATGGAATTGTGAAACAAAACCAGGGCAGCATCAACGCCGAAAGCATCCCCGGCGCCGGAACCACCTTCTCCATTTACCTCCCCGAGGTTATTCTGCCCGACAAATCCATCAACCCCGCCCATGTCGCCGATGAAACCGCACCAGGCAAAGAAACCATTCTACTGGTAGAAGACGACGAAGCCGTTCTGGAAATGACGAAACTGATGCTTGAACGTATGGGCTATTCCGTGTTTTCGAGCAACTTACCCAAAACGGCCCTCGAACTGGCCGCCGACGTTGGAGACAAAATCGATTTGATCATTTCCGACGTCATTATGCCCGAAATGAACGGGAAGGAACTGATCGAAAACCTGCGAAACATCTGTCCGAACGCGGCCTATCTGTATGTGTCCGGATATACCGCGGACATCCTTTCTCCCACAGGCATTGTGGATGAAGATATGCAATTCATCCAGAAATCGTACTCCCGTCATGGGCTGCAGCAGAAGGTTCGGCAAATTCTGTCAACTCGTAAGAACTGATTTTCCTAGTCAACGGCGAAACAGTACCAGGCGCCGTAGCCGCCATCGCCGCCGACGCCTTCTTCGAAAGAATCGGTGATGTTGATATTGGCCGCGCATCCGTTGCACTCGCCGGTTGTGTCGCCCGGCATTCCACCCGGCCCGCCGCCGCTGCAGATGGTATGGGACTGAATCCAATGGGCCGCATCTTTGTTGTCGTCCTGATTGTTTCTCGGCCAGGAGTGCCCAATCGGGAGCTGCACATTCACATCGGTGCTGGTCCAATCCATACAGGTATAAATAGGATCGGCATCATACAGCAGACCTTCGATGTTGGACCCGGTGAGGGTATCGTGGGTGTCGCCGTACGAATGGTTGCAGTTTCCAAGTTCAGTGGTGAGGCAGTTGCTGAACGTCCAATCGGTCATATTGTAATTGAGCACCACCTGGTCTGAACCGTCCGGTCGCATATTCCGCAGACCATCAAGGTTTTCAGACATGAGAAGAAACTCACAATCCGCTGCGTTCGGGGCTTCCGGGTAGTCGGGGCAATACATGCCGTACCAGGGGCCTTCGCCGATGCGTTCAATGGCGTTAATCGGGTTTCCGTTTCCGTCGTCGGTAACGCTTAGAAATGCGCGCCATTCCCGGCAGGACCCCACACTCTCCGCAGTGATCTGGCATTTTTCATCGGCGCCGTCCAGCCCTCCCAGATCTCCACCGAACCCTTCTTCATTCTGAGACAGTTCCTGAATGGCTTCAAGACTCATGACAAAGAAGCTGAATTCATCTATATCGTGGTCGCATACGAAATCACTGTCGGAATCAGAATCACTGTCACTGTCTCCGTCTGAATCGGAATCCGCGTCACCATCCCCGTCACTGTCGCTGTCGCTGTCTCCATCCGCATCCGCGTCGGTAGCGGCATCACCGGGCGTATCATCAGAACATGCGAACGCAAGCGCCGCCGCCCACAAACAAAACAGAATAAGTACTACCTCTTTATTCATGTAAATTCTCCTTGATGTGTAAAAAGCAAGTGACGCGGCGTCAGCGGCCAATCAACGCCGACCTGTTATCCTCTATTCCGCGCAGTAGTATGCGTTGATATTATCGGCGCGGGCCGCATATTCCCATTCTGCTTCAGTGGGAATGCGTCCACCGAGCGCTTCACAGAATGCCTGAGCGTTTTCATACCAGATACCGTTTGCGGGACGCTGTGGAGTCGATTCATCCACATTCGGGGTCAGTCCGGTAATGGCGTAATAATCGATGGCCGAGGCTTCGACGGTAGTCATATAAAAGGAGGGAACGGTAACTTCAGTAACCGGAAATTCATTCGTTCGACATTCGGAAGCACCCTCATCGGTGCATCCCATCTGAAAGGTGCCGCCGGGAACGAGAACCCAATCCAAATCCTGGGTGAGGGCCATGTTATCTTCATTCAGCGCTGCATCTTCATCACGTGCACAGCGAATACCGGGAGCACAGGTGCCGTAACTGGTCGGGGTAGCGGATTCCCGACGGGAAACTCTCAGGGTATCAAGCGGAGCTGCATAGCAGCCGCCGCGAAGCACATACATGTCGCATATTGCAGCGCCTTCGGTCCAGGCTGCGCCGGTATCGGCGTTGGGATAGCCATCGTAGGTATCGTGATAACAATCTGCGGTCCATTCGATCACATTTCCCAGCATATCGTAGAGACCGAACGCATTTGCTTCCTTGGTGCCCACATCCGCCGGCCCCACCGGCTCGGTGTTGATGTTGTCGCGGTGCCATGCGATGTCGTCAATGCAGCTGTAATCCACCTCATTGTCAGAATCGTTATCAGAATCCGCATCGGAATCAGAATCTGAGTCTGAATCAGAATCGGAATCGGAATCAGAATCCCCATCCGCATCACCATCCGATGAGGCATCGGTATCGTCGCCGCCGCATGCGGTGAAACCAAAAAAAGATACGAATAACAACATTGCCAGAAAAGACTGAGTGGTGATTTTCATTTGATAAACTCCTTCGGGGGTTCCCTTGATTGTTGCTGTTTTGTCACAAAACACTCTATGTAAGGCGCTTCTTTGAAAATTTCGGGAAATCTTTTGCTCCGAAATAGATGACTTCGAAGACTCTTGCGAGTTCAGGGGAAACGTAAAATTCAAGTATGGGTGACAGAGCCATCGCAACGTCAGAAAAGAGGTGTCCCAGTAAAAGGGTAGGGATTATCTACCATCTCTGTAAATCGATTTGCGGTTTCTCTCTGCGAAAATACATAAAATCTCTCTGTGATTTCAACGGACAGGCCATATTTGAAATCGTGAAAAGAAAAAACCGCCCAAAAGCCTTTTCTCGCTATTGGGTGATGGGAACACCCGCGACGTCGCAGGAATAAAAGGAGTTGTATCCGTTCAGTGTTTCGATGGTCACGTGGTTGCTCCAGGCACAGGTGGGCATACAGCAATCCTGCATGGTCGTCGTATGATACACGGAGGAGAACCCGGCGGACGCCGCCTGAGAGGCGGTTTGCACATCGGGGTCGGGGGCCGGGAGTCCATCCTGCCCGCCGGGTTTGCACCCGGTGACATCGGTAAGGTGGGTTGGGCAGGCAACGTGCCTGGCATAGACGTTCCAATTTTCACGGTAGTAGTGTTCCGCCTGATTCGACAAAATGCAACTGGAACGGCTGACTGTTTGCAATGTGGAATTGTCAGCCGTGATTTCATTGCACGCGTCTTCTATTTTTTGCTGACAGGTATCGGCATCAATGAGGGCATCGGTCAGGTTGCCGCCCTGGTCACAGGCCATACTGTCGGGACCGGGTTTGACGCCGCCGTTGAATGCCTGTCCATATGCCGGATAATTGGTGTACAGATAATCGCCGTTCATCGACCCCAACGGCACAGTATCGCTGCAGGCATTGAATACGCCGAATCCGCCCGCGCCCATGAACACATCAAACCCGGTGGGGCCCGAGGCCTGGGCATTGGCGCTCTGTACAATCGGCAAGCGCCTGTTCCATCTCTGGAGAAAACAGCATGTGACGCGTGCAGGCAAATTGTACCGGAACACCTTCTTTACCGCTTTCGCATGCATTTTTTGAGGTCGCCCCGTAATCATTGGTACACACGCCTCCGCAGGTACTGCTGGTCACACCGACAAAACAACCGTCCACTGAAAACTGATTGGAGCATTCACTGGGCGGCGGCAAAATATATTCGATCGCTGCGATATCTGTGTCGCCGTCTGAATCCGCGTCTGCATCCCCATCGGCGTCGGAATCTGCGTCTCCATCGGAATCCGCATCCGCATCAGCGTCGGATTCAGACGTATCGTCTGTTTCCATATCTGAATCGCCGGCCCCGCGGATACCGTCGGAAGATTCGCAGCCGGCGAATGCAGCGATCAGAAAAATCCATAAAATAATTAAATCGGTCTGCAACATCAGAATCTCCTGTTAACCGTTTCCTTTGAACATCATTAGCAGAGAAACCGCCGCAAGCAAAAAAGATTACGCCGGTCTCGATTCAACAGACATCTCTTAAATCAACTTTGCCCCTTCTTGTCGAAGAAAGTTGCGTTGCTCCAGCGCTACTTGTCTCGTCTGACTGTTCCCACGGCGCCGGCAACACCGTTGTCGTACTGCCAGTAATAGTGAAAGGTATCTGCCGCATCTGTTGTCGACACAACCGTGATACCGTTGTCGACGCAGTTGTCTCCGTAGGTGATGTCTTCGTAAAACTCCACGCGTGTGTCCGTCACCCGCTTCACCGAAAGCACGCCCCCGCAAAAAAGCGATGGGTATTTGATTGTTGACGTCTCTTCGCCCACGGTGATTTCAATCGACCATGACGTGCCGTTGTTCTGGTATCCGATTCCCCTGTACACGCCGATGGAGAGAATATCTGCGACATTCAAAGAAGATTCATTTTCGTCGTTATCGTTCTCTGCACTATCGGTGTTGTTTTCACCGGAACCGTCTTCGCCCCGGGTAGAGTCTATTTCCAACAGTTCAATTTCAAATATCAGCACGCTGTTGGGTGGAATTTTTGCCCCGGCGCCCCGTTCCCCGTACCCCAGTTCCGGGGGAATATACACTATCCATTTTGACCTCACCGACATCAATTGAAGCGCTTCGGTCCACCCCTTCACCACGCGCGACACCGCAAATGTAGCGGGTTTATTCCTGCGATAGGAACTGTCAAATTCAGTGCCGTCCACAAGGGTTCCCTTATAGTGAACCGTGACTGTGTCCTCAACGGTTGGCTTGGAACCTTTGCTATTTTTGACCATCCGGTACTGCAGCCCCGACTCGGTGGTTGTCACGCCTTTCTGTCGTTTATTCTTTTTTAAAAACGCCTTCGCTTTTTTCAGGTTCTCATCGGCGGCAGCAAGCTGTTCCTCCCGTTCGATTTCTCTACGAAATTGAACGTGCGCCTGCTTGACTTCAATGCGCTCAGATGCCGTTAACAATCCCGAGTCAGAACTGCCGTCGTCGGTTTCTCCATCCAACATTCCCTGAAAGAAAATGTCTTTGTCCACAGACATTTTGTTGCGCTTCACCGAACGCCCCACATCATATCCCACCGCATAATTCAATTTATCGTTTGCGGTCTTCAAATCACTCCGGTCCATTTTTTTCGCAATTACCGCCGCTGGCAACAACAGAATCAACCCAGCCGATAGCACCCACGCTCTTTTCATATCATTCCTCTTTTGTGCAAATCATGCATCGAACCCCATGCATAGAGTTACAAACGCACAAGTCCAGCGTTTTATTTACTCTATTTTTTCGATTTTCGACAGGTTGTCGGTATTGCATACGTGAATCGTGAAGAGGGGGTGAACCACAGAATAACAAATGGCATATCGACCGCAACGACGATTCCTTCAGCGAATAGGCGGCATTCAACGCCGCGTCGAAGTTGGGACCGTCAAAAGGAATGACCAACACTTTGCTTCCGTGAGTAAGGTGTTCATGATTCATTTATCTGCGCAGCGATATATGTTCTCATCATGACAAACCTTCGAATACCTCGATTCACCTAATTTCGCACACTGTGTTCCCCGCGTGAATTTCATTGACCCAATCGCAATTATCCTGGAAAAATAGTCGGTACTTTTAATTTCTCAACGTTACGGATGTACCGTATGTATCGAACACTGAATTCCAATGAAGTTGTCGAAACCATCGACCGCCTCCTGCAACGGATAGAAGACCGGTTTCCCTCATCGGGTCTCGGCAAAGTCTGTCGCGAACTTTCGACGGTGGCTAAAGAAAGTGCGGACCGTTCCCTGTGGATTGAGCGTCCGAATCTGTGGCTCCGGCTTGGGGCTGCCGCGGTCATTACCCTGGGAATTACAGGCATCGTAGCCAGTTTCCTCTATATGGAAGCGCCCCTGGCTGACCTGACCGCGATTAATCTGATTCAAGTGATGGAGGCAGGGTTGAACGATATTATTCTCATCAGCGCCGCTATATTTTTTCTCATCACCATGGAAACCCGCATCAAGCGTTCCCGGGCGCTGGACGCACTTCACGAACTTCGCTCCATCTCGCATGTGATTGATATGCACCAATTGACCAAAGACCCGGCTCATCTCTCGCCGAGGATGATCTTCACCAACTCCTCTCCCCAAAAAAAACTGACTTCATTCGAACTCATGCGCTATCCGAATTATTGCAGCGAGCTGCTGTCTCTAACCGGGAAAGTCGCTTCCATCTATTCGCAGCATTTTCGCGATTCAGTGGTGCTGGCTACAATAAATGACCTGGAGACGCTTACCACAGGGCTGAGCCGAAAAATCTGGCAGAAAATTATCATTCTGGAACAGCTTGAAACCAAACCGAAGCCGCAACTGTCGCGCAATTCATAAAAGGGCCGAAACTGATCAGTGGTATTCTCCGCTGCTTCTGTCTGTTATTTCTGTGTCATGTGGGTAACCCCGGTCCAATCCGGGCCGGGAGGGGTTTTCAGATATTCTTCGCATCGCTTGCAGAACATGGAAGCAACAACATCGTTGGGGAACAACTCACCAAGACGCCGATATGCCGAAAAGGCGGTTTTGAAATCCTGGGCGAGATACGCCGCAAAGGCCTGTTCGGTCAGTTCGGAGCATTGAAGCTGCTCTTCTGAAGGCGGCAGTTCAGCGTCGTCGGGGGTTGCGGCGAACAGTTCGTAAATGGCCACGCCCTGAACCTTTCCTTTTACCGCGACAATATCCACCGGCCGCATCAGGAACTGGTCTTTCACCACTTCCCGCGTCGCCGCGCCCACAATAATCCGCGTGCCGTAATACTTGTTGATTCCTTCCAACCGCGCCGCAAGATTCACCGCATCGCCCAGTACCGTGTAGTTCATGCGTTCACTGGAACCCATATTGCCGACGCTGACCTCACCGGTGCTGATGCCGAAACGCGTAACCAGTGCGGGTTTGCCTTCCTCGTCCCATTTGGCGTTCAACACATTCAATTCTCTGGCACACAGGAGTGCGGCGCGACAGGCGTGCATCTCGTGCTTCTCATCAGCAATGGGAGCGCCCCAGAACGACATAATGGCGTCACCGATGTACTTGTCGACCGTACCGTTCTGATTGAGAATAATGGTGGTGAGACGATCGAGGTACTCTGAAATATGCTGCAACAGCGCCTCTGTTTCCATACTTTCCGAAATGGTTGTGAATCCCTGAATATCGGTAAACATCATGGTGAGACGACGTTTCTCGCCCCCCAGCTCCGCCCCCGTTTTCTGCGCGATAAGCTGCTTCACGAGCGTGACGGGAACAAACTTGCTGAACGCCGCCAAACCATGCTTCATCGAATCGAGGGAAACACCGATACGATCGATTTCGTAGAAAAACGATGCGTGCTTCACCGATTCGTCAATATCCAGATTCTGGATTCGCGCCATGTCACTCGAAATGTGCGCCAGCGGCTTCAGAATTCGACGGGATATAATAATAATGAGAATAATGGCAATTAGAACGATTCCAACCGAAAACACAGCGACCTGTTCGAGCGTGGCTTTCAACCGCCCCACGAAGTCATCAATGGGCACCATGGTGCCGACAATCCACGGCTTGCCGAAACGCCCGGGAAAGGAGTGAAAGCTCGCGAGGTACTCGGTTTTTGCATCGGTAAACCGCACATTGTAAGTGTACCGAATCGCAGACAAAATCTCAGGCAACAATTTTCGTGCCTCCGCAGACGGGTTCTCCTGCAGCCGGATTTTCTCGTTTTGCTCATCGATGTTATACAGTTTGTCAAACGCCTTTCGCAGGGGCGGGTCGAGCCGGTCGATGCGTCGCATGTACTCCTGGTAGTTGAGTCGTCGGGGTGTGTTCTCCGGTTTCGAAAGGTCGGTTTTCCGTTGATATTCCTGAAATGCCGCTTCCAGTGCGGAATCTCCGATTTCATTGATTTTGTTGAACCGACAGCGTTCCTCTTCTTTGGGGCACTGGGTAATCTTGCTTTGGTCCGGGTGCATCAATAGCTGTCCATCGCCGTCGATAACAAATGCGATTCCGTTTTTCGCCACATTGAGACGCCGGCTGAGTCCGTCTTTGAGGGAGAGAATGATAGACGAGGACACAACCATTCGTACCGTACCGTCAGGATTTAGAATCGGCGTTGCATTCGACGTTCCGAATTCACCGTTGCGACGAACTTTTACGTCCGTCCACACATTCTCTTTTGCGCGAACCGCTTCTTTGTACCAGCTTCTGCGACGCGCATCCCGTCGCTCCGTAATATCTTCGGCGGGTCGGATTTCCTCGTCGATAACCTCCATATCGGCGTTCAGATATTGATAATTTTCGGACACTGGACTGACCGACCGATCGAGCTGCTGAATCCGATACTTGACTTCCGGGGGAAGCTTTTTGTCGCGATTGACGGAATATGTGGGTTCGTCATAGGTCTTGCTGACTCTCAGCATGGACCCCGACGAATCCGCGACAGTTACCGAGAAAACCGATCGCTGGGAACGAATCTGTCCGATGAGCAGCGGCAGAATTCTATCCTCGTTGTCGTGAATCTGTGCGACATCGCGTAACGCCCACTCTGTGGCGGTACTGCTGCTTTTAGCGCGGCCGATATACCGAACCACGTTTCGATACACCCCGCTGTTGGTCTCTCGCATCGTCTGCCAAGCGGTACGCATGGATGCGCGAGATATTTGCAGATACGTGTAGGTCAGCCCGGCAATGGACGAGGTGGCGAGCAGCACAACGAATACCGTTGTCAACGCGATGTGCAAATGCATTCCCCCGCGGGAAAACAGTTTAAAATTGCGATTCCTGGTTGTCATGACGCCCAAACCTCCACGTTGAAGTCACAAATCAAGCCCAAACCATCGTTGGGTGTCCACAGTTACATGTTTCGACTCGATATACACGTCAAAATCAAATTTGGCAATCCACACGAAGACGGATGAGCTGCGGAACACATCGAAGATAAAATCGCTCACGCTGCCCACACCGTTCCTGGGGGTCAGTAGTTCCCCGGCGCCGGGCGAACATCTGTTACCCGGGTGGGGAAATTCCATGCACCGCCCACAAAGGAACGGCACATTCCGGTGGAAGACTGGCTGCTGGGCACGAATTCGGTTCCGTTCCAGGTATGGCGTGAAGATGACCAGCAATCGCCGAAGCCACGTCCCTTGTGAGAAGCGACGATATCGCCGTCAGGAAGAACATCTGATGCTCCATCGAACACCATTTCCGGATTGTACGGCGGAATATCATTGATAACCCAGACGCCGCTTCCAAAGTTATAGGCGCCCAGCCAACATGGCGAAGCGACCAGCAGCCGGTCTACGCTCAACCGAATGATCGTGAGTTCAATATCTTTCGTCGCACGGTCCATCAAAATACTGCAGGTATCGTAATCGACCGTGGCACGAAGCGCATCAATGAGTTCTGCGGGCTTATCCTGGACCAGCCGCAAATCGTCCGCGCGAGTGGGAGGAAGCGCGACTTTGTGTATCACCGGCGCATGGCGCGGTGGATACACGGTATTTTCCTTTCGGTTTCCTTTTCGCGCCAACGCACCGGGGGTGTGAAGGCGGCCTTGAAACTCGTCCATCTTTATCAGTACCGCAGCGGCGCCGTCGTCAGACAATACCCAACGGTGCTGTTCATCCAAAATCCATTCGATCACACTGTCGCGCAGGAGCGCCTTCAGCAGTGCCTTCACGTGATTGGGCGGTAAAACGGCTTCCAGTGTTCGGCTTTCCATCTTGAATCGACCGTACGATTTATTATTGATACGGAGTTCCACCATTGCGCTCTCGCCGTATTGCCGCAACAGCTCACCGGCCAGCGCATCGAACTGAAAATCACCGAAGGTGATCTGCCCCGTTACCGGCGTACCCGGCCCCGCAGTTCGCGTCAGAAGAACCGAAACAGACCGGTCATCCATTTCGGCCTGATACCCCGCTGCCCGACAGGTTCGTGTATTGTCACAGGCCACCTCCCAGTCTTTATGTGAAAAATGAAACCCCTCTATTGGGGGCTTCTTTGCCTGCACCGGCAGCGGATTGGATGCCGCCGCCGGCGAAATCAGCAGCAATACAAACGGCACAAACACTATTTCACGGAATGCGCGAAACGAAAAATGCAGCATCTATGAAACCTCTATATGACCTAACGCATATCCACCGTACCCGTATTCCCCCGACAACATCTCTTGACGAATCGTCCAGTCCGCTGTGCAAGCAAACCACAAGCAGCGTTTTTAAAATAGGGTTATTCTGCGACGATGTGAATCGTCTTGCAGGCGGTGGTGCACAGAACGCCCTGGGTGCCGTTCTGATCTTCGCCGAAATCGCATTCCTCGTAGGCGGGCTGTACCTCGCCGTCACCACAGTGGGGGCCCAGCACGCAACCGGGGGCGCACTCTCCGTATCCGCCGTCGTTGATGCTGTCGTCACATATCTCGTAGAGCGGCTCCACGGCGCCGTCGCCGCAGTAGGGGCCCAGTTTGCACTCGGGAGCGCATTCTCCGTATCCGCCGTCGTTGATGCCGTCGTCACATTGTTCAAACGGCAGCCCTGTATCGGGATTGATTTCAAAGTTAATCAGGGCGTCGCCGCAATAACCGAGGAACCGACAGGTGCTGCTGCACTCGTCGCCGCCGTCGCAGTCCTCTCCCCATTCTTCCTGCACAATGCCGTCACCGCAGCGCGGGCCCAGAAGGCAATCTTCGGCGCAGGTACCGTAGGTGCCGTCATTGAGACCGTCATCACACACTTCATAGGGTTCACCGGTCTCGGGATTGATAGACTCGTTCACCACACCGTCTCCGCACCAGGGCGCCCCCAGACAATTCGGGCTGCATCCGCCGTACGACCCATCGTTCACGACGTTGTCACATAATTCTCCGAACTCCGGCTGAACAATGCCGTCTCCGCAGGAAGCCGGCCGCACACACCCCGGTGAACACCCGGTGGACGCCGTGCCGTACGCGCTCACGTTCAAACCGTCATCGCATTCTTCATATTCTTCCTGCACAATCGCATCGCCGCAGTAGGGCCCGCGGGTGCAGTCTGTGCCACATTTTCCGTACTCACCGGTATTCTCGTCCTCACCATTGTCACATTGTTCTCCCGGAGACATCACCGCATCGCCGCAGATGGGCCCGCACTTGGTTTCTTCGGCGTTGAACCCGCCCAGGGTCAGCTGGTACGACGAACAATCGGTCTGACGCTCCGCCTGAAACACCACAATTTCGTACACCTGGCCGTTCACCAAATCAAACGCCGCGCCGTCCGCGGGGGTTTCCAACGTTAAATTACCCGCCACCGGTGTGTGAATTCCCCCGAGATCAACAGCCAGCTGATTGTTGAGAAACACCCATACGTCGTCGTCCCCCAGAAAATCGAGCGTATACGTTTGGTCGGAATTGTATTGGAACCAGTACCGTACCTCCGAGGTGAAACTAAAGTTGTGAAGGGGACCATCCTCGTCGCCTTCGTATGGCCAGCTGTCCGCATACGGCGGTGGAACCTTTGCGGCCACACCGACATCGGGGCTATCAATATCATCGAGCGGATAAAACAGCGGATTACCCTCCATGGGCAGACCGATGACCATGCACGCACTGGTATTTTCCGGCCCCCAATACACACAGGGGTCCTGGCACACGCCATAGGTTTCATACAATGCGGATATATCATTGCCGTCCGCATCCACCGCGCCCTCCACACATCCCGGATACAGGTCACACCCGGTTCCGCCGCCCTGACCGCACCACACGGCGTCGGAATAGTACACAAACGGTTCACCGTCGTCTCCCCATCGATTCACAAATCCGCCGCTGCCGTTGTCGTAGAGCACCAGTTCATCCACCACCGTATCACTGACGCTTGAATCTCTGAACCACTGTTCGAACGACGACGTACTCGCCACGTGGGCGTTGTTGACCGCGCCCGTATATACCGGCTTGCCGTCCGCATCCAGCATGTCCTCCACCATTCCGGGGTTCCCCTCTGTCTGCCCCGATACGCCGTTTTCAAAATCCGGATGATCATAGTCGAAATCCCGATACACGATGGGAACGGTCATCGTATCGCCGATGGGCGGTTGTACACATTGGAAACCGTCTTCCACCAGACAGTCTGCGGTGCAACCGTCGCCGTTGCGCGCGTTTCCGTCGTCGCACTCTTCGCCCACACTGGTCAGCAGCAACCCGTCTCCACAGGTGGAGGTACAGGCGCCGGCATTACAGTCCGGCTCCTTATCGCAGAACGGCGTGCAACCGTCGCCCATGTTGTTGTTTCCGTCGTCACAGGCTTCGGTCCCCTCAACCACCTGGTCGCCGCATACCGTCTCTCGGCACGTATAATTCGGCGGCGTGCCGGAACAGACAAAGCCGTCCTCCCACTCACAGGTAGCGGTGCATCCGTCGTTTTCGTCCTCGTTTCCATCGTCGCATTCCTCTCCCAAATTCTCCATGAGAAAGCCGTCGCCGCAGTCGGCCAGACATTTCGCGCCGGGGAACGGACATTCATATCCGGGCTGCAAATCGCAGTCATCGCAGCCGTCATCCGGGTCGGTATTGGCGTCATCACATTCTTCGTTGCCGGTCACCCGACCGTCGCCGCATACGGTGGTGTTCTGACACGGACTCCCCGGAGACGGACACACCCACCCACTCTCTATCTGACACTCGTCGTCGCATCCATCTCCAGCGGTGGTGTTTCCGTCGTCGCAGGCTTCGTTGATGCCCAGACTGAGTATACCGTCGCCGCAACGGGGACCGGGTGTACAGGCCTCGCCCGGCACGGCACATACCCATCCGGATTCTTTCACACAGTTTTCATCGCAGCCGTCCCCAGGTTCGGTATTTCCGTCCTCACAATTTTCGTCACCGTTAATTCGTCCATCGCCGCAAAAAACGATGCGAATGCAATCTTCGCCGGGAATCGGGCACGAATAATTGGCGCTCTGCTCACATTCCGCATTACAGCCGTCATCCGCTGCGAGATTGCCGTCGTCACAAACCTCACCCGCTTCCAATACGCCGTTTCCGCATTCAATTTTGTAGACACAGGGTTTACCGACATCCGGGCATTCCCAGTTGGGCTCCACCTTGCAGATGCCCGTGCAGCCGTCTCCGGGCAGGGTATTTCCGTCGTCGCAGACCTCGTCGTCCTGATTCAGTTCCCCGTCGCCGCATGCGGGCGCCGAAACCATTTTGCATAAATCCATGGGCGGATTTTCCCCGGTGCATAGCTCTTCCAAATCAACGTTTTCGCTTTCGCTGTCGTCCGGGTCCGATGACGATGACTCATCTGAAGAGTTCGGATTGTCCGTTTCTCCCCCCTCATCGGAGTCTTCATTGTTCCATTGATTCGCGGCACCGGTGGCGTCTTCACAGGCCGATGCGAAGCACAGCGCTCCGGCCAGCGCCGCTGCCCACACCCACAACGAGAATGCCCGCGACAAACGAAATGCGACATCTTTTATAAACTTCATGATATTCCCCTTTTGTTCCAATTCGACTGCATCCAAATAATGCTTCAGAATAGTTACCCAAGATCTCCCAATCTGCTCATTTTCTGTTCAGGATCAGATGACCTGTTATTTTTCTTATGTCGGTTTCTAAAACATCCATTTAGATGATATCGGTTCTAAAAATTTCCAGCTTTTCTACGATAACACTATAGATAAATTTTTACATCAGAAAACGGGACATCCGACGGAAATGTTGAACATGCGCCCGTCACCCGCCCGCCGCAGCGGCGTAACGCATCGGAATCGCATTGTCGAAGGAACAATTCAGGGTAACTGGGGAAGGGCTTTTTTGTCGCCGTCTTCATCCACTGCAACGAAGATCACATGGGTCGAAAAAACGAGCTTTTCATCGCGGGTAACATCGTTCGATGCATACACGTGAACCGCGTAGGTTACCGAAGTGGTTCCCTGCTTGACCCGTTCAGTGACAAAACGCAATATGGCGCCGATGCGAACCCGCTTGGTAAACTGAATATCGTCCATCGCCCGAGTAACCAGGGTGTATCCGGGAAAATCTCTCGCCGCAGCGAGCCAGGCGTATTCATCCACCCACTTTAAAAGATTCCCCCCAAACAAGTATCCCTGATGACTCAAATGCTCCGGTCGAACAAAACTGAATGCTTCCATAAAAAAATCCTTTCTCAACATACCGCTATTACAGGTGCCAACGCGTACACCGCCTGCATAGTCATTGAAGAAGGGAATTGCAATCGATTACAACGAAAACAACAATGCACCGCATTCGCTCCCTATGAATGCCGCTGTTGCCGGACTTCTCCATAGCAAACCGTAGTCGAACAACTCACATTATTCTTGTGTCCACTGATGACGCATATGATATACTGGTCAGAACTGTAATGTTCTGAAGTCTATTGAAATTTTCAATAAGGAGTTTATCTGAATGAAACGGGCATGGATTATAATGCTGCTATCGCTGCTTGTCGCTTCTTGTACGGTCATTTCAAGCGATCCAGGTACCACCGACGCCGACAGCGACAGCGACGCTGACACCGATTCTGATACCGACGCAGACTCTGATACAGACTCTGATACAGATACGGACACAGATACCGATTCTGATTCTGATTCTGA